>JAGKWX010000032.1 GCA_021151585.1 Alphaproteobacteria bacterium | reverse complement strand
GCCAAACCTTCTGGAGTATTTTGCCGAATGAGGTGTCTCATGATGTAAAAATACAAGCGGGTTTTTTCACTCGTTATGACATCGTAAACAGCATTGGGACGGCTGAAAGAAAACAGGTCCATTTCACTGCGTAATTGATCTAAGGCAGCCTCTACAAATTCTTGAGTATATTGATGATATTCACGTTGGTGCATTTCAGCATGAGCGAATACTTCAGGAAAAAAAAGGAGGCGCTTAATCACCGAACGATGATCTTTAGCCGCTGCCAATCGAAATGCGTAAAAATTCTCTGCGCGAATCATCGCTTCGGTATCACCTGGCGAAAGCGCTATCAGTCGATTGATGACTTCAAGATGACCACTAGTCGCTGCCTCTAGAAATGCCTCAAAATTCTCTGCGCGAACCATCGCTTGGGTATCACCTGGCGAAAGCGCTATCAGTCGATTGATGACTTCAAGATGATCATAACGCGCTGCCCGTCGAAATGCTCCAAAATTCTCTGCGCGAACCATCGCTTCGATATCACGTGGCGTAAGCGCTATGAGTGTATTGAGCTGTTGAAGATCACCGGTCTTTATTTTAAGACTTCGATTATTTGCTATACATTATAGCACATGAATTATAATGCATCTAACATTCCGCACAAATTCCGCCTAAATTAAAAAATTATTTCTTGCTGGTTTTCAAGGACATTTACAAGTAGATGGTTATTCCGGTTACGATTGGACGGAGGATCTCACCCATGTTATTCGCCTAGGTTGCATGGCGCATGGTCGACGGCCGTTTGCTGAGCTACAGAAAATAGCGAAAAACAAACCCAAGGGATTAGCGTATCAAGCGCTAGAGATGATTGGCGTGCTTTATCACATTGAGTCACAAATCAAAGATAAAACGGTAGACGAAAAATATCACATCAGGCAAGAACAAGCCAAACCGCAGCTCGACAAAATTCACGCTTGGCTGATTCAGCATCACACATCAGCGCCACCCAAAGGCAAGTTAGGTCAAGCGATGCAATATCTTCTCAATCACTGGAGCAAATTGATTCGCTATATCGACGATGGAAAGCTTCATATCGATAATAATCTCATCGAGAACGCGATTCGCCCCTATAAATTGGGGAAAAAGAATTGGTTATTTGCGGGAAATCCGCGCGGTGCAAAAGCCGGTGCCATCTTTTACAGCATCCTCATGACCGCAAAAGAAAACGGATTCAACGAACACTCTTATCTCACGTTTATTTTCAATCGCATTCGCTTCTGCAAAACAGAAGATGATTACAGAAAATTATTACCTGATTACATGACTGCAGAAGAACTTCAGCAGGTGGCACTAAAATAAATTTGATCGGCTGGTTGACAATGCGGCCTGTAAATCACCGAACGCATACGTATCAATCATTTGAAACAGCAGCTGCGGCTATTGATGGTCTTGAAATAATGCGAGCTGTACAAAAAGGACAATTAAGATATTGTCCTAAAGGGAATATTTTTTCGCAAAACAAGTTGATTCTTAAAGTGTAGAAGAAAATGGTTTTTTTACTTTAAATTATTTTTTGCAACGGTCCCCTTGGATTCAGAGGGTGGTTTGATAATTTAAAAAATGACATCCACAAAGTTTGAGCGCTGTAAACTGGCGGAGAAAGAGGGATTCGAACCCTCGATACGCTTGCACGTATACACCCTTTCCAGGGGTGCGCTTTCAACCACTCAGCCATCTCTCCGAATTTTTTTAAGTCAATCAATTTTTTCTGATCAATTACAATTTACCTCAAATTTGAGCAATTATCAATCATTTATTTTGCTAGGAGTAATCGTCATTTGTTGGATCACTTCTTCGAAGATAGATATAGGCTTTTTTATAAAGTATTCGAAAGGATGAGAGAGTGCGTTGATAATTTTTGTTGAAAATATACCCATCGGATGCACAGCTATAGTAGCTGGTAAAATTTGAAATACTAAATGCCAGTACGCTTTAATTTTTTATAGCTGTTTTCTCATTTTTTCGTTAGAGTAGAGTATAAAAATGAAAAAGTGAGGCCCCTTTGAAGTTAGCTATTTTATCGCAAAAAGACACGATCTATTCTACGAAACGTCTAAAAGAGGCAGCAGTTGCGCGTGGGCATGATGTTTCTGTTATTGATTACCAAAAATGTTATGTCAATATTTGTGCTAATGATCCTGCTGTGCATTACCAGGGATGTGATGTTGGGCCGCTGGATGCAATTATTCCGCGCATCGGCGCAAAGCGTACTTTTTATGGCACCGCGATTGTTAGGCAGTTTGAAACTATGGGCGTTTACTCGATTAATTCATCTTTGGCAATTACGCGGTCACGTGATAAATTGCGCGCGCAACAATTAATGGTAATGAAGGGCATTCAGATGCCGATTACTGGTTTTGCGCCCAGCGCTGAAAGTGTTCATGATTTAATTAAATTAGTTGGTGGCCCACCGTTAATTATTAAATTACTGGAGGGTACGCAAGGCGTGGGTGTTGTGATGGCAGAAACAATTAAAGCCGCAGAAAGCGTTGTGCAAGCTTTGGCTGGTTTAAATGCTAATATTATTTTGCAAGAATTTATTAAAGAATCGAAGGGTGAGGATATTCGATGCTTTGTTGTTGGTGATAAAGTGGTTGCTGCTATGAGGCGAAAAGCTGCGCCGGGCGAATTTCGTGCAAATGTTCATCGTGGTGGTTGCGCGCAAGTAATCGATGTTACTGAAGAGGAGCGCTCTATTGCGATTCATGCCGCTAAGGTTATGGGGTTGAAGATGGCGGGTGTTGACATTCTTCGTTCGAATCGAGGCCCTCTTGTTTTGGAAGTTAACTCTTCGCCTGGGTTAGAAGGCATCGAAGGCGCTACGGGGATTGATATTGCTGATTTGATTATTCATTATATTGAAAGGAAAGCAAAGCCAATTGCGCCCAACAGCCGCTATCAAGGATAAAAAAATGGACAAAAAAATGGATAAAGTAAAATCGCTCAAAATTTTTGATCAAGTAGTTCAGCCAGGCGAGCACGCCGTCGTATATCTTCCGGTGCCGAAATTATACAATTTCACCCCTGTCCATTTGCCTGTGCATGTCATTCATGGTGTTGAGCCTGGCCCTGTTTTATGTATCACGGCCGCTATTCATGGTGATGAAGTTAACGGTGTGGAAATTATTCATCGATTAATGAAAGCCTCGCAACATAATGCCGTTGCCTTGGCGGGAACGATTATTGCCGTGCCAGTAGTTAATATTTACGGTTTTCTGTTTCAGGATAGATACTTGCCTGATCGTCGTGATTTAAATCGTTCATTTCCAGGCTCGGAAAAAGGTTCGCTTGCGAGTCGATTTGCTTATATGCTGACGCAAAGTATTTTTTCAAAAGTCACCCATATTATAGATTTGCATACAGGATCCTTGCAGCGCTCTAATTATCCACAGATACGTGTCGATATGAATGACACAGAGTCTATGGAGCTCGCGCAAGCGTTTGGCGCTCCAGTTATTATACCAACACCGTTACGTTCCGGCTCTTTAAGAGAGTATGCAAAACATCATAAAATTCCTTGCATACTTTATGAGGCCGGTGAGGCGTCACGTTTTGAAGAAAATTGTATTCACAAAGGCGTCGCTGGCGTTATTGGTGTTATGCAGCATTTAAAAATGTTGCCACATATGAGCATGATGCAACATTTAAAAACATTGCCATCAATTTTAGCGGCTTTTGTCGAAAGATCACCGTCAAAAATTGCGAAATCAAGTTACTGGGTGCGTTCTCAGTATGGCGGAGTATTTCTCGCTAAAAAAACTCTTGGTGATTATGTTAAAAAGGGCGATATCCTTGCGACCCTAATTCACCCTATGGATGCTCATGATTATGAAGTGATTTCGCCTATTGCAGGCATGATTATTGGCCTAAGTGATTCACCCTTGATTCATGAAGGCGCGGCCGTTTTTCATATTGCTTGTTTTGGCGAAGATTCGACAGAAGTGCATAAAACAGAGTGGCTGCAAGAACTAAGTGATAATGCTAAAGAAGAGGATGCGGCACGTGAAACACCCATTGACGGATAAGCTTCTCCTCGTTGGTCGATGCGAGTGGTGCGCATTGCCAGATATTGCTATTCCTGCCATCAAAGCGAAAATTGATACAGGCGCCAAGACTTCTGCTATACATGCATTTGATATTCATTCCGAAGATCAGCGCCATGTTTTTTTTAAGGTACATCCACTTCAGGCGAATACAGAAATTATTGTTGAGTGTTGCGCCCCTATTGTTGATCAGCGTTATATTATGAGCTCAAATGGACATAAGGAACATCGCTACATCATTATGACTAAGCTAAGGCTTGGGGCAGCAGTGACGGACATTGAGCTATCTCTGTCAAACCGTGATCCGCTAACTTTTCGCTTGCTATTAGGGCGGGAGGCCTTGAGTCAACGTATGCTTATTGATCCAAGCTTAACCTGCGTCCAGGGTCGGCATAAGCGTAAGGCCGCTGAGGCGCTATACGCTGGCTAATTAGTAGCGATACCTGGCGAACACAGTTTACGCAGTATGCTAAGCATTATTTTATCTTGCAGCCTAAGGTTACGTGATTTTTGTTAGGCAATAGATTCTTTTATCAAGCTATCTAAGTTGAACGCCATGTTTTTTTGTCTAAATTATCAGCATAAAATATCGACGCGCCTTAAGCATTAAGAAAGTTTGCAAATAATATTTGATTCAAGAAGTAGACGCAGGCGCAGGTTTTTGCTAAAATCCGACAATCGGAGATTGCTGCGCGCAATCCTTTTTGTCTTTGTTTAAGAGGAATATGATGCCCCAACGATTTAAACAATGGTTTTTGTTATTGGTAGTGATGGCGACTATGCCCTTGCTGAGTGGTTGCCATTTGGCCATGTTTGATGCCAAAGGAGCAATTGCATCTGAGCAAGCTCGCTTAATCGTCATCGCTTTTATCTTAATGTTACTTATTGTTGTTCCAGTTATTATAATGACGGCAGTGATTGCTTGGCGATATAGAGCGTCAAACAAGGCGGCTACATATGACCCAACTTGGTCACACAGCACCAAATTAGAAATATTTTGCTGGGGTATTCCGTGCATAATTATTCTTATATTAGGTATAATTACTTGGATTACTTCTCACAGCTTGGATCCTTATAGATCTCTAGATTCAAAAGTTAAGCCTGTGACAATTCAAGCCATTGCTTTAGATTGGAAATGGGTTTTCATTTATCCAGAACAAGGAATTGCGACAATTAATTATATAGAAATTCCAGTTGACACCCCTATTAGTTTTGAAATTACATCCCAAGGCCCTATGAATTCTTTTTGGGTGCCTCAATTAGGCGGTCAAATTTATGCAATGGCAGGCATGAGAACTCGCTTACACTTGATTGCTAATGTGCCAGGCGTATATGATGGAAATTCAGCCAATTATAGTGGCCAAGGGTTTGCAGAAATGCTTTTCAAAGTAAAAGCGGAGTCATCAAATGAATTTGCAGCATGGGTTGAAACAGTTAAAAACTCATCTTCTGAAAGTCTGTCAGAGGAGAAGTTTAACTCACTTATTGCACCAAGCAGCGCAGTTCCGGTTCAGTATTTTTCGTCTGTTGCCACTAATATTTTTAATGACGAGGTTATGAAGTTTATGATGCCTATGTCTTGTTCCCATGAAACACTTCCATCTGTCGAGTAATTAATATGCATATACTTGGTAAATTAACATTAGAATCAATTCCGTATGACAACCCAATTATTATGGGTGCAGCAACTTTTATGGCTTTGCTGGTCCTGGCGGGTATCTTCCCCCTGTTCTATTACAAAAAATGGACCTGGCTATGGAAAGAGTATATAACCACCGTTGACCATAAAAAGATTGGTGTAATGTACGTTTTTGCAGCCGGTTTAATGCTGCTTCGCGGATTTACTGACGCCATAATGATGCGTACTCAGCAAGTCATGTCTGTGGGCGCAAATCACGGTTACTTACCTCCAGAACATTTTGATCAAATCTTCTCGGCTCACGGCGTTATTATGATTTTCTTTATGGCCATGCCGTTTATGTTTGGCTTGTTTAATATAGCTGTACCCTTGCAAATCGGTGCTCGCGATGTAGCATTTCCATTTTTAAATTCCTTAAGCTACTGGTTATTTGTTGTTGGTGCTGTTTTAGTTAACCTCTCTTTAGTAGTTGGTGATTTTGCCGGCACAGGCTGGCTTGCTTATCCGCCGTTGTCGGAAGTTGCTTACAGTCCTACGGTAGGCGTCGATTATTATATATGGAGCTTAGAAATTTCAGGTCTAGGTAGTTTATTTTCAGGTATTAACTTCTTTGTTACCATTATGAAAATGCGCTGTCCTGGAATGACACTAATGCGTATGCCAGTATTTACCTGGTCGGTTCTTGCTGCCAGCATATTGATTATTATTGCTTTTCCTATTTTAACAGTTACTTTAGCCTTGTTGTTGTTTGACCGTTATTTTGATATGCATTTCTTTACAACCGATTTAGGTGGTAATGCGATGATGTATGTGAATATGATATGGGCATGGGGTCATCCTGAAGTATATATTTTAATATTGCCAGCATTTGGCGTGTTTTCAGAAGTTGTATCAACATTCTGTAAGAAGAGTATATTTGGCTATACAACAATGGTATGGGCTATAGCCGTTATCACCATATTGTCATTTATTGTATGGTTACATCACTTTTTCACCATGGGGGCTGGCCCAGATGTTAATGCCGTGTTTGGTATAACTACAATGATTATTGCCATTCCTACAGGGGTGAAAATTTTTAATTGGTTATTCACCATGTATCGTGGTCGTATTCATTTTTCAACACCGATGCTTTGGACGCTAGGTTTCCTAGTAACTTTCAGTATAGGCGGCATGACTGGTGTATTGATGTCTGTGCCGGCTGCCGATTTCCAATTGCACAATAGTTTATTTTTAATTGCACATTTCCATAATGTTATTATTGGTGGTGTTGTTTTTGGTTACTTGGCAGGCTTTACTTACTGGTTTCCGAAAATGTTTGGGTTTAAATTAAATGAACGTCTAGGTAAATGTGCATTTTGGTGCTGGATAGTTGGTTTTTACCTTGCATTTATGCCTTTGTATATCTTAGGTTTCATGGGTATGACACGCCGTTTATATCACTATGAAACTGCTACTGGTTGGCATCCGTATCTAGTAGTTGCAGCAATTGGTGCAGGAGTTATTTTGTGTGGTATAGGTTTTCAAATTGCTCAGCTGATAGTTAGCATTAAAAACCGCCATTTACCAGAGTATCGTGATCTTACAGGTGATCCATGGGATGGCAGAACCTTGGAATGGTCATTATCATCGCCGCCACCGTTTTATAATTTTGCGCACATTCCGCATGTACATGGTCATGATCCATTTTGGAGTGAGAAGCAAGAAAAATTAAAACAGCCTGAAGAACAAGTGAGCAAAAAATCTTATGAAGATATACATATGCCACAAAATACTATGATGCCCATCGTCATATCTGCAGTAGTATTTGTTTTTGGCTTTGCATTTATTTGGGATATTCAATGGCTAATTATACTAGGCGCTGTTGGAATTCTAATTACGGTTCTTATTCGCTCTTTTGATTATGATTTAGATTATTATGTCAAAGCAGATGAAGTAGAAGAAACAGAACGAGCTTTAGGAAGATAATATGTCGACAACATCTCTTGCCACAGCGCATCACCACGATACAGAATCAACGATTGTTTATGGATTCTGGATTTATATTATGAGCGATTGCCTTTTGTTCGCATCACTTTTTGCAGCGTTTGCTGTATTGCATGCGAATCTAGCAGGTGGTCCTGGCCCAAAAGAACTATTTAGCTTGCCTTATGTTTTGGTTGAAACTTTCTTGCTGTTGATTAGTAGTTTCACCTATGGTTTAGCCTTGCTATCAGCATTTAAGCAGCGACAAAAACAGGTATTATGGTTATTAGCTATTACTTTCTTGCTGGGTTTATCATTTGTTGTTATGGAAGTTAACGAATTTGCTCATCTAGTGATGGAAGGTAACAGCTGGAAACGTAGTGCATTTCTATCATCCTTTTTCACTTTAGTAGCAACTCATGGTTTTCACGTTACTGTAGGTTTAATTTGGATGCTGGGAATGATGATCCAGATCAAGCGACACGGCTTAATTCGTATCAGTTTACGCAAATTAACTTGCTTGAGTTTATTTTGGCATTTTTTAGATATCGTTTGGATTTTTGTATTTACTATCGTTTACCTTATGGAGCTAATCTGAAATGAGCCATCATGATCACGACAATAATTTAGAAATACATTTTGGTAATGACCATGGGTCAGTAAAGTCATATATTCATGGCTTTATTTTATCACTTATTTTGACAATTATTCCTTTTGTCATAGTGTGGAAACACTCTTTTTCTACTATGGCATCTTACGTTATTATCGGAATTTTTGCTGTAGCCCAGTTATTTGTACAATTAGTATATTTTTTACATTTGAGCTATAAATCAGATGCAAAGTGGAATATGAATATTTTCATGTTCACATTCTTGGTTGTGTTAATTCTTATCTTAGGTTCGATATGGATTATGGCTAATCTTAATTATTTTATGATGCATTGATGTGCTAAAAAGTCATTATATTAGTCTTACAAAGCCTGGGATAATTTTTGGTAATCTAATTACTACTATTGGCGGTTTTTATTTAGTAAAACCACATGCTAGCTTTTCATTACTTTTTTTTACATTGTTAGGTATTTCATTGGTAATAGCTTGTGGCTGCGTTTTAAATAACTACATGGACCGCGATATTGACCAACTGATGGAGCGTACAAAACACCGTCCCTCTGCTCAAGGTTCAATTTCTGGCACAGCACTCGTATTATTTGCGATAGTTTTAGGGATATTTGGATTTGCTACGCTTATTTTATATACAAATAACTTGGCTACTTTTATTGCTTTAATCGGATTAATTTTTTATGTAGTCTTCTATACGTTTTATTTTAAGCGTTCTTCAACATTAGGCACAGCTATTGGTAGTGTTTCCGGTGCTGTCCCACCCGTGGTAGGCTATTGTGCGGCTAGTGGTCAATGTGATATTGGCGCAGTCATTTTGTTTGCTATGATGGTGTTATGGCAAATGCCACATTCATATGCAATAGCAATTTACCGTTTGAAAGATTATGCAGCAGCTGGAATTCCTGTTTTGCCTGTAGCTAAAGGGGTAAAGCGAGCTAAGAAAAGTACAGTACTATATATAGTATTGTTTGCTATAGTCTCGTTGTTACCAACGTTTTTCTCCTATGCAGGAGTGTATTATTTAGCTGCAGCAATCATTTTAAATTTTTACTGGATTTATTTGTCCTTTAAAGGTTTTAAAACCCAAGATGATGCGCAGTGGGCAAAGCGTGTTTTTCTTTTTTCTATTCTTCTTATTACTTTATTGTGTTTTATGATGGTGTTAAATTAAGGCCGTTGTTTCTACATTAATGTGCATGTCATTGCTTTTAAAATATTTTTTACTACTAACCAAGTAACACCCTTGAAATTTGACTAAGCTCAATTTTGATCTATACTTTTTTTAAGTATAGAAAGGATGAAAAATGTTTTTATTTAAAAAACAACCGTCAATAAACTTAAAAGAATATAGAGGCGCTATTTCTGCGGCAAGCACTCAGCCTGTTGTGCTTTCAAAAGATTTTGAGACTGGCAAAACCCAGCCAACGTCATTGTTGCCAGAAAATTTAAGTTACTTATGTTGCACACAAATAGATAATCTTTATGTGTCTTCACAAGGGTTTACGGGCATTAAAACTCAAACTGATGACGCAGTAAATTCTGGCTTTGTCATTAGCTCGACGGGAAAAGTGCTGCCTTATATTGCCGGTGCGGATGGAGCGTTCGGATGCTTGAGCTTGGCGTCTACACTGATTTGTAATGACTTCTTTCCTTCGATTGTCTCAAAGTATGTTGAAAAATTATCAAATTCTTCAGGGGAGCATAACGATATTGAAAAAATAATGAAAGAACTGCTCATGGAAATTAACGAAGAAGCAAATCGATTGGGTAGTATTTATAGCGAAACGGGTACTGAAGTTTGCTTTACTTTTGCATGCGCCATCTCTTTTGAAAAAGATAACGTTACAAGAGTAGCTTCTATCGGTATTGGTAGTGATTTAATCGCGATCTATCGACCTGCAAACGAACATGATGGGGGGTACATCCGACTGTATGATGCAGCGGGTGTGGTAGAGCATGGCAGAGAGTCTGCGGAGAAAATTTTTTTACCACTGAGCTCCCCATATTCAAACATAAAAAATGAAAAAGTAACGGTCGCTGAGTATTTTAATGATATCGTTGTTACAAATTCTCTGTTACTTGCAGGAGATATATTGGTTTTTTTGACTGATGGTATACATAGCGAATTGACAACTATAGAAGAAAATATTACTAGAAACCATAATGTAATGCGCTACCTATCCATACAGCCTAATGAAGTTTCACCTGAACAATTATTTAAGAAAGCTATTGAATCGATAAAATACAAAACTAGAACATCTGATCAACCTTGGGCTTTCGGTGATGATGCAGCCATAGGTATAGTCAAAGTTCCAACAATAGACGAGTCACGGCAAATTATTGATTATGCAAAATCGACATTAGCAGAAGCAAAAAAATCTATAATTCCGGTTTTAGCAGCAGTAAAATGGTCTTTAGTAAGCACAATGTTCAGCCATAATAACAGAATTAAAGCCGTGCTGGCCGCTCTTGAAAATTCTCGCAATATCTATGAATTATATGCCATTTTGGAAAATCAACGTCAATTATTTCAATCCGGTACGACCATTAATTTAGATAGCTCGTTGCTTGAGAAACGGTATTCTTCTGAAGTAAAAAAACTAGAAAATCATGATAACAGTAGTTCATTGCCATCCGCTTCTCAAAATTATTTGTATGCTATTGAGAGCGCAAAAACAAGTCTCGAAGAATTTTGCTCTAAGTTACCTTTACATCATTGTGGTAAAAAGTTAGACAGTGAATATGATAATGAAACTAATATGAGCAAGAGTGTGGCGACAGTAGAAGAATTAAGTGAACAAGCTAATAGTGTAGAAACAAGCACAAGCTTACAACCTAGAAATAAATAATTGCTCATTGATTTTCAAAGGGCAACAGTCATTTTGACAGCTTGCTATGTTTTTGAGTTTTGATAGAGCGAGGCTATTTCACAGAATATTTAACCTAGATTACTCAGTTAAAATCTACGATATAATAACGAAGTTGTCCCAGTAATTATTATTAAAGCCACTGCAGTAAAGCATTAACACCGTGCAGCAGAGTTATAATCAGTGCATAAGCCGTGAGGCTTGCAAGATATAAACCGACAAACCACTTAATATTCGATCGCATTTTTCACTTTACCTCCGAAAATCCGATAGGAGTACCATGTATAAAATAGCAATACTGGCAACATAATGCATGCCCCGATTGCCATAAACAATAAAGAACTATGGTGGGATGCTGCCTGCCAAATTGTAACGACATGAGGGACTATGTATGGCCAAATTGTGTAACCGAACCCAAAGTAAGTGCAGCAGAAAATAATAACCGCTGACCAGTAGGGTAGGTTTTCTTTTTTAATGAATAATGTATATGCGCAGACGATGAAGCTTAGTGTCGTGATGGTCGGCAATATAGCTAACCTTTTAATATTGTTTGAGTAAAACCACTTTTCTGTTGCATAGGCATCTACAAACGGTGTCCACAAACTAATTCCTAGCAAGGCTACCCATACGCAAAACAGAGCGCAGGAGGCGATAAAGTACAAGCGATGCTGCAATGCGCCATCAGTTTTTATAATCATGCGTGTTGCGCCGAGTAATCCATAACCAAACACTAGGCTGAGGCCAGTAAAAGCGCTGAACGGTGTTAGCCAGTTATGTGCTGGTATAATCATATGCTGAATAGAGCCAGAAAATCCGGTGACTAAGGTGCCAACAATTAAACCTTGCATGATAGTAACAATAATTGATGCTAAAACAAATAAGCTATCCCAGCGATCTATCGCCGCACCGTGTGCTTTTAAGCGGAACTCTAACACAACGCCTCGAAATAACAACGCAGCTAACATAATAAACAAGGGGGAGTAGAGGGTTGGTAATAGCATTGAAAATGCGAGTGGAAATGCGCCGTAAAGAGACGCGCCAGAAAGCACTAGCCATGTTTGATTACCGTCCCATGTCGGTAAAATCGCACTAAATAATATGCTGCGTTCCTGTCTGCTGCCGACAAAAGGTAAAATAATCCCAGTTCCTAATGTGAAGCCATCAAGTAGTACGTACATTAAAACGCTAAATGCAATAATTCCTACCCATGCAACCACCAAAAAATCCATGCTATTGCTCCTTTTTGTTCATATAACTAAATGGTTGATCTTGATTATGCAATAACGTTTGTATTGGGCCAGCAGCAATAATTTTAAATAAATATTTGAAGTAGAAATAGCCAAAAATAACACCGTAAACTATAAAAATTAAAGCAAAAGAAATTATGACGTGATTTAAATCAACTTTGGATATAGCGTCCTCTGTCCGTAAGACATTATACACAATCCATGGTTGCCTTCCGGTTTCAGATGTAACCCAGCCAAACCACAGCGCAAGAAAGCCGGTTGGGGTACATGCCAAACAGAGTCGATGAAACCATGTTGCTTGATATAGCCGATTACGCCATGCTAGAAAAGCACCAATAACCACAACGCAAATCATTACCCCAGCTAATCCAACCATAATTCTAAAAGAAAAAAACGGAAGCGGAACAAAGGGACGATCTGCTTTTGGGATGGTATCTAAACCAACTAAAGTGCCATTCCATTGATGTGTGTTTAATACCGAGGCAAGGTGTGGAATTTCTATGCTCCAGTAATTTTGTTCGGTATCAGTATCAGGTAGGGCAAAAATAACTAATGGCGCACCAACCTCTGTGTGCCAAACGCCCTCCATTGCTGCGGTTTTTATAGGCTGAGTATGGTGGATTTTTAAGCCGACGACGTCGCCAATATAGCCTTGAGCAAAAACTAGAATAAACAATCCTGCCAACGTAACGCCGAAGCATTTTTTTGCAAAATCAAGGTGGATTTGTTTAATTAAATAATAAGAACTAATGCCTAACACAATGAATCCGCCCGTAATCCACGATGCCAAGAGCATATGAAAATAACGAGGAATCACGGAAGGGTTAAAAATAACTTCTTTCCAATTTGTTACAACAAATTGGCCGTTTTCTAATGTGGCGCCAGCGGGTGTTTGCATCCATGAATTTGCGGATAAAATCCAAAAAGCGGAAATAGTTACCCCCACAACAACCAATAAAGTAGATAAGTAATGCAATTTTGGCCCGACTCGGTCCCAGCCGAATAACATGACACCAAGAAAGCCGGCTTCAATAAAAAATGCAGTCAGGACTTCATAAGTAAACAGCGATCCCAGTACTCCGCCGACCATGTAGGTAAAGCTATTCCAGTTTGTCCCAAGTTGAAATTCCATGACAATTCCGGACACGATCCCCATGCCAAAAGTGAGAGCAAATACTTTGGTCCAAAATTTGCAAATGGACAAGTAGAGCGGGTTTTTAGTCTTTAAATAGCAGCCTTCAATAATGGCAAGAAAAGTAGACAAACCAATACTGACAGCAGGAAACAAAATATGGGCTGTTATAGTAAAGGCAAATTGCAAGCGAGAAATAAGGGCCACGTCTATAGTCATAACACACCTACATTCTATGCAAAATTGTATTTTAATATAAATTTTGCGTGGTTCTCAACGTATATTTTTATTCGCAAACAAATATTTTTTCAGACAAAAGTATTAATAACTCTGTAACTGATAAACTACCACAATAAAATTTTAGCAGAAAATATGTTGAAGTTCAAATAATTATCAAATAACATGCGATTAGTAGTAATTCTTAGGCATGTCGATTATTCTATTTTAGAAGTATAGGCTGCCAGCAGCATGATTTATATAAATTCAACGCTGCATATAACAGAAAATAAAATTTTTAAAAACTAGCGTGAGCAATAGAATGCATATTTTTATCAAAAAACATTGGTTCTTTTTTTTGACCCTAATGATAGCCTTATTTATCTGGTTCTTTGACAAGAATCATGATATTTTTTTAAGCATAAACAGTTGTGGTCATCTTTTTTCTAAGCCGATATTGAATTTTTTCAATGCTATTGCTGATTTTGATCTGCCTGTTTTGCCAATTATCTTAGTACTTATTGTTTTTTGCCGTAGAAGAGAGAAATTTTTACATGTGATTATTCTTATTTTGGCATTTTTTGTGATATTTGATTTGCTAAAATTTTTTGTTCATGAGCCAAGGCCATATATCCAGTATCATATTGATCAAATTTATTGGCTAGCCGATTCAAAAAATGAGAATTTCAAAAGTGCTTATCGATCATTTCCTTCTGGACATACTGGCAATGTTGCAATTTTTGTTTTTACACTATATTACTTATTTGCCGCTAATAAAATTTGGTTACAATGCTTGTTAGTGCTTCCTCTTATTTTTATTATGCTAGTGAGAATATTAACAGGCTGGCACTTCCCTTTGGATGTGTTGTGTGCCTCTCTTATAGCTTATGTTTTGGTTTTATTAATTATGAATATGCCGCTAAAGTTGTCATATTTTCAATTTAACAAATCAAATATCGAAAGATAATAAAATAATTTAATTATTATCTTGATTAAGAAGAGCGTAATTTTCATATATAATTGACTAACATTGTCATGCATGTTATGTCACAACAACAGTCGCTCTGATTAGTATAACAAATTATCTTCAGTAGATAATTTTATGTTATAGATAGTTTATGTTGAATTTAATTCAACAAATTAAAATCAATATTGAGCGAAAGAAAATAAAAAATCCCCACGTTCGTATTAAATGGCATTTGTGACGCGACCATGCTGATTGTGCCTTGTTAAGTTTATCTTAACTAAAACAAATGTTAGGCAATCCACATAAAGAAAAGAAATAGTGGCTCTGTATACTTATATTAGAAACGATCAATACCGGATTTTTGATTATCGTTCACGTTATAAAACTGGCAAAGTGATTAGTAGCTAATTGGCAGAATCTACGGTTGACATGTTGATTAATCAACGTTGTAAGGAAAAACAACATATGCGGTGGGGTTGTTATGGAGTACATTGCATTTTACAAGTCAGAGCAGCCACAGCACTCTCTCCCGACTTTGCTATTAACCGAATTCAATTGTAAACCGATTCATAGCATCTTTCCAGTTATGAATCAGCACGGTCCACTTTTTCGACATGTTATTGATTGCCAAATATAGTGGTTAAGCACCAGCTCAGCATCATCGAGCGTATCAGCACTATAAATTTTACGTAGATCACTAGCAACGGTTTTACGTTGTTTCCAGGTAACGTATTTCAGCGGTTGCCTAACCCCTTGTGCATGATACACGTTTACACTTTAGATTTGGGATAAGTCACTTCAATCGCTTCAGAAAGACCGCTTAGGCCGTCAACACAAGATGATGATTTCAGGCTTAGAAACGTTTTCTAACAAGGTTTGTGAAGAGAGAACCGGACGCAATCTAAGCACTGGCAAAGAAATAGCTATTCTACGGTTAGTCTTTGCAAACTTTAAGCCTGTGTCACAGTTTATAGCACTTAACTAAAATTTAGTTACCTGATATAATTATTTTATTTTTAGGAATAATTATGCCGGCCCCTTATTCAAAAG
>JAGKWX010000064.1 GCA_021151585.1 Alphaproteobacteria bacterium | reverse complement strand
CAACTAGCTTTGCCGACTTAAGTTGCTAAATTTTCCTTCTTATTTTTTCCTTTCATACGATAACTTTCCCCTGTGATATTAATGACGGTTGCGTGATGAAGCAAACGATCAATGGAAGCAACGGCCATCATATTGTCTGGAAAGATAGCATCCCACTGGCTAAAGGGTTGGTTGGCAGTGATAATGATACTTCCTGTTTCATAACGATGACAGATTAATTCAAATAATACACTGGTTTCATGCTCATCTTTTTTGACATAACCTAAATCGTCCAGAATAAGTAGCGGAATATTATCCAATTTGACGAGCAAATCTTTTAATCGTAACTGCACTTTTGCTTGTTGTAGAAGTTGTACTAAATGCGATGTTTGATAGAATTTGACGCGACAACCGCGTTCGGCTTGTCGGTAGGCAATCGCAGATGCAACGTGCGTTTTCCCAACGCCACTAGGGCCGAAAACGATTAAATTGTTCGCTTGTTTAATCCAGGTATCACTTTCTGCGAGCGCATTAATTTGAGCCGCATTGAGTGTTTTATTGGCATGAGTATCCAGATTGCTCAGTGTTTTATCTTTCGGCAAGGCAGATTCCTTGAGGCGTCGAGCGATACGTGTTGATTGACGTTTCTGTATTTCTGTACTGCATAAGTGCGACAGGTAGTGTGTATAAGTCCACCCGTGTTTTTTACCATCGATGGCACTTTGCTCCCAATTGGCATGAATAGCAGAAAGCTTCAGCTCTTTTAATTGTAGAGGTAAAACGGCTTCATAAGATTGCATGATTAAGGTCTCCTTCTGTTACGTTATTAAATTTGGGAATATAATGATCATAATCGGTGAGCGCATGCTGCTGACAATCCAGTTGAGGTAATCGAGGATTATGACTATTGAATACACTCTCAATCAGCTGAATGTTAATTGATTCTTTTTTCTCGATGAGTAATGAAACATGCTGACCAAGCTTTTCCTCACAGGCATGATCAGCCGCCAGCTTCAGCAAACGCAACATTAATTTGGGAGCAACGTCACGTGATTCTGTCGCATCAAGATACTGCCAAATTTGTCGATAGGCATCATTGGGTAGAATTTCATTTTGATATTGGCAGAAGCGAAACGCACGCGGTTTTTTAATTAAAGCATGGATAATGTGGCGGTAATCAATGACATAACGCGTCGGTTGTTCGTGTCTATATTTTCTGATCAAAGACAGCGTATGGCTGCCTCCCAAGTAGGCTTCTATCGTATGTTGATATAGATGTAAAGTCAGTGTGTGGCCTGCTAAGCGACTGGGCACGCTGTACGTCATATTTTTCACGATAATTATCGATAAACTGGACACATTGATAGAAATTAATTCATAGTCCATGACTTTACATTGAGGTAACGGTTGTAACATCTCTTTTTCTAGCGCCAATTGTTTTGCATTTCTTCTGTTACTTTGTAAAACGATATTTTGTACCCAAGCTTCATATTCAATAATCGAATTAAAGTCATGGCTGCCTCGTAGTAACAACTCTTGCGCAATGCGATTTTTAATATGGCCATGCGAAGATTCTACAGAACCATTTTCATGACTAACACCTTTATTATTACGTGTTGGTATCATTCCATAGTGCGTACATAAATCTTCATATTGTTTCGTAAGGTCTGCTTTGGCTTCTTCACTTAGATTTTTGAATGCGGCCGATAGGCTATCGGTTCTATGCTCTTTTGTCGCGCCCCCCAGCTGAAATAGCGCTTCTTGTAGCCCTTGCGAGAGCGCTTGAAAACTCTCGCCACTTTGAATTACCTTGATGTAGCTCCATTTACTGTAAACCAAACGAAAATGATAAAGCATGTGCTTAAATACAACACCACAAATCGTAATTTGACTGCGATCCATATGTGTAAAATCAGACAGTGATTGTTGACCAGGTAAATGTACTTGAGGAAAAATTACATCCTTCGGCGATCCATTTACCGCTTTCCAATGAGCAACACGGCGCTGAAGTGTACGTAAATGCGAATCATCGTAAACGGATACTCCTGATTCATCAACATGCGTACGTTGCAAATAAAGTAACAACGTTTTTGGCTGAAGCTCTGGATTGTCCTCCAGTTTTTTTATCAGTTCATTTCCCCAGATCTCATCGAGCGCACTGGCTCGTGTTTTATAGGCACGCCTAGATTTGGCATGACTCGTATGATGTGAACCTTGCTCAATTGTATAAGCACTACGCGTGCTAATCCCTGTTTTTGCGGCACAACACGCTTGCGTTAATGCTTTCTGTTCTCTCAATTTCATATACAGCTTCACCTGTTGTTTTGTAATATGTTTGCCTGCCATAACCGTCCAAATTGCTAAAATAGTTATGGCTTAATATATTAAAAATTCGGCAACGTTAGTTGTCGCCATCGGCAAAGCTAATTGTCACTTAACAAAGAAAATTTTTGGCAACATAAAATAATCAACTGTGCCATACGAGAAACAAAAAAAGGTAGAGTAATTTTAATTGCATGTGAAATGATTAACATAGCCGAATATTTTTATGCAGAAATACATAAAATTTTCCCCATCAAACATAAATTACATAAATATACAAAAGGAAA
>JAGKWX010000063.1 GCA_021151585.1 Alphaproteobacteria bacterium | reverse complement strand
AAGGAAGAAGCCGAAGCAGCGAATCGCGCCAAAACGGAATTTCTTGCGAATATGAGCCATGATATTAAAACCCCCCTGACCGGCATTATCGGGGCTGCTGACTTAATGATGCATAATCCCGATTGGTGTACGCCTGAAAAAGCAGCATTAATTCATTCCGCAGGCTTGCAAGTTTTAAAGTTTTTTAACACCTGCTTAGAGTTGTCAAACTTTGAAATGACAGAATGGGAGTCAAAAGAAGAGTCGTTTTCTTTAAAATTATTGGCTGATGAAATGCATACCTTGTTTATGCCGCAAGCCTTAACGAAAGGCCTGGTGTTTACAGTGGATTACGCTAACGATCTTCCCTGTTTTTTTGTCGGTCATCGGGTCGCCATCTACCGCATCATCCTAAATTTGCTCGGTAATGCACTAAAATTTACTGAACAAGGCGGGATTGAATTACGCATTTTTCCTGTAAAAAAAGAAGCTGAACATCACTTTCTCGTCGGTATTGAAGTGAAAGATTCTGGCATTGGTATCCCTGAAGATAAGCACGCCATTATTTTCGAAAAATTGCGTCGACTGACTCCTTCTTACGAAGGGAAGGTGGAAGGCAGTGGTATTGGTTTGTATATTGTGGATCAGTATGTACAGCGCATGGGCGGGGCTATTGTTGTAAACAGCGTACCGGGACAAGGGAGTGTGTTTACCGTCACGCTGCCGATAAAGCCTTCTTCTGATCCTGCCCCTGAAAAAGATGAGTGCTCTAGCCCCATTCAAATAGAAAATTCCCCCCGCATTTTATTAGTTGAAGATAACCCTCTCGTACAAGTGGTGACAAAAAACTTGCTCAACGACGTTGGCTTTAATGTCGATATTGCAAGCACTGGCGGTGAAGCAATTGACATGTTCTCGCCTGGCAAATACGGTTTGGTTTTTATGGATATTGGATTGCCTGATATCAATGGTTACGCCGCTACCCGAGCCATTCGAGATAAAGAAGGCTTATCTTCTAGCGTCACCCCTATTATTGCCTTAACCGGTCACGCGGTTTTGTTTGGCGACGCTATGGTTTACATGAAGAGGTCGAAATTGAGGGGTTGGTTACAGTCTAACCGTCTCTAGAGAGGGTTGTTAGTCAAAATATTCTGCGTAACCTTAATCCGATCTTTTGTCACCTGATTTACAAAATTAACGGATTGGTGACGAGACTGAAATTTGCCACAGTGGACAAGGTTGCACTCCCGAGTAACAAATTTTAGATTGTCATTATTTAGATCAGATCGAGGTCAATTCATTTTATAATAGCAACAGGTCACCTTGAACTTTAGGCTATGTCTATCCAATGCAATTTGAAAATGAATTCTCTTAAAAAAGGAATCTAGTTTCACTTGGCCAGTACAGGGTGTCATTAAATAGCGACATAATAACTATCGCTATTTAAACACTCCTGATTGGTAAGTTGCTTTTTTAGTTAGGCCGACAACCATAGTGCCCGTTTGCCTGCTTCTCGCAAGATGTACCGTTGGGGCAATCGCTACACACACTTGAAGAAGGAAAAGCAAAACTAGCACTACTAATAGTAGTTAAAACAGTTAAGAGAGAGATAGAGATAAACGTTTTCATGAATCCATCCTATATAATAAAAATTTCCAATTTTTATTATAATTCATAATATCGATATTTTCCACTGCAGCCGTTGAATTTCAGGCTAGTGTAACGTCTTTTCTGTAAAATTGAATTTGGTATACATATTGCCCATAATTGAGCGACAAGAAAAGTTTGAAATAAAGCCAGCCAAAGTTAATCTCATAGCTGTCTAAAGCAAAAAAAACGATGGCTGAGCAGACGGTTAACTTGGTGTATTCAAGCTAGTTATAGGCTCAGAGACAGGGTTCTCGCCATCGTCCTTACCTGATATGCCAGGAAAAAATGTTTGCGTAGGCGTTAACACTGACACATTATGAGACGCGGCATTTGAGACGTCTTTTTTCTTTTTGGACAAGCCTTCATTGGCAAGCTGTCTCGTTGACATTTTTTCAACTAGATTGGTGCAAGCAAGCTGCACTTTTTCTTGTATCCCAAGCAATAATGCGATTTTTAGCGCATCATTATCGAGCAAGTGACCTCTGGACATAGAGAAGAGTTGGGTTAAGAATGGCTGAGTAATCATTTCTTCAAGCTCTTGAATTCTTTCTTTTTGCTCAGAAGTCAGTTCAGATTGAGGCGCCTCCGTTATTTGAACTGCACTAGGCTTATTTTGAATTTCTATGTTTAGTAGCTCCAAATTTGCGTGATACATGCTCTTTAAACAGCTGAAAATTTGCTTGCTCGCTGGGCTATGCTCAATAGGATAGGCCATATAGTGATACCCACGCTCTATCCATAAACCAATAACAGCGCCTTCTTCTAAAATCACTTCCCTGCACAAGCTACCAGAATCAATATTTCGTCTCATCGCGGCCTTGGCTTTTTGATGATGAAGCTTACGGTATTCTATCGCAGCAGCCTGTACCGAATCTGTGAAAGACGCGTCTTGGATAAATTTCTCATCTATTTCTCTTTTTTTAACGCGATAACTTGGTTGCTCTAGCCACTCATTCCACCTCATGACAGTGCAAAAACCCTCTGGAAGGCTGGAGATTACCTCTCGATTATCCGCGAGCCATTGATCACCGTTTTTAAGAGCACGCTGCTCTGCCTCATCTATAGGGCAGCCTTTTAGGATAAGCGAGTTTTTTTGCAAGGTATCAGCAACGACAATAATAACGCAGCTAAAAGTTTCTTGAATCTGCAGAAGTGTTTCACGAAAAATCGAACCCATGTGATATTCTTGGCCGACGCTAATAGGTAAGACGCAAGTAGCGCTTTTTAACGATTCTTTTGCTTGATGACCAGTAATTTTAACCTCATATGGCATGGGATATCCCCTTACTTTTATAAATTCTTAATCATTTTTATTTTAGAGCTATCAAAAATTTACCAAAACAGCTTTAACCATTCTTCATTATCTCAAAGTTTGGTGCGAAAAGAAATATATTTGTGGTAATTTAGCTCAAAAAGCAATCTATATGGCTTGTTTTCTATTGACTCCAGCATGCTTGCTGAGCTTGAATAGCTTATCTCAAATTTTTGTTTTTTCAAGGAAATGCATCATGGCGAGCGTCCAAAATCTCGTAGATTTAGAAGAAATTATCTCTTATTTGCCGGGCCATATTTATTGGAAAAACTTAGAAGGCGTTTATTTGGGTTGCAACTTGGACTTGGCCAAGCTTATTCATAAGAACTCTCCAAATGATATTGTTGGTAAAAAGATACATGATTTGGTCGACAAGCCGTTTGCAGATGCGGTGCATGAGATTGACGCTAAAGTCATGGTTGCTGACAAAAAGGTGGTTTTCGAAGAAAGTGCGTTTAGCGCCGATGGCCAGGCGGCCTTTTATTTGACAAGCAAATTACCGCTTCATGATGCAAACGGGAATGTGGTCGGAATGCTAGGAACTTCTTTTGATATCACAGCAAGAAAAAAAGCTGAGCAAGAAGCGCTTCTTGCAAAGGAAGAAGCCGAAGCAGCGAATCGCGCCAAAACGGAATTTCTTGCGAATATGAGCCATGATATTAAAACCCCCCTGACCGGCATTATCGGGGCTGCT
>JAGKWX010000062.1 GCA_021151585.1 Alphaproteobacteria bacterium | reverse complement strand
TGCATTGTAAATTGCACGATATACCGGTTGAATAGATTTTTCCGATTCAGAACTGTGCTGAGTTTCAAATCCCAAAACAACATCGCCGCTAAAACCTGCTCCAGAACGCGCAAGCTGCTGAACCTCAGCGGGTGTATAATTTTCAAGAATGTAATTAGCGATGGGTTTTAGGATTTGACCGACGGTATCGACATTGTCAGTAATACCCATTCGCTCCAAATACACATTAGCATCACGAATAATTGCAGCAGTTTCGTGTGATGCAATGGTGGTGCGATTACGCAAATACATTGACAAAACTTGTTCAGCTTCTGCATCGCTGACATTATTAACATCGCTATATAAACCAAACAAATTGGCTTCTACACGACGGCGATTATAAGGGCCACCAGAATTATGGCCGATTTCATACCAAGCCTCGGCGCGGTTCCCGTTTAATAAGGCGGTACTGAGTTTATTGCCCACACGCAATAATGCTATTGGAGATGCAGGGCTATCATTCCATTGCAAAGAGATAAGCGTTAAGCGCTCATAGGATGATGGCAAATCGCCACCGCTTTGATTCAAAAAGTTAGTTAGGCGATTCTCATATGCTTGAACTGCCAGATCAAACATGGGACGCAGGACAGCGTCGTTATCAGGCAATGCAAATGTATTTGGCATGTCTGCCGGACTACCATTCGCAAGCCAGCGTTCGTGCATGATTGCGTTTAGGCCATTTTGCAGACCTGTTGTAGTGGTAGCTGTGCGGATAACCTCACTCAACAGATCCCAGTATGATTCACCATCTTCATTTTCCTCATCATTTTCCACTTCAAGATATCTAAACACACGCTCTCTTAAATCATTATTACCTTCTATATTAAAGCCAACCCCTATAGTAACTTGCCCCACACTATCAATATAAGGCGTCCCGCCGTGTGTCCCTTCGACTTGCTTTATCAATAGATAACGCAGATTTTGGTATTGAGCCAAAGTTAAACCTTTAATTCCAAGCAACATGATACTTCTCCTTTCTTTAAAAAATTTATTCAACGTTTATCTTGCATAACGCTGGATGGATATTTGAAGTCCATAACTCTATGGAATAAGCATTTCCATATGGCTGCCAAATACTGTTTATAACTCTCCCATTAAAAATGAATAAGTGAGCATGTAATCCTTCCAGCATCATGTATGGATCTATTGAATGTTTAACTATTTTTTCTATAGCTAATTTTTTATCATCCACATCATAAAAATCTGAATACTTGCACAAACTATTTTTCTTTCTTCTAGGGTAATTAACAGTCTCTTTATATAAAATTTCATATTCGCCATCTTTTTCAAAATCAAATTTCGAAAAATAGTAACGAGAGTTACCAGAATAAATTCTTTCTTTTGTCCTTTTCCATACTCTTTGATGATGAAGAGAATCAATTTCATTATCCCTAACCACATCTAATCTAACCAATTGATTCATAATATTTTCTACTTCTTTTTTATCCGTAATTTCTGTCCACTCAATAGCTTTAAACTGTTTAAACTCTGGTAATAATTTTCGCTCGCATGATGGATATTCCATATAATTAGTTTTATTCAACATGTCCACATAAGGTTGACACAAAGGATATGGGTCACCCTCTACCAATTTAAAATGCAATGGAACTTTTTGATTACCTACTTGACCGCTAGAAGACACCTCCAATTCAGCAACGTTGAGTTGTGCAGGTGCAACTGACCTAGCAGAAGTAAGCATATTCAATGAATTTAATTGCGCTATGCGCTCGTGATATGCCTGCATAAGACACATGGAATCTTTGCAGACATTACGCTTTTCTTTAAGCCAAATGCGTTGCGTTCTTCTCAATGACTCCTTGTCAACCATTTTCCCCAAAATGCCCTTATATGCCTGCTCTAGTTGCTCATCTTGTTGAGAAATTATTGCATCCATGCAAATCAGCTTTTCAACATTGGTCGATGCCTTCGCACAATCAAAACTCGCTGCCTGCGAGATACTGGAGAGCGCAATGGCACCAGCCACACCTATCGCACTAATCATTGTTTTTATTAACATAGAACCATTCATTTTTTCCCCCGAGATACTGTATATCTATATTTGAAAATTCGTATTTTCAGTACAAACGACCCAACCACTCTGCCTAGGCAAACACACCTTTTCAAGATCATACTGCTTCAAAATAAGTTCTCTTGCCGACTTGCCAAATCGTTGTCTTTCTTTTGATTTTTTAATGAAAAAGCTTACTTTTTCTGCAATCGCATTCACACCAAAAAAAATCCCCCAACAAACCCGTTTCATTATGCTTAATAACTTCCCGCTCCGGTGCCGTATCACTCGCCACAATCGCACAACCTGCACTCATCGCTTCCAGCAAACTCCAACTCAACACAAAGGGATGTGTCAGGTACACATGCACGGATAATTAAGCAACACGCTTAGTCGCGTAAGCATTTTTTTGCCTTCTTCTACGCTAGGATTACTGTAATAGAATGAGCTATTTGCAGCATATCTTTACCATCGCCACCATGCCATTCTGCACCTGACCACGCGCGGCCGGTAATAACATCGTCACCGTCGCCACCATCAATATAATCACCAC
>JAGKWX010000061.1 GCA_021151585.1 Alphaproteobacteria bacterium | reverse complement strand
GCATCGTTATCGTATTGCACCTGGATATCACCCGAGGCTGTACCGCTGTAAACATAGCTCTTAAGGCTGGTTGTCAATGTCCAGTTGGCCACGACAACTCCGCCGACCTTAAGGTTGATATGCTCATCTCCCTTAACACCGCGCGCTTGCACGGTAATACCAGAAGATTGCGCGTGAACATCCGCCGCACACAGAAATGCCAGACAAAAGCATGCCGCCACGGCTTTTTTGCCGATAGAAAATATTTTCATTATTAGTCTCTGAATAAAAATCCACCCAACCAATACCGCTCAAAGAGGGAGAGGGGATAGTTGAAGGTAATCCCGTCCATTGCGAACAGGCATTTATCAAAAACCATGCTGCTTTGCTGTTATTGTTACTGTTGTTGCTTAAGTAGCGTGGTGTTTTGATGCTTCTTGTATACTACCATTCATTAATATTGTCAAATTAACCATAAGACGATAGGGCGGGGGTTTTATGAGGGGGCACTCCATGTATATGAAGGCAACAAAAATAAAAACTAATGTATTTGATGGATAAGTATCTATAAGTACGGCGAATTTTATTTAAAAAGGGCTGATGTAATAGGCGCCAGTTTTTTTACCTTTGCAATAAACGCCTGGCTTTTTTTAACACCTGAAGATTACCATGGCGCATTTTTGTGATCAGTAAAATGTAATTTTTCTTGGGGATTTGTACAAATAAAAGCCAAGTTGAATTCTGTGTCGTTAAAAATATCAGCAGAACTCACAAAACAAAAAAATAGTTATAGATAGGTCAATATTGTAACGCGTCTTGTATGAGAATTGGGCCGCCTGAAAAGACCAGAGTCTTAAGGCTGTTTAAGTAATGAGGTTCAAATAAGAAATTTAATTCTTGTTAGAGGGAGCCTTGCATTTTTCAAAAAGCGAAAGCAAAAGGATTAGATAATGTTTTACGCAAGTATTAGTGAGTTTTTGATCGGGTTATCTAACGCTACCTCTTTTGATGAAATAAAAATAATATGCGGGTTGTTTTGTGAGCTAATCGGGTGTGAATATTATTTGTTTGGGATTTGTCGGGCTACCTCCCTTAGTCAACCGCAAATAACGACAATCAGCAACTATCCCGAGGAGTGGTTTAAATTATACTTTGATGAGAACATGCAAAAGCATGATCCCGTAGTGAAGTATTGTTTTGAAAATACAGCGCCAGTGCGTTGGGATAAGCTGGTGCAGATGGAGGAATATATCTCGCCGGTTGGTGTGCAGATTATGGCGCGAGCTGCCGAATGCGGCTTGGTAAATGGTATTTCAATTCCGTTAAAGGCACCTAATGGCGAGGTCGCCATCTTTAGTGTTTCAACCTGCAATTCCGCTAATATAGACGAACGTTTGCTATTTGCATTGACCCATGCGCAAGCGTTTAGCGTTATGTTGTTCGAGCATTGCTCCAGATTAATTGCCGAGTCGTCCACTGAAAAAGGTCAGCGACTTACGGCGAGAGAAATTGAGTGTATGTTTTGGGCCTGTGAAGGAAAAACCACGTGGGAAATATCGAAAATCATTAACGTCACTGAGCGTACCATCATATTCCATCTCAGTAGTGCTACCAAAAAGCTTGGGGCTGCCAATCGCCAACACGCCGTTGCAAAAGCAATTATCATGGGGCTAGTTAAGCCCATGCCATAAACGTTGTTCTTTATCGGGTGTACATTTTTGTAGTATGACTCTGCTGCAGTTTCCTGCGATAGCACTGGATTGCAGCTTCCAGTCATTTAAACGAAGCGAGTTTTGTGTGGTGCAGGCTTGTTCATCAGCTGGGCCGTTATAAATGTTGCTGGTATGCAGAACTATTTCGTCAATCAAATCTTCTGCGGCTAAATAACCCAATAGCGGCATGTCGCATAGCACAATGACGCTACAGCGGTTTTCGTTTGCGCAGTGCTGCAGAATGCTTTTAATGTTGCTTTTATTCAGTATCTCGAAGGTTTCGAGCGGTTCATCCATATGATTCGTGTCGGGAATGCTGGTTAAGAAATTTTTCTGCGAGCTGCTGTATAGTAGCCCGCGATTTTCTTGAATCAGGCTGGATATATAGTTTAAAAATCCAAACTCATTAATAAAATTATTTAACGGTAATGTTAATCCGGTAAATGTCGCAGCGGTCACTGCGGTTACCCAGGGACGTTGATATTTTTTTACATTGGTAATGCCATAACCAAGACGAGTTACCAGCGGGTTTTCCGATAAGTACTCTATCCTTCCTTTCCAACTGCTCTCCCATTTTCTCCAGGATTTATCGCAAATTTCATTGGGGTGTCTATATCCAATGGTAATGTGATTGCAATTGGATGCGTTGATCATAGCGATTAGATAGGCAATATCGAAAATTCCAGAAACCGGCTCCATGCTGATATAGAGGTGGTCGAGGGCGTTTTGGTGCTCACCAATAGCGTCTATTAGCTTGCCTTTATCAAGGCCTGCTATAACGGCGTCGCATGCCAAAACTTCACTTTGACTTCCCATCAATGCCCAGCTAATACCTGTTCGTTTTGATATGTTCTTCGCGCGCATTAATGCCAGATTAAATATGTCTGATGCTATATATACATTGCATTTATCCACTGCAATATTATGGATTAAGTTTTGGTCTCACCTATATGTAATATCTTACAGCTATGCAGCTAAGCTACTGGGGAAAGTGCTCCACTGGAAGTGATGAGCTCATCAAACACCAAAGGAATTGGCGGGAATGAATATCTGCAGGTTAGATATAGATTTTGGAAATACAAATAAGCTGTAAGTTATTACAGGGCATTCGTTGGGTGTTGCTAACTGATTGTTTTTTCTATAAAAATATTTTTGTTTGGCGCTTTGTCGAATGTAA
Organism: Alphaproteobacteria bacterium; assembly: GCA_021151585.1. GTDB lineage: Bacteria > Pseudomonadota > Gammaproteobacteria > JAGOUN01 > JAGOUN01 > JAGOUN01. The sequence goes on along the minus strand of JAGKWX010000061.1, from coordinate 642 downwards.
CAGCTAATCCAATAAATATTTTTAACGTAATTTTTCTCTCGTCAATTAACTTAGCGAGAGAGAGAAAATGAAAGGAGTGGTTTTTACTCAAGGGCAAAAAAATAACGTTCCGGCTAAAGAGATCGTTAACGAAATTTTTAGATTGCGTTATGAAACGTTTGTTGATCGGTTGGAGTGGGATATTAGCGCTAATGATGGATTGGAGCGCGATCAATTTGACGAGATGGCTCCCTTCCATATTGCCGTTAAAAATTCTAATGGTGGGGTTGATGGATGTTGGCGCGCATTGCCTACGACAGGTGACTACATGTTGCGCTCGGTGTTTCCAGAATTGTTGCAAGGTGAGCAGGTGCCTGAGGCCAGTGATATCTGGGAGATTAGCCGTTTTGCTGTCCGCAAGGGTAGTTCAAAAGTGGCAAGTGGTTATATGGCGGAGACTACCGTTGATATGGTTCGCTCATTTTACGATTTCGCAATGGCAATGAACATAAATTCATATGTTACGGTTACTACGGTTGCATGTGAACGCCTGTTGCGCCAATTGGGAGTAGATATTGAGCGCCTGGGAGAAAGGAAGGCCATGAGAATCGGTAAAGAGCTGTCGGTGGCGCTGCGAATCAATGTGAATGCCAAGTTAGCTGT
>JAGKWX010000015.1 GCA_021151585.1 Alphaproteobacteria bacterium | reverse complement strand
TTATAAAAAAAATAACAAAAAATATTTTTTTAGTTTTTTATATCCTAGTGAATCATTTGATTTTTCATTTTTAAATAACGTGAATTTAAATTCAAAAAAAGACATAGCTGACATCCTAATTAAATTAATGACAAAGTATAATTTCTCTGATGGCGAGATAAATGACGCCGACAAGTTTGTTGCAACCATTATTTTTCATGCATTGTCTGGCGATACTAGTATAAATCCATCCGAATTATCTCGTTTTATAGGATGCATGAAAATATTAAAATATACTAATTTTTCTATTGGTTCACCTCTGAGTAATGTTGACATATATTTGCGATCTTATTTTTTTTATATCGAACGCTTAGATAGAAATATTATTCCAATTTTCGAACTTTTAAAAGATGAAAATATTCTTACAGAAAAAACTTTTAAAAATCTTTTTGAAATAAGTGAATTTAGTTATTTAACTTATATATTAAGTTGCATAAAGATACTAAAATCTTTTGATTCTCTTTTAGGCGATATGGCGAAAAATAATTTGGAAAAACTTATACTTGCTCTGACAACAAGATTTTCCGAAGATATTTGTTTTGCGTTAAGAGATTTTAATCAATATTTTAGTCAAGATTTTAGTCAGATAGATGCTAATCAAGTGCAAGCTGATTTCGACGATATTCTGAAGTCGGGACGGTATGCGCGCGATGTTGGGCGTGCATTGCGTATGTTTACTCAAGTGACTTCTGTATTTAGTAGTCATGCTCAAGAAAATCGTGATGCTATTGTTAATGCCGGAGAAAATGCAGTAAACGTCGCAAATGGATTGGCTATTTTGGCTAACGCAGGCGCGTTATCTTCAGAGAATCGCGAGTCTATTATTAAAGCCGGAAAAAATGCAGAAAACGTCGCAAATGGATTGGTTATTTTAGCTAACGCAGGCGCGTTATCTGAAGAGAATCGTCAGGCTATTATTGATGCCGGAATAAATGCAGTAAACGTTGCAAATGGATTGGTTATTTTAGATAACGCAGGCGCGTTATCTACAGAGAATCGTGAGGCTATTCTTAATGCCAGAATAAATGCAGTAAACGTCGCAAATGGTTTTGCTATTTTAGCTAACGCAGGCATGTTATCTACAGAGAATCGCGAGGCTATTATTAATGCCAGAAAAAATGCAGTAAACGTTGCAAATGGATTGGTTATTTTAGATAACGCAGGCGCGTTATCTACAGAGAATCGTGAGGCTATTATTAGTGCCGGAATATATGCAGAAAACGTTGCAAATGGATTGGTTATTTTGGATAAAGAAAATTTATCCTCAGGTGTTGATGGGCAGATAAATCGTGAGATGCTTATTAAAGCTGGAAGATTAGCTGAGCAGGTTGCGAATAAGCTTGTAATATTTAATCGACAAGATTTTTTGCCGATTGAGGACTATCGTAGTAGGATTGTTGATTGCATCTTTCCTGATGATAATATAGAGCCTAGTTTCATTCGTGACTACTTAAAATTTTTAATTCAAAATCTTGATCTTAGTAATCCCCGCATGAGTGTTGGTGTGCTTCGCAATGCGTGGCTGTATGGACCCCACAAAGATCTTGTAGAAAAAACCTATTTTATTTTTTCTAGCTATTTGATGGCTGCTGTTGAGCAAGGTCGTGACTTTGCTCGTATTCTACATCTTTTTGGGATTATTCTTCACAATTATGGCGCGTATTATCAGTGTTTTAAGCTGTTATTTGACCTTGGCAGTGTGCAGTCTGAGGCAGAGAATTCGGATAATGAGTTTATGTTTGTTGTTTTCATATTGCCTAATTTGTCTAATTTTATTAGTATTTCTACGGTAAATGCTTGGCGCAAAATGAGTTCTCAGTCAGTAGTTGTTTTATGTCGTGAAGTCATGGAGTTCGCTGAGTTTGTGCCGAGTGTACAACTTTATGCATCACTAAATCCTATCCCGGAGAAGCGCGGTGAGTTCACTGATTTATTGCATATACTTTTAACCTCTAACAATCATCATCTTAACTTTTTATTACTATTTTTACATCAGCTTAAAAAGTTAAATGCAACTAGGCTAAGTAAAGATCAATCTATTGTTATTGAAGACTTTATATTTTCGTTCGCCACAATATTGGGATTGCTGTCTAACAATAATCAAAGTATTCAACATTTGATGCAGATAATTTTTTGTTTGGCTGATAGTGATTTCTATGACGACAATATTGAGAAAAGTTTACGTACGATTGGTGATTTTATTGCCTGTGTTAGTCGGCTATCAGAGCAGCTATGCATTGGGGAAAATGTGGCTGAAGGGTATAAAGATAATCATGTTGCGGCAGTGGTCTCCATGATCAAGCATTTCAACAAAGAGTTAGATATAAGCGAACCCAGTCAGGTGACTATAAATCATGCAAGTTTTTTTGCTGCCTTACCGTCTAGCACTGAGCCAGGGATCGCTCGACCAGGGTGTTATTGATCGGCTTGAGGCTTTTCTGGCATCTTATTATCTTTGCTGCGAAAAGTAATGCGCCCTTTACTTAAATCGTAAGGGGTCAGCTCGACTGTCACAAGATCGCCAGTTAAAATGCGGATATAATTTTTGCGCATTTTCCCAGAAATGTGTGCGATTACGATGTGACCATTTTCCAATTCAACGCGGAACATGGTGTTGGGCAGGGTGTCGATAACCTTGCCATTCATTTCAATATGATCTTCTTTTGCCATAATACTCTTCGATGTTTAATTAGCAGTTTTGTTGCGCACATAACTCGCTGCTGATGTACGTATTTGTACACTCCGCTGCTTTTATGCGCGCGCTTCGCTGCGAATCAAGACTCTTCGAGTATTCTCAGTAGAGCGGAGTGAACCAATTGCGAATGATACACTATTTTTGCAGTTGATCCAGATATTTTTCTGCATCCAATGCCGCCATACATCCGGTGCCAGCGGAAGTGATCGCTTGACGGTAAACAGAGTCGGCCACATCGCCTGCGGCAAATACGCCAGGAATGCTAGTAGCAGTGGCATTGCCTTCTGAGCCGCTGTTGACTTTCACATAGCCATGATGCATGTCTACTTGGCCTTCAAAGATGGAGGTATTAGGTGTGTGGCCGATTGCAATAAAGACACCAGTTACGGGGATGATTTTGGTTTCATGTGTTTGACTGTGTTTTATTCTTACTCCCGTTACGCCACTGTGATCGCCTAAAATTTCATCGACTGTGTGAAACCATTCAACGTTGATATTGCCTTTACCGTTCGCTTTGGACATCAGTTTATCAATTAAGATTTTTTCACTTTTTAATTTATCGCGACGATGAACAAGTGTGACGGATTTCGCGATATTGGCGAGATACAGCGCTTCTTCTACAGCGGTATTGCCGCCACCAACAACCATAACATCTTGATTTTTATAGAAAAAACCATCACAAGTGGCGCAGGCAGATACGCCTTTGCCTTTGAATGCTTCTTCTGAAGGAATGCCTAGATATTTAGCGCTCGCGCCAGTAGCAATAATGAGGGCATCACAACTGTATTCATCCACGTCACCAACGAGACGAAAAGGGCGTTGTTGTAAATCAACTTGGCCAATATGATCAAAAACGATCTGTGTTTCGAAGCGTTCAGCGTGCTGTTGCATGCGCGACATTAAATCGGGGCCTTGTAAACCATGAACGTCGCCTGGCCAATTATCAACCTCAGTTGTGGTCATTAACTGACCCCCTTGTTGCATGCCAGTAATCAGTAGAGGCTGCAAGTTTGCGCGCGCCGCATAGACAGCAGCAGAATAACCAGCAGGGCCTGAGCCTAAAATAATTAAAGAACGATGTTGTGACACGTTAACTCTCGAAAAAAAAATCATATCCCATTATACTGTTATGATATCGATAGTAAAAGTGAAATCTGTGAATAAGCTTCGTGAAGTAACTGTTCTATGTGTCATTGGTTTGGCGTTAGTTTTTTTTCTGGCATTAGTGTCTTTTCATGATACCGACCCCAGTTGGACCCATGTTGGCCATGGTGTTACTCAAAATTTGATAGGTGTGGTTGGCGCCTGGATATCAGATATTTCTTTTGTCTTATTGGGCTATATTGCATTTATTGTGCCTTTACTTATAGCCGCGATGGCGTTGATGCAATGGAAAGGAGACCTTAACGAAAGTCCTTTATGGTTGCGGGTTGTCGGTTTGCTTGTTTTTTTACTGATGGCAACAAGTTTTTTAAGCTTATACCTTAAAATATTTTCTCCGATGCCTGCGGGTTCGGGTGGAGTCATAGGTGCGATTCTTAGTCATTGTCTTGTTAAGGCGATCAATGTTACTGGTGCAACCATTTTCTTGTTGATCGGTATGTTATGTGGTTTGACATTATGTTTGCATATTTCTTGGTTTAAAGTTGCTGATGTTATTGGGCGTGGTATTGTTAATGGCGCGCAACTCTTATGGGAAAAAATGCCACACATTACATGGTCTCGCTTAAAATCTTCAGCTGATAATAACGATGAAGATGAGGAAGACGAAGAAGACCTGCCTGAAGTCACACCTATATTGCAGACACGAGTTACTGTGCCCAAAAAAGTGACTCTTGTTGATGCTGCAGAAAAACCACTGATTGCTAAAACTTCTGAAAAAAATGTAAAAACTTTAGCGTCAGCCAGAAAAACTAAAGCAACGCCCAAACGTTTGCCAGTCCAGGGTGATGTGTTAATTAGCTTAGAATTGCTCAATCAGCCAGAACATTTGCAGCAAAATATGATGTCTCCGGCAGAGTTGACCGTCTTGTCGCAAGAGGTTGAGCAGCGTTTGATGGATTTTGGCATTAAAGTAGATGTTGTTGATGCGCATCCCGGTCCTGTCATTACGCGTTTTGAATTACTACCAGCACCTGGTATCAAAGCGAGTCGTATTAGTAATTTAGCAACAGATTTAGCTCGCTCATTATCGGTAGTACGTGTTCGTGTTGTGGAAGTGATTCCTGGTAAATCTGTTGTTGGTTTAGAAATTCCTAATCGGGTGCGCGAAATTGTTTATTTGAAAGAGGTGTTAGAATCATCTCAATATCAAGACGCAAAATCACCGATTAGTTTAGCTTTAGGGAAAGATATTGCTGGTTATCCTGTGGTTGTTGATTTAGCGAAAATGCCACATTTACTAGTTGCAGGTACAACAGGTTCTGGTAAATCTGTGGGTTTAAATGCCATGTTACTAAGCTTGTTATATAAAGCGACTCCTGAACAGGTTCGAATGATTATGGTTGATCCAAAAATGTTGGAATTGTCCATATATGAAGGTATTCCACATTTGTTAACTCCAGTAGTCACTGATATGCGTGAGGCGGCAAACGCACTGCGTTGGTGTGTTGCAGAAATGGAAAAGCGTTATCGCTTAATGGCAACATTGGGTGTGCGGAATATTGCTGGTTTTAATGAAAAAGTAGAAGCAGCCAAGAACAAGGGTGAGCCAATTAAAGCTCCAGATTGGTATGCTAGCCAAGTAGATAATGGTGAATTAACAACATTACCGATGATCGTTGTTGTTATCGATGAGTTTGCAGATATGATTATGGTTGTTGGCAAAAAAGTTGAACAACTTATCGCTCGTATCGCGCAAAAAGCGCGTGCAGCAGGCATACACTTAATTTTGGCGACACAACGGCCTTCTGTTAATGTAATTACCGGCTTAATTAAAGCGAATATTCCAACCCGTATTGCTTTTCAGGTATCATCGAAAATTGATTCGCGTACCATTCTGGACCAGCAAGGGGCTCAACAATTATTAGGTCATGGTGATATGTTATATTTGGCGCCAGGTGCTGGTGTGCCTGTGCGTGTTCATGGTGCTTTTGTTGCAGATGAAGAGGTTCATAGGGTGGTCGCTGCCTGGCGTGAGCAAGGCGAGCCAAATTATTTAGAATTGGGTTTGCAGCAATACGACAGTGACGATTCGGATTCTAATGATCCATTTCGCGAAGATAGCGACGATGGCGAGCAAGATAAATTATACGATCAGGCGGTGCAGATTGTCATGGAGACACGTAAAGCATCGATTTCAGGCATTCAAAGGCGATTAAAAATCGGTTATAACCGCGCAGCACGTTTGGTAGAAACGATGGAGGCCGCTGGCATAGTTGGCCCAATGGAACAGAATGGTGCGCGTGAAATTTTGGTGAATAATAGCTGAGCTTGATGCCGACTTGCGTTGTAGTGGTTGAATATCCATTTTAGGATTTTTTTATATTTTCCAGTATAAATATAATCGAGAATATATATGAAAAAAATTTTTTATTGTTTTATTTTCTTGTTAAGTTTCACTAGCGTCTACGCAGATTCGGCGAGTGATGATTTGGCGAAAAAATTAAATAGCGTTATTACGTTTTTTAGTGATTTTACACAAGAAGTTGTTAATGAAGATGGTCAAGTGCTGCAAAGATCAAGCGGTGAAATGCAGTTTAATCGTCCTTTATTGTTTTACTGGCATACTAATTCTTCAAATCCACAAACGATGTGGTACCGTAAAAATGAATTAATTGTTTATGATCTTCGCTTGCAACAAGCAACCGTTAAAAAAGTCTATTCCAAGAATGATCCCAATCTATTGCCGCTAATGTTGTTAACGGGGAATGCTGCTGATGTATTACAACATTTTTCTGTGACAGAAGATCATGGTAAATATCTTTTGAAGCCAGTCGCCAAAGATAAAAACGAATTATTAATTGGCGTCATTCTGCAGTTAGCTAGCGATGGTTCAGTGAAAGAAATTCACTATCAGACGAATTTAGGGCAAGTCACAAAAATTTTTTTTAATCACGTGCATGTAAATCAAGTGATCGATCAGAAATTATTTTTTCAAAAATTGCCATTAGGAACGGATATTGTTAGTGTCGAATGATGTTGTTTATGATATGAAAATAATAACGATTGTGTTGTGCCAGCAATAATTTTAATGACATCGTTTGTTGGAGCATGAAAGAAGAAAATTATATGCATTACGATTGATGAAAAGATTATTTCACGAAATGGATTGCATGTTTGGCAGCATAATTTTTCACTGAGATAGTGCTATCTCACACTAAATTGAACAACAAAGATCTTTCATCTGCTTACATGATCAGTGTTGTTTTTTCAACCTCTACGGCCGGCTTCCATAGAGGGTGTAAGCTGTGTATTGATGCACTGGGGCCTCTTGATCAAGCAACAATGCGCTAGTAGTGGAATGGCACCAGCGCAAAGCGACAAGAGGTGCGATACCGTTGGCAATGCGAATGGCATGTTTATTGTTATAATGCATGGCAAGTATCGATCGCGCATTCAAGTCTGAAGTGAGGCAAGAGTAGTTTCTCATGAAGAACGCCTAGGTTGAGTCGATTTTTGGGGGCTAGCTTTTTTAGGCTGATGATACAGGTCTATAATACGGGATAGTTCTGTGTTTAAATCCGTTAATTGTAAAGGATCGTCTGTGGGTTTAGGAAGGTTGCTAAGCTTGTTGTTACAATATTTATTTAAAGCATTGTATAAGCATATTGTTGCATCTCGGCGTAATGGGTTGTTTTCGGCAAGGCGGTTTTTTATAATTTTATCTATAGCTACTAATTTTTCAAGAGCTGAGGTGTTATTATTCTCTAAGCATGTAAGAATTTTGCCAACACCGTGAGCATGTCGCTTAAAAAATCCAATGCCACGATACGATTTGAAATTTTGTAATAACTCCCTCATCTTATTAAAATAACCATTATTAATTCCTAGTGCGTGTGAAAATGCTGATAGTAATTGCTTGTTATTTGTTTCTTTTGCGTCAAGAAACAAAGAATTCAGCATCTTTTGTTCTGTTTCAGTTATTTTCTCAGGCGCAGTCTTGGATTTTTCAACCAGTTTGCTAATAATATCTCGCTGTGTTTTTTGGTCAATTTTTAAAACAGTAATTTTTAAAAAAATCCTAAGGTTTTTCTTAGAACTTTTATCAAGCCTATCTTGACTTTGGCCTAGAAATTCTAGGCAGCTGATATAGCTGTTCGCGTTTGGCCGTCTATTCATTAGCAGCAACTCGTCTAAGGTGACGACTGCTTTGTTTAAAATAGCAAAATTAACCCAGTACCTAAAAAATTTCTCAAAATGATTTTCATCAGTCACCATGGTATTGGTGGCAATTGCCTTCTGTACATCTATACCATGATCTTTTAAAAATCGCTTCATATATTCAAGCTCAGCGAATATGTGGATTGGGCTTAAGTCAGAAATAGAGGGTCGAGAGCGCAAATTTTTTAGATGATTGTTTAGGGGAAACGGTAGATGTTTAAGATCAAGTGCTTCTAGATTTGCGCGAATTAATGTGTACCGTTGAATATCTTCTTCTACCTTATGTAGATGAGACTCTTCTATGCCACTTTTGTTCAGAAACAACATAAATTTATCAGTTGCCTGTTCCGGTGATTGTAATTCAGAGAACAGCTCCAAATTTTTATAAAATTTTGCAAGCCCATCCTGTCTAAGATTGCGAGCAAATCGAGATAGTGAGAAAGGTGAATTGTTTGATTTTCCTGTACCGATATCGGCTAACAGTTGTAGTTTTGTAGATAGATCGATGGAAGATTGAATGATATTTATCATAGCTGGCGCGCCACCAACTTTTTTTCCATTTTTTTGAAAAATGGCAATTTGATCTAAAAGATATTGTTCAATGCGTGTTGCATTAAAATATGGTGGCAATGTTGTTTCTGAATCTATTAAGCTCTGATATAATTGAGCCTCATATGTCGTTGGCCATGTCGTGTTGGTTGTTTTTGGTAGTACATTTCTAGTTATTTCTCTTAGCAAACGGTTTTCATTTCTTTGAGCGAGTATTTTTACATTGTAACGTATTGGGCCCAGGCTAAGCGGTTTATAATGTGGTTGTACTAATTGCAGTATATTGAGTTCTTGTTGAATAGCACCAGAATCTATTTCAGCAATTATTTCTTTATTGGATATAGTAGTACCGCTGATATTGTTATTGATCTCGTCGCTTAATTCTGGATTATCGCACATAAATTTATGCGCTAAACGTAAATATGATACAGGATTAGAACATGCAAGATTTGCAAAATCATTTCTTAGTTCATCTTCTTTTATTATTTCAGGGTATAATATGGCCAGGTCAACGGCTTGCATGGCTTGTCTAAATTTTTTCCTGTCTTCACTGTCTTCACTGTGTTCCGGAGAGTATGCTTGTTTTATGGTTTCCAAGAAGACTGTATCATCGATCAATCGGTCTAGGTCCAATTCATCCTGTTTACGTTGTTCTAACTCTTTGATTTCTAAGTTTACGACGGGCTCAATCCTCTTGTTATAATGATTAACAAATTCATTTACTAAGTCTGCAGCATTCAGGTTATCCATACTAGGCTGGAAAGATTCGTTGTCTTGTTTATTATCCCATTCACATAACTTCAAGATAGGCAGGGTTAAACAGAGGTAAATGCTTGCATTTTTGGCTTGAGCTAGCATTTTCTCGACTGTAGCCTCTGTTTTGCCGATAAGCTCCGAATATATAAGGCACTGAAGACTCGTGACAAAACAATGAAGAATCATCTGTAGTATGTCGACTTTAGAATAATCTGTCATTGAAAAGGCAGTTTGAATGTCTTGATCCCCTATAATTTCCACCAAGTGTTGTTGCACAGCATTGATAAATGCTCTAGCAAGTTTTTGCATGGTATCTCGGTCAGGAGTTTCAGAGTTTTTAATGATTTCTATTAATGTTAAAAAGTCTGATTGTTGTTTCTCTGCCAGCAAGTTGTCAAAACATTTTGATGCTGTGCGGCCACTATCCGGTTTAAAGGTTATGTCGGAGTTGTTTATTTCAACCGTCAATGCTTTCAGTATATCTAGTTCACTAGTGCCGCGCCAAGAAACGTAACCGTGTTGTTGTCTTAGATAATCGGGTATACTCATCATCAGAGCCGTTTTTAGAATATTTACGATACTGGTGTTCGGTTCTTGTAGGGTGACGGATTGATGAATGACGTAGCGAGTTAGCTGTGTGGCTTGATCTTGTTGCTCTAGGGCTAGGGTGCCAATATAGGTGCTCCACTCATGTGTAATGGTCTTTTCATCGATCTCTTCATCGACGATAGTCGTAGCTCCATCCTTGCTCTGTGGTCGGGGTTTTTCTTTCAGTTGCTTAAAAAATTTTTTGATTATTTTTTGATCACCATTAAACTCGTCAGTTAATCCTGAGGTCGTAGAGATGTTAGCGATCTCAGACGTTACGCATTTTGTTGTTTCATGGTTGTTTGAATTACTATGTGTGTTCTGAGAGAGAGCTGGCATGTTTTTACATCCTCTTGTTCATTGAAAATCAATCAATAACCTGAAAAATTAGTGCTCAACATTATAGTCTAATATTGAATTTTTGCTATTTTTTATTCTAAATAAATTAAATTCAAAAGTGCTCATATCAATGCCAATTAAGTTCGTGTATGATTTTGTGATGTTATTCAATGGGTTGAGGGTATTTAGGATTGTCAACAGGTGTGCGTCACAGTCTTGCTTGCAACGATTCAAATATAAGACCGACTGTTAGTGTGCACTGAGTTGACAATTGTTATTGGTATTTCAACATGGGTGGATTAGTCTTCGATTGTGCTAAGGCTGCTATATAATATGATAAGCATAAGCAAAAATTTAAAAATCGCTTTCAGCAAACGGATGTTGTTAGTTTATTGCATTGGCCTTGTATCTGGTTTACCGCTAATGTTAACGATTACGGTGTTGCAGGCTTGGTTGACAGATGCCCAGGTGAGTGTCGCTGACATTGGTTTGATTACTTTAGTTGGTTTGCCATATACCTATAAATTTTTATGGGCTCCTTGTGTCGATCGATATCATCCCAGGTTGTTTAGATCTACGCATCGGCGTAAATCGTGGATAATTTTATGTCAACTTTGTCTGGCGGCAGTCATATTTTCTTTTGCATTTTTATCACCTAGTCACCATTTGTTTTTAATCGCTTGCTTAGCAATAATTCTCGCTGTCTTTTCAGCAACCCAGGACATCGTTATTGATGCTTATCGTACTGAGTATTTATTGCCCGAAGAGCGTGGTTTGGGGTCGGCGGCATTTATTTTTTCTTATCGTTTAGCCACCTTAATCTCGGGCGGCTTAGGTTTAGTTTTTGCTGATAAATTTGGTTGGCAGTTTTATTTTATTAGTCTAGCTTGCTTAATGGTATTTGGTAGTATTGTCGTTGCTTATTTGCCTTCAATCCCAGAGCATCGTTCTGATGCTCGATATTTTTTTGATATGTTTATTCGCCCATTTCAGGTTTTTTTACAGCGTAAATCTGCGATGTTTATTCTGATTTTCATCATATTGTATAAATTTGGCGATGCCTTTACGCAATCTTTAGGTACAACATTTTTTTTGCGTGAATTGCATTTAAGTTTATCGCAGGTTGGTATTTTGTATAAAACGGTAGGTTTTATTAGTACTATTTTAGGAGCATATTTGGGCGGTTTTTTATTGCCTAATTTAGGTCTATATCGCGGCTTATTTATTTTTGGTCTATTACAAGCTGTAGCCAACTTGGCTTTTGTTGCTTTGGCGCATTATGGTGCTATTTCTTGGTTAGTGATTACAGCTGTAACATTGGATTTATGCGCATCAGGTATGGCAACGGTAGCTTTGGTTGCATATTTAATGGCGTTGTGTGACATTCGCTATACCGCAAGTCAGTTTGCTTTGTTCACTGCCATTATGAGTGTTGGTCGAATTGGTGCTGGGCCACTTGCTGGCGTAGTTGTTATGCACTGGGGTTGGTCGGTGATGTTTGCGCTGGGATTTGTGTTGTCTTTGCCAAGTTTATGTCTGTTGCCGAAGTTGAAGGCGAGCTTGCTACGCTGTTAGGTGTCTTAGTAATGTGTATCACTTCTGCGTAACAATGCTGATCATCGTTAGGCTCATCAATTAGAACAACTGCATTGCCACCGAGAGAACATGCTTGCTTTTTAAGTAGTTCGTTAATTTGAGCTTGCTGGCGTCGTATTCCGTATTCATTATATGTATCAACTTCTATTTTTTGAATATGTTGAGCTGCTATTGGCTTTGTTTCGTTATGATTAAAGATAACAATATTCGATGGTGAGTATACAACAGGCGTTGGGCTAGCGACTAAGTTACTGTCTTTTGATGGCGTATAATAATTGTTGGTATTTGGTGTGCTTGAGCAGCTTGCTACTAAGCAAGTGATTAATAGTAGCGTTAAGCCAGAATGTATATTTTTGCGCATCTATATTTTTCCATTCAGAATAAGCACTGGTAGCAATTTAGCAGAGTCGCGCGAGATAATAAAGAGGGGGTATCTTGTATGCGCTGTTTATTTTGGATTTTGCAGTGAGATTCAGTGAGTAAGCCCCGTCTTATGGGTTTCAGCTGGGCATTGTAGGCTTAATTTGAAATTTAGGTCGAAATACATGCGTCTTGATTAGGTGTCTTTTAGGTTCAATGTGATGACTAGTTCATTATTACCTTGACTGTTTTGACTCATGTGGCATGCATAAGCTAAGTTTTTAGTGGAGTCTAGCTTTGCTATGGCGTCTGAGCTTAAATTGGCGTGTAGGGCAGTGCAAATTATCTGTGTGTTAGTTGGGGTCAGCGGGTAGTCAGGAGTTATAGTGATGACTACTTGTTTTGACCACACACATAGGGGCAATAAACACACAGATAACGCTAGCTTGTGCACTGGCTTATCCTTAATTAATTGTATTGAAATACGCGAACGACTTTTTCTACTCCTGACACATGTTGTGCAATATCGGTTGCAATTTGCGCTTGATCTTGCGTCACGGTGCCCAGCAAGAATACAGTGCCGGCTACAGTTACGACTTCGATTTCACTGGATTGCAGTTCATCATCGGTAATCATTTGAGTTTTAATTTTCGCTGTAATATAAGAATCATTCATGCGCGACAGTGTTGAGGGTTTGCCGCTGATAACCACTTGATTGTATAGCTTTTTAATACCGGGAACAGATTTTGCAATCGTGGCCACTTGTGATTGCATTGCGGCATCGGGTACGTCGCCGGCTAACAACACAACGCTGTTGAAAGTAACAACAACGATATGTGCGCTATTTTCAATGTCGGCGTTATCATTTAACAGGTTTTGGATTTTCTCTGTTATTGCCTTATCTTCGCTTGTTTGTTTCGCGCTACGTTTATCGAATACAACGGCACCTGCTGCTGCAGCCCCAACAGCGGCGCCCGCAACAAAAATACAACTTTGCATACTAGCACTGAGAAGGCTCGTTACGAGTAGGGTGGTTAATAATTTGATTTTCATATTTAAGCTCCTTGTCCAAATAATTTAACGTCGATTAAATCACAGATGCAGTGAATAATTAATAAATGCACTTCCTGGATGCGAGCGGTTACATGTGAATTTACCCGCAACTCAATATCTTGCTCAGATAATAATGCTGCCATTTTGCCGCCATCTTTGCCAGTTAAAGCAATGATGGTCATGTTTTTTTCGTGAGCTGCGTGAATTGCTTGTAATATATTTTGCGAATTACCACTAGTTGAGATCGCCAACAAGATATCGCCATGTTGACCTAGCGCGCGAATTTGTTTAGCAAAAACTTCATGATAATGGTAATCATTCGCAATAGCTGTAATGGTTGGTGTGTCAGTTGTCAGGGCAATTGCAGGTAAGCTTGGCCGCTCAGTTTCAAAGCGATTTAGCATTTCTGATGAAAAATGTTGCGAATCACAGGCAGAGCCACCATTACCACAGCTTAATATTTTCCGATCCGCTAATAACGCAGCGACAATTTTATCTGCTGCCTCGATGATGAGTGTTGGTAAATATTCTGAACATCGAATTTTCGTTTCTACGCTATCACTAAAATGTTGTTGTACTCGTTGCGTTATATCCATGTTTCTCTCACTTGAAAGGCATTTTTTTGCCAACTAAACTCTATTTTACCATTGTAAGTGGTAGCGCCAATAATATCAAATCGATAGTTGTAATGCTGAAATTTTGGGTGTTGTGTGATGAAAAATAGTGCGGTTTTGTAAATGCGCTGTTGTTTGGCGTAGGTGACTGATTCGGCGCTGCTGCCATAACTATTTTCTCTGCGATAACGTACTTCAAAAAAGATCAGTGTTGACTCTTCTTGGCCAATAATGTCAATTTCACCGTATTTTGAATGAAAATTGCTCGCGACCAGAGAAATATGTTGTTTCAATAACCAGCGTCGACATGCCGCTTCAACTTCTTGTCCTTTTGCTCTACGCAACAGGTGTTGCGCGCCCATCTTTAAATTGTGCACAAGTGAGTTCTCGTTGAATAATATGGCTCATTGGATCGACAGTTAATTGTCCGGTCGCGCCAGCGAGAGGGAATAAGGGTAAAGTATTTAAATGGGCTTGTTGCATTGCTAGCAAATAAGCGTCTTGACCTAAAAAGAACATCCTGTTTTGTTGTTGCGCATGGTTGGGATTGAGAATTTCTGGCATATCGCAAAAATATACATCGTTTAAATCTTTATTGCCGTTGACATCAGCGTAGCCATTATAAACGCTCGCTGGTGAAAATACGCTGAGTGCATTGCCAGCATAAAATTTAATAAAGGGCCGGATTTTTCTAGCGATATTGGCGTCAGCGACTAAAAACACCATATCCGCATCTTTACGAAAATACCCATTACTATTAAAGTGGGTTTTTAAGTTGTCGCGAAGGATATGTTGTCGCCACTGGCTGTCTGTAGCACCCAACAAGCTGCTAATGCTTTGTGAAAAATCATCACTGTTTTGATAGTTGTAACGATCTACAGTTTGGCCACCTAAGTTATTCCAAGCATGAATAAAGGCATCGGCGCTTTCGATTCCTTTGTCTGTTTTTGGCGTAATAATAATAGCGGAGCTTTTGCCTTGGCGCCAAGCTAACTCTGCAATTTGTCGAGCCTCATCTGTTGGCGATAACCCAAACTCAAGATGTGGCGATTGCACAGCTGTGTCGGTATAATTTAAGCTGATGATTCGGGGCGAATTATCAGCGATTTTCAACAGATTTTCAGTGTTTTCTTTTGTTAATGGTCCTAAAATAATGTCGTTTTTTTCTTTTTTAATTTGTTGATAGATGGTTGAAATATCTGTTGAATTTGCATCGTAGAAAGTCATTTTTTGTTTTGTTTTTGCGCCAGAGGCGTAGTAAGCATTGAGCATACCTTGTTGTATTGCTTCACCCAGTTTTTTATACGTTCCCGATAGCGGCAAAATGACAGCTATAGACTGATGTTGTATTGGTTCTACTATAGTGGGCGTTGCGAATAGTCCATTTGCGGGGTGTTCTGGATAATTTTGTTGCCATGTTATTAGGTTGTTTTTTAGCGCAGCAAATGTATTGGCGTTTTTTTGCGCAATATTTGCCAAATTCAACCAACCCGAGCGTAAAAAATCGCCTTGCGATGTTTGGATAGTGTTTGGATCAACAAGTAGCAGTTTATTCCATATGGTTTGGTTGCTGGCATGATTTTCCGCATCTGTGAGCGCACTTTGTAAAATATGATTGGTGCGATAAAGCGCTTGTGATCGCAGTTGCATAAGATAATTTTTCTGATTTGCGCTGAGTTCAGTGCTTGTCTGTATTTGATTTAGGTAAGTTAAGGCGTGTTGTGGGTTGCCGGTAAGTAATTGTAGTTTAGCTTCGAGCATCGTCCAGTTGATGTTAATGATAGGTTCGTTGCTGCTTATTGAGCTTATCTGGTCTAAGCGCTGTTGTGCAATTGTATACGCACCGATGTTTATTTTTCGATCAATATCGGATAATTGATTAAATATAGCCACTTGCTGATTAGTTTGGCTTACGGTTGATGTGGTGTCAGTATTGACGCGGGCGACGAGTTCTGTTGGCACAGCCACAGGGTTTTTTGATACAGTAGTGGTTTGCGATGTCAAACATGCTGTCAGCATCAAGCTGGCGGAGACCGCAATTAAAAAATGAAATAAACGCATCAAAGGCTAATAATTATGACAAACCTAGGCAAATTATACATCGTAGCAACGCCAATAGGCAATTTAAGTGATATGACTTTTCGAGCTGTAGAGGTGCTGAAAAATGTCGACATCATTTTGGCTGAAGATACGCGTCATTGTGCGCGTTTATTGAGTCATTATCAGATTTCTACCAAAGCGTGGTCTATGCATAATTTTAATGAAGATAAGCAGTCGCAAAAGATACTAGAACATTTGCAACACGGTCTATCGTTTGCGGTCATTAGCGATGCCGGTACGCCTTTGATTTCAGATCCAGGTTGGATGTTAGTCAACATGGCGCGCAACTTAGGGATAGATGTTATTTCGATTCCTGGGCCGTGTGCCTTGATCGCTGCTTTAAGTGTGGCTGGATTGCCAACACAGGAGTTTCATTTTTTTGGATTTTTACCTGCAAAATCAGTGGCGCGTCAAGCGATGTTAAAGCAGGTGACATCTTATCTAGGTACTTTAGCTTTCTATGAATCGCCACATCGTTTAGTAGACATGTTGCAAGATTGTCGATTAGTTTTTGGCGAAGATCGCAGCTATTGCTTGGTCAAAGAATTAACCAAGATTTTTGAAACTGTACGCATCGGTTCAGTTGTTGATTTGTTGGAGTGGTTATCTGAGAAGCCAGAGCACATTAAAGGTGAATTTGTTGTTTTAGTCGGCCCAAATACTATGAGAGAAGATACAGCAAAGCTTGCGGCGCAAGCTTTATTGAAAACATTGTTATGCCATTTGCCGTTGAAGACGGCAGTTAACATTGTGATGGAGCACCATCAAACAAGTAAAAATGACTTGTATGATTTTGGTCTACGACTCTTAGGGTCTGTTGATACTTTATGTTTATCCTCTTAATAATTGTAATTTTTTATCTACTATTTTTTTTTGTAATCGCACATACTTAGGTAAGCCATGATGAAAAATCGGTGGTTCAACGCCTTGCATTAATGGCGACAAATATTCGCGACAGGCATCGCTAATATGAAATCCTTCTGCATCGATATAGTCGAGGGGTAGAAATTTTTCTTGATTAGCAATATCTGCAAGCTGTGCATCGCTAATATGCCACCGATAGGGTGATGAGCTATCGCGAATAATTGTTGGCATGACGGCATGTTTGCCAGCCAATAAAAATTCGACAGCAGATTTCCCAACAGCGTAAGCATGGTCTAAATCGACTTTAGAGGCGAGATGACGTCCTGCGCGTTGAAAGTAATCCGGAACAGCCCAGTGATTTTTAAGTTTTAATTCTTGCTTCACTATATGACTAATAATTGATGCGACTCCGCCTAGTTGTTCGTGGCCGAAGGCGTCGGTTTCAGAACTTTCGCATAAATGTTTGCCATGAACATCTCGTATGCCTTCAGAAACACTGATGGTGCATAAGCCATGCTTTTTAACGCATTCATCTACTTTGGCGATAAATTTTTCTTTAACAAAAGGAACTTCTGGAAAAAGAATGATATGAGGTTCAGGGTTGTCTGTGTCCTGTGCAATGCCCGAGGCCGCAGCTAGCCATCCGGTATGGCGCCCCATGGTTTCCATGATAAATACACGCGTTGAGCTTGACGCCATAGAGGCCAAATCTAAACCTGCTTCACGAATTGATGTTGCTAGATATTTTCCTGCTGAAGCAAAGCCTGGGCTGCAATCAGTAAATGGCAAATCATTATCGACCGTTTTAGGAATGCCAATACATTGTAAGGGGTAGCCGAGCGATGTGCTAATTTGAGCAATCTTATAAGCGGTATCTTGTGAGTCACCGCCGCCATTATACAAAAAATAACCTATATTATGTGCGTCAAAGACGTCTAATAAGCGTAGGTATTCTTCACGGTGCGTGGTGATATCTTTGAGTTTATAGCGACAGGAGCCGAACGCAGCGCCTGGGGTGTAGCGTAAAGCATCGATATTTTCAGGCGGTTCTGCGTAAGTATCGATGAGATTTTCATTTAAAATACCGCTGATTCCATTCAGTCCGGCATAAACACGACCGAACTGTCTTGGATGCTGCTGTGCGGTTTGAATTACCGCTCTGGCGCTTTCGTTGATGACAGCTGTCGGACCGCCCGATTGAGCATAACAAATATTTTTCATGATACCATCCTACTTAGGTTGTGAGGCAAGACTCTTCTTCCTGCGCTAAATTAAATTTCACTGCTATCGTCACTAATTCTGGCAAAGAATCTACTTGCATTTTGCTCATAATATTCGCTCGATGCGCTTCTATGGTTTTTAGTGTAACAGCGAGTTTGTCAGCCATAATTTTATTGGTGCAGCCTCGCAGTACATGTTGAAATACTTCTTTTTCCCTGATTGTTAATTGAGAGTAAAGCATGTTTGCGCGGTATTGGCCTTCTTCATGGGCTCTCTGTTTATAATTGTGGCGTAAAGCCTGGTTAACGCTATTTACTAACGTTGTTGCATCGACGGTTTTGGGTAGAAAGTCGATGGCGCCAGATTTGATAGCTTTGACGGCGACAGAGACTTCAGGCTTGTCGCTTAGAAATAATAAACTCAAGCGAATGTTTTTGTTTTTTAGCACATTAATGAGGCCGGATCCTGCGCTTCCTGCGGATTTTATATCAATAATTAAGCAACCTGGAATGTCTTCACGATAAAATGTAAAAAAAGTTTCTAAAAAAGAAAAAGTTTTGGTTATAAAGCCAACATTTTCAAGTTGCCATGATAGGCTAGACTTGAACGATGGGTCATCATCGATTATAAACACAGTTGGTTTCAAACATGACTCCATATTGCACAAAAAAATAAGATACACTAGCTAGTGTACTAGAGTAAATTGATTTTTGTTGAAAATCAATTTACTCTCGTTTGATTGTTTTTTTATAGGCAGACAAATGAGATTACATATTCTTGGTGCTTGTGGCACATTTATGGCCGGTGTTGCGTATATTGCGCGCCAGTTAGGGTATGAGGTTATTGGTGTTGATCAACATGTTTATCCGCCTATGAGTGATTTTTTGCGTGACCAAGGGATTGCGCTAGTTTCAGGTTATGAAAATTATGAGACTATATCGCCGCCGGATGTTGTCATTATTGGCAATGCGTTAAGCCGAGGAAATCCTGCGGTAGAGCATGTGTTAAATCAAGGTTGGTATTATGTTAGTGGCCCGCAATGGTTGTATGAACATGTTTTGCGGCATAAAAAAGTTTTGGCGATCTCCGGGACGCATGGCAAAACAACAACATCGAGTATATTGGCCTGGATATTGCAGTATGCTGGATTAAATCCCAGCTTTTTGATTGGAGGGATTCCTAAAAATTTTGACACGTCTGCTCGCGTGACCGATAGTTCTTATTTTGTCATTGAAGCGGATGAATACGATAGTGCTTTTTTTGATAAGCGCTCAAAATTTTTGCATTATCATCCTGAGACCTTGGTTGTTAATAATATTGAATTTGATCACGCAGACATTTTTGCAAGTCTTCATGATATTCAAAAACAATTTCATTATTTATTAAGAACAGTTCCAAGCAGTGGTTTTATTATTTCTCCTAGCGAAGATCTTGTTGTGGAAGAAACTTTGCGGATGGGTCTATGGAGCAATAAACAAAACTTTGGTTCCGCACACGCTGATTGGATGGTTGAATTATTAAACCCTGATGGGCGGCAATTTGTGCTTAGCTACCAAGATAGAAAACTTGAGATTAATTGGTCTTTATTGGGTCGGCATAATGTGATGAACGCGACAGCGGCGATTGCGGCGGCACATACTGTAGGCGTTGACCCTGCGGTCGCAGTCAAGGCATTAGCAAGCTTCCAAAATGTCAAGCGTCGTTTGGAAAAGATTGCTCAGGTTGCCTCTGTCGAAATTTATGAAGATTTTGCGCATCATCCAACAGCAATTCATGCAACGTTGGAGGGATTGCGTCGCCATAAGCCAGAAGGAAGGATTGTGGCGTTGTTGGAACTGGCTTCAAACACCATGAAAGCAGGTGTGCACAAAGAAAGTTTAGTTCCGTCTTTATCTATTGCCGACGAAGCGCATATTTTGCAAACAAATATTACGCATGATTTTTTTATTCCAGAAAATAGAGACAACCTGTTTTATCACGCAACTGTCGAAGATATGATTGCAGGTGTTTGCGATAATATTCGCAAGAATGATACCGTGATTATTATGAGTAATCGTGATTTTGGCGGAATTTATACGAAGTTACCTGAGAGGTTGTGTGGTCATGTCCAGTAAAAAACAAACTATTTTTATTGCGGGTCCGGCAGGGCAGCAAGAATTACTGATCTCATCTTCTGAGCTCTCCCGCAATATTACCTGTGTTATTTGTCATCCTCATCCTGTGCATGGCGGGACGATGCATAATAAAGTGGTATATACATTGGCAACAACCATGGAGGCGTTGGGTGTTAAAACCGTACGTTTTAATTTTCGTGGAGTGCAAAAGAGTGAGGGACAGTTTGATCATGGCGTTGGAGAATTAAGTGATGTGCTCAATGTCGTAGATTGGGTTAGGCTCTCTTATCCTGGGGATGATATTTGGTTGGCGGGTTTTTCTTTTGGTGCATTTATTGCGGTTAAGGCTAATCTACTTGTTCAAGCCAAGCAGCTTGTTATTGTTGCGCCGCCAGTCGGCCAGGTTTATTTTGATGACATGCCTGAGATTGGATGCCCGTGGCTGCTAGTTCAAGGTGGTCAGGATGAAGTCATTGACTCTGCTAAAGTGATGAGTTGGGTGCGCACTCAAGAGCCAGCGCCTACTATTATTTACATGCCGGAAGCTGGGCATTTTTTTCATGGACAACTGGTGGATGTGAAGAATTCGTTGTTAGATGCTTTGGCTGATTTTGGCGCCCATAGCGAGAATGATTAGTCATCCTATATTTCCGCCGTTACAATTGCGTATCTTCAGCGCCTTAAGCTTGTTCGCTACGACACTAACTGCGGAATCTAGGATTATTAGAAAATTTTTTGTTATCTACGGGGGTGCATTGCAATAAATTCCTATCATTATTAAAAATGATAGGTTAAGATGATGAGGCCTGGAGTGAAACCGCTGTTGCTTTGCCCTAGGATGTGATTCAATTTTTTAGGAGAAGAGGCTGTGAGCCAATCGAAAATATACGTAGGAAACTTACCCTACAGCATTACTGATCAAGATTTAGCAGAGATGTTTGGTAAATTTGGTCCAACTAAACAAGTTAATTTGATTATTGACAAGGAAACTCGCCGTTCTAAAGGGTTTGCCTTTGTAACGTTTGAAACAGAAGAAGCAGCTCAGGCCGCGTTACAATTGGATAATACAGAGATTGATGGTCGTAAACTACGTGTTAACCCAGCTAAAGAAGATGGGGGTGCAGGTCGTCGTATGGGTGGAGCTGGTTCACGCAACGGTGGCGGTCGATCACGTGATGATGATCGTTGGTAGTTTTTTGTATACCGCGTCTATTTTTCGCGGTAGCAATAATGGTTGTGTCGCCCCAGTGAAAACTGAGGCGATATAATCATGATAACTTAAGCATGCCCAACATTATCCGATAAATACCATGGATTAACTCCAATCTGTCTAAAGCAATATTCCCAGCGTTCGTTTATTTTAACATTTTTAAATGCCTCAATACTAAATGGACAAATAAGCCAATCATTATCAATCAGTTCTTTTTCAAGTTGTCCGGCACTCCAGCCAGCATAGCCTAAAAAAGGCAGGGTATTATCTAGTTGCTCGCCTTTCGCAAAAGCATCTAAAAGATTTTGAGGTTGTGCTAGCGTAAGAGGTGAGTCATTATTCTCGGCATCAAATTGAACTACATATAACTGTTCTTTGGAAACTGGGCCGCCTTGCAACAAAAATAGCTCATTAGCTTTTGGCGATGGGTTTTCCATATTGAGCTGTCGTAAAATATCACCCATACTTATGGGTAGAGCTTTGTTAGTTACAAATGCCATGGCGCCTTGCTCATCGTGCTCGTAGATATAAATGACGGATTTTTCAAATAATTCATCTTTTACATGTGGCATGGCGACAAGTAATTTGTGAGAAAGATTGGTTATTACTTTTTTGGACACGATTAAGTCTGCCTTACTATACTTTTGTACTAATGTTGCCGAAAATTTGAGGTCGTGACAACCAAAATGTCTTGTTTTTGTTATTTTCTCTGTAGATACTGAATTATCCTGGATTTGGCGACGGAATGTTGTTTGTGACGCTTCTAAGCGATGAATCTAGAATTATTGCGGTGAGAGTTATGCATTAAGCTGGTCATTAGTGTGTAAGAGGGGGTAGGATGGTCAAAACGATGCTTAGGGGGTGTAAAAGATGATGACCGAGTCAAAGGCTTTAATGATGCAGCTATTGCCTAATTTGAATAAAACAGCTGTTTCATGTTCTATCGTTGCTATGTGTATCTTTGCGATATATTTTCTTTTTTTGAAAAAAAATGACAATAAAAAGCACCGTAATATTGTTAGGAAGCGATTGATTTATGTGATGCTGGTGATCGATCTGTTAATCATTACTAAAATATGGGTGGATGGTTTTTCTCATATTATTACTGTCTTGAGTTTGATGGCGGCAGGTTTGGTGGTCGCGAATAAAGAAAGTGTTATGAATTTCATAGGTGGATTAATTATTAATTGGCGTGATGTATTTGTTGAAGGTGATTTTATACAAATACATGGCTATTCGGGTTATGTTTACTCTTTAGGTATTATGTATTTTCGATTGTATGAAACGCCCTCGATTGATCAGAAATGCGCAACAGGTCGCACCATTAAAATTCCAAACAGCGTGGTGATCACGTCTCCGGTGGTCAATTTTTCGCCTGACAGCAATTTATGTTTACATAAGTTTTTTATTGAGTGTAAAAATCAAGATGTGTTAGCTGAGCAAATGAAACGAGCACTAGAAACGATACTCGGTATTATTAATCTTACCTATAAAGATAATTTTCGCTACCAAAAAAGTTATGTCAAAGCCCAAAACCCAGAGTTATCTCATTTAATTGACTTGCGACCCAAGGTATATTTTGAGCAATCGGTAGATAAAGAGGTGCATTTAAGAATAATTGTGCAGTATTATTGTTTTTCTCAAGATTATGAGCAGATAGCCCAGCAATTTTGGTTGAATTTTTTTAAAAACTGATATGAGGTTTTGTTTTCCATGCAAATTGTTTGTATGCCTTGGCAAAACTTGATTTCTTGCCCGCATATTATACAATGAGCAATCTTTTTATCTCGGGATTGCCACGTGATTTCAGAACAAATTGCTTACAAACTTCGGCAAGATCCGCCTAAGTTTTTTGCCCCAGCCTCTGGGTCTGTTGTCTCACTGTCAGAACAAGCCGCATTACAAGAAAAAATCAAACGATTATTGCAGGCAAAGCATGCTAAGATAATTGCTCATTATTATGTTGACCCGGATCTTCAAGCATTGGCAGAAGAGACGCAAGGTTTTATTGGTGACTCATTAGCTATGGCAGAGTTTGGTCGTAAAAGCGATGCCGATATTCTTATTGTCGCCGGAGTGAGATTTATGGCTGAAACAGCCAAAATCTTAAGCCCAGAAAAAAAAGTCATTGTTCCAACATTAGAAGCGACTTGCTCACTTGATTTGGGATGTCCGGCTGATGAATTTTCAGCTTTTTGTGATGAGCATCCAGAACGCACGGTTGTTGTTTATGCCAATACATCTGCTGCAGTAAAGGCGCGGGCTGATTGGGTGGTAACGTCGAGTTGTGCGATTGATATTGTTAAACACCTTGATGCGCAAGGTGAAAAAATTCTTTGGGCTCCTGATCGTTTTTTGGGCGATTATATTCAAAAAAATACCGGTGCTGACATGTTAATGTGGTACGGCAGTTGTATTGTTCATGATGAATTTAAAGCGGAGGGGATATTGCAATTAAAGCAGCTATATCCTGATGCCGCAGTCTTGGTTCACCCTGAATCACCTGCGAGTGTTATTGCCTTAGCTGATGCGGTGGGTTCGACTTCCCAGCTGATTGCTGCTGCGAAAACCTTGCCGAATGACTTGTTTATTGTCGCAACTGAAACAGGTATTTTTTATAAAATGAGAGAAGCTGCGCCAAATAAACAATTTTTGCAGGCGCCAACGCGTGGTGAAGGTGCAACTTGTCAAAGTTGTGCGCGTTGTCCGTGGATGAAGCAAAATCATTTATCCAATTTATGGTACTGTTTAGAAAACGAAGGGCCAGAAATTTTTGTACCGGAAGATGTGCGCATTAAGGCACTGCAGCCTTTAGAGCGGATGTTGCACTTTGCACGTTAATGATTGGCATGATAATAATGAATGAATTGACTGTAGAGGCTATCGGCGGTCGCATAGGTTGGGTGAATAATGACAACTATTAAAGTTATGGTCTTTCAGGCCTTGCAAGAAGACATTGGCTCGGGTGATATTACTGCTGAATTAATTGAAGAAAATACTATGGTTACCGCCAGCGTTATCACTCGCGAACCTGCTATTATTTGCGGCGTTGAATTCGTGAATGAAACCTTGAAACAAGTCGATGCGACATTAGCAGTCACATGGTTAGTAAAAGATGCTGAAAAGGTGGTCGCTAATCAGAAGTTATTTGAAGTATCGGGCAGGGCTCGTAGCATTTTGACCGCTGAGCGTACCGCATTAAATTTTTTGCAATTGTTGTCTGGCACAGCAACAGTTGTATCGCAGTACGTTGAAAGAATTAAGCATACGAAAACAAAACTATTGGATACCCGCAAAACATTGCCGCTTTATCGCCAGGCACAAAAATATGCTGTAAAGTGTGGCGGTGGTGAAAATCATCGCATGGGTTTATATGATATGTTTTTGATTAAAGAAAATCATATTGCATCTTGTGGTTCTATTACACGAGCTATACAAGAGGCGCGCGCATTACATAGTGACAAAAAAATTGAAGTAGAAGTCGAAAACCTGACTGAGTATCATGAGGCTGTGCATGCCCAGCCCGACATCATCATGCTAGATAATTTTTCTATGGAAGACATTAAGATCGCTGTCGATAACAAGCATGAAAATATACGCCTAGAAATCTCTGGTAATGTGACATTAGAGAATGTTTCTGATTATGCAGAGTTGGGTGTTGATTATATTTCTGTGGGCGCGGTAACGAAGCATGTAAAAGCGATTGATTTGTCGATGAGAATCCTTGATTAGGTGTATAAAGCTTGTAATCCGCGATCTTTTCCGGTAAATATACTGTTATTCTTTTATGATTTAGAAAAACATGATTCACGCTTATTTTTTTGAATTGGACGCTTTGGTGTTTTATGCTATCGACGCGCATAATGCAGATTTATTAAAGCAAGCTCTGTGGATTGATTTATTAGCTCCTACAGTTGAAGAAGAATGTTTAGTTGAATCTATCGTAGATATCAATATTCCAACCCGAGATGATATGCAAGAAATTGAGATTTCTAGTCGTCTTTATAAGGAGGCGGGTATATTATACATGACAGCGCCTATGCTGACTCACTCAGAATCCAAAAAATCTATTCTTGATGCGGTTAGTTTTATTTTAACCCAACATCAATTGGTAACGCTGCGTTATTCTGAGATGCAAACTTTTCATTTTTTCATCACGCAAGCGTGTAAGAGTGAGATCAATCTCAATAGTCCATGTAAGCTGTTTATTGCGCTATTGGAAGCAGCTGTTGACAGAATTGCAGACACGGCAGAGCGTATTGGTGGTTCTCTTGATGAGCATTCGCAAACAATTTTCCGAAACCCAGCAACATCAGCAACAAAGATTGACTTTCGGGATGCTCTACAGGCTATAGGTTCTAATGGTGATATGACTGCAAAAGTGCGTGAAAGTTTAATAGCGTTTAATCGTTTGGCGTCTTATTTTAAACAGCATCATAAGCAGTTATTGGATCTTGGCGATGATCAGCATCTTGTTACTTTAGTGATGGATATTCAAGCATTAAGTGATCATATTGGCTTCTTATCTAATCAAATTAGTTTTTTGCTCAATGCGACTTTGGGTATGATCAATATTACTCAGACAAATATTATCAAAATTCTTTCAGTGGCAGCGGTTATATTTTTACCACCTACGGTTGTTGCTAGTATCTATGGCATGAATTTCCATTATATGCCAGAATTGGAATGGCATTATGGCTTTCCTATGGCAGTGGTCCTAATGGTGCTTTCTGCTTTTATCCCCTATCAATTTTTTAAGTGGAAAAAATGGATGTAATGACTACGCAATCGTTTGCTATATTAGCCTTGCATGAAAATTTATTAGCAAACCTGCTTTCTTTGAATTTTAATTCTATGACCCCTGTCCAAGCACAGAGCTTGCCTGTCATATTGACTGGGCAAGACGTCATTGTACAAGCCAAAACCGGCAGTGGCAAAACGGTAAGTTTTGGATTAGCAATATTAAATCGTTTGCAAGTAGAAAAGATCTCTATTCAAGCGATGATCTTATGCCCTACGCGTGAATTAGCGGATCAGATAGTCCAAGTGTTGCGACAATTAGCGCGACAAATGCATAATATACGGATACTTAACTTGTCAGGCGGAATTCCCATCCGATCACAGTACGATACCTTGCGACATGGCGCCCATATTGTTGTGGGGACGCCGGGCAGGATTAAAAAACATTTAGAAGAAGAGACGCTAATTTTAGATCAATTACAAGTGCTTGTTTTAGACGAAGCCGATCGCATGTTGGATATGGGTTTTTGTGATGATATCAGCGATATTTTTACGTATTGCCCATTACGCTGCCAAACCTTGCTTTTTTCGGCAACCTACCCACCTGGTGTAAAGCATTTGGCCACTAAATTCATGTTGGATCCATGTAGTATTACTGTTGAAGATTCGGTCGAGGCTCATGAAGATATTGAGCAGATTTTTTATAGAGTTAAGGAAAGCGAAGAAAAATCTGAGTTGATTAAAGCTTTGTTGTTGCACCATCAGCCTCAGTTAGCCTTGATATTTTGTAATCTTAAAGAACAAACAGTGCAATTAAGCTACCAACTGCGTCGCATGGGTTTTAGTGCTTTGCCTTTAAATGGTGATATGGATCAAGTAGAGCGAGATCAGTCTATACTTCGTTTTAGAAACAATAGTTGTTCTATTTTGGTGGCGACAGATGTGGCTGCGCGCGGTTTAGATATTCAAGGTCTGCCATTAGTGATTAATTATGAGTTGGCTGCTAATCGTCATATGCATATTCATCGTGTAGGTCGTACTGGTCGAGCTGGAGCTCGCGGTTTGGCGGTTAGCCTGGTTGGCTCAGAAGATGAAAATCGTCTTGAATATGTTGAAAAAAGCTTGCAAAAATCTCTTTTTTGGGGCGAAATAAAATCACTGAACCCAAGGGGTCGTGTATTTAAGCCGGATATGGTGACTTTGTATATTAGCGCAGGTCGTAAAGATAAAATTCGTCCTGGAGATATTTTGGGCTCATTGACAAAAGATGCTGGATTATCGGGTGAAACAATAGGTAGAATTGACATTGGTCCGTTGTATTCTTATGTTGCGATACACGAGAGCTGTGTTGATCAAGCTTTTGATCATTTTGATGGCGGTCGTTTGAAAGGGCGCAAGGTTCGAGTTAGGAAATTGATTTAGTAAATAAGAGAGGAAGTTGTTATGCAAACTGGTATTGTAAAACGTTTTAATAAAGTGAAGGGTTACGGATTTATCACTCCTGATAATGGCGGTCCAGAAGTTTTTGTTCACTATTCTAAAATCCAGGCCGATGGTTATAAAGAATTGATCGAAGGTCAGCGAGTTCAGTACGAAGTTGAAAAAGGCGATCGTGGTGAATTTGCAAATAATGTTGTAGCGATTTAAAGAATATCTTTAGTTGATATCTTGAATTGATCCGTCACTCCAGCGAAAGCTGGAGTTCGGTGTCAGTTTATATTAATCATTTGTCGCCCCAGCCTGCTCTGGCATGACAATAGTTTATTTTTTTTGGTGATTTTACTTAAGCGCCCATACACAAACGCCTACCCAAGCACAACAAGTTAACATTAGTTGCCAGTCTGAAAATAGGGCATCGGTTGGGGATTCTCCTCCATCCAGCGTTTCAACGATAAACCAATAACGAAATATACCGTACAACACGAATGGGATAGTAATAACCATAGCAGGATGTGCTGACATTACAAAAAGGCTATAAAACAATAAACAGCCTATGGCTGCGGTTTGTGCGTAACGATCCACTAAAGCGATAGAGTAATGAGCTAATACTCTTCGGCCTTCAGAGCCGCTTTTTAGCAATTCTTGACGACGTTTAATGGCTGCTAAATATAGTGCAAGACACAGTGTCGTTACAAACATCCACGATGACACAGGGACCACCAGGGCCATCGCGCCAGCATAGACTCGTAACACAAAACCAATTGCAATACAAAAAATATCAATAACTGGTTTGTGTTTTAGCACGAAAGTATAGGCAAAATTTAATGCTAAGTAGGCAGCAATCACCAAAATAACCTTGGGTTGTGTGAAATATCCAAATAGTAAAATGGTATATAAACCAAACAGCAAAGCCATGGCATATTTTATGGAGACCTGACCAGATGCTAGCGGGCGTTTTTTTACTTTTGTGGGGTGTTGTCGGTCATGTTCTATGTCATGAATGTCGTTCACAATATAAACAGCGGAAGATGCAATACAAAATAAGGCTGCAGCGATACAGGTTTTGATTATGGCGGCTTGATCAATTAATCCCCCGATAAACAACAGGGGTGCGAAAACGAAAGCATTTTTAATCCATTGTTTGGGTCGGATTAAGCGAATTAAGCCGAAAAAAAGCGATGTATTCTTATTCGTTGTCATGCTAAAGTTCCACAAGATTTTATTGCTTTGAGATTAACGGTTTGTGCTGATGAATACAACACGATATTTTGCGATTTTAAGTTTTGTGATACCGATGTTTTTGGTAACAAATTACACGCTAAATCATTTTTATGTTGTAGGTGGTTTTGTATTTGACAGCGGTTGGTTTGCTTATATTTTTACACATTCGACCTTTTTCCCACCAAAAAACCCACCTATTTTATATGGTTCATATTTTGATATACACATATCCCCGATTCTTTACCTGTATACAGCGATATATCAGTTGTTGTGCGCCATGGGTTTTCATGCGCATGCTGTTATTTTTTTTAGTGTCATTAATGGAATGTGGTTTGGTTTTTTTTCGTTAGCAGGATATTACTTATTACTGTTCTCGGCAACACCACTGATAAAACCTAGATTCGTGTCAGCATTTATTTTTGCATTATTGCTGTTATTTAATGGTATTTCACTGTCAATTATAAGCTTTCCTCATTTTGAAATTTTAATTTGCATATTTTTACTCTGGTTTTTTGTGTTTTTTGTTCGTGGGAAAATACTCCTGAGCATTGTGATGCTCTTGTTCGGTTTGTTAGTCAGGGAAGATGCTGGATTACATTATTTTGGTTTGTTTTTTTTATTGGCAGTGTATGGTTATTTCACACGAAAACCCCCTGTTATTCAGATTAATTATATGTTTTTTTTAAAGTTATCTCTTTTTTGTCTTGCTTATGCACTGATTGTTATTGCACTGCAAAGATGTTTTTGTGGGCACAATGCTCTGTCAAGAATTTATTTGGGGGTTCCGACATGGCACCATGTTACTTGGGCTTTGTTAAAGCAGAGAGCGCATATTTATTTCTTTGAGCGCGCTTATATTTGGCTGCCTATGATTGTCATTTTATGTCTGGCTTATGTGCGGCATAATTTATTTTTAGTATTAGGAATTTTATCAGCTTTGCCTTGGATGATATTTTCATTTTTTGCCCTTTCTGATTTAGCGGGAACGTTAGCAATTTATTATGCCTATCCTGTATTAATAGCGATGTTGTGGCCAGCAGTTGCAAATGCTTTTTACGCTCTATCATTCAAGTATCTTGCGCATGCTGTGCTCGTCATATCTTTAGTTTTTTATTCCGGATGGTGGAACCCTTTATATTTTATATGGTCATCCTTCGGAGTGAGTTGGGTAAAACATATGTATATAAATCAGACGAGCTTAGATCATATACTGTGGGATCAAGTCCAAGATGGGCAAATTGTTGTTGATACTGCTGTTGCATCTCTTGAGATCGATAAATTGAATAGGAAAAATTTTAATTTTCATGTAGATACGGTGAAAAAAATGCAAGCACTGATATTTTTACCACAGGCAGTCGATAGCGAGAATACACAAGCATTGCTTGCAAAAGCCAATTTTACTGTGCAATGTCAACTTAACCAATCCGATTTTATAGTGGCAACATCTTCACAGGACCCATTAAATTTATGCAGGAATAAAAGCAATGAATACTAGGATGTTATCAAGTTGGGGCCGCTATCCTTTAGTCACTTCGCGATTCTGTTATGCCTCAGACCTTGCTATGATTCGAGATGCTATGCGACTCGCCGATACATTAATTCCGCGCGGCTTGGGGCGTAGTTATGGTGATAGTGCATTGGCACAACATGTTTTATGCTTGCGTTCTATGGATCATTTTATTCACTTTGATGATACTGAAGGTGTTGTGCGCTGTGAAGCCGGGGTGAGTCTATCAGATGTTTTAGACGTATTTGTACCCAAAGGTTGGTTTTTGCCGGTTACGCCAGGGACAAAATTTGTTACCGTGGGTGGCGCAATTGCGAGTGATGTCCATGGTAAAAATCATCATCTCCATGGATGTTTTTCAGAGTATCTTGTGTCTTTTCAGTTAATGCTCGCAGATGGATCAGTTATAGAATGTTCTCGCGAAGCGCATGCTGAATTGTTTTATGCAACATGTGGTGGTATGGGTTTAACAGGGGTTATTCTCACTGCAACCTTTAAATTAAAGAAAATTGACAGTGCGTTTATTGATGAAACTATTATAAAAGCTGAAAATCTTTCGCAGCTTTTTGAATTATTCGAACAATACAAAACAGCGACATACTCTGTTGCATGGGTAGATTGTTTGGCGACAGGTAATTCGCTGGGTAGGTCTTTGTTTATGTTGGGGGAGCACGCGCAAGAGGGCACATTGCTGCCGAGTAAGAATAAGAAAATAACGATCCCTTGCACCATGCCTGCTTGGCTATTGAATCAATATTCCATTTCTGCTTTTAATGCTCTGTATTATCACAAACAAAGACAGAACGAAGTCTCGCATCGAGTGCATTATGATAAGTTTTTTTATCCCTTAGATGGCTTGAATCATTGGAATCGTTTGTATGGAAAAAATGGCTTTACGCAATATCAATTTGTTTTGCCTAAGTCGTCTGGGTTGACGGGAATGACTGAAATATTAGAAAAAATTACTGAGTCACGTCGCGGATCGTTTTTATCTGTATTAAAAGCCTGTGGACCGGCCAACGAAAATCCATTATCTTTTCCTATGGAAGGTTATTCTTTAGCCTTGGATTTTAAGATGGAGTCAGGATTGTTTCAATTGCTGGATAGCTTAGATAAAATTGTTGCTAGTTATGGCGGCAGGATTTATCTTACAAAAGATGTGCGGTTGCCAGAAAACATGTTTAAACAAACCTATGCTCGCTGGCAAGAGTTTGCCAACATTCGCGCACAATATGGGTCGGATAAAAAATTTCATTCACTTCAATCACAACGATTAGGATTATAACATGGCGAAAAATATTTTAATTATCGGCGCAACATCAGCAATCGCTGAAGCCGTTGCTCGTCAATATGCTGACCGAGGTAATGTTTTATATTTATTGGCTCGAAATGAGCAACGTTTAACATCGATAGCCCAAGATTTGAGGGTGCGTGGCGCTAGTGATGTTATTGTTAATACCTTAGATGTCGATCATTTTTCTGAGCATCAACAGGTTATTGATAAAGTAATAGACCGCTTAAAAACGATTGATATAGTTTTGCTTGCTCATGGCGCCTTAGTTGATCAAAAAATCTTAGAACAAGATGTAGGCGCAACCTTGAAAAACTTTAATACCAATGCACTCAGCGTGATTTCTTTATTAACGCTTTTGGCTAATCAGTTTGAAATCCAAAAACAAGGAACAATTGCTGTCATTAGTAGTGTCGCAGGTGATCGAGGGCGTCAATCTAATTATATTTATGGCGCAGCAAAAGCGACAATCTCTGTTTTCTTACAAGGCTTGCGCAATCGATTATTTTTTGCAAATGTCAATGTATTGGATATTAAGCCTGGTTTTGTCGATACGCCTATGGTTGCTCATATGAACAAGGGTGCTTTGTGGGCACAGCCAAAAGATGTGGCAAAAGATATTATAAAAGCGATTGATAAAAAGAAAGATATCTTATATACACCATTTTTCTGGCGTTATATTATGTTAATTATCAAAAGTATCCCTGAATTTATTTTCAAACGTGGAAAGTTATAAATATGAATTATCGTCATCATTTTCATGCAGGTAATTTTGCTGATGTATTTAAGCATGTCATTTTGTCATGTGTATTAGAAAAATTACAACAAAAGGCCACGCCGCTCACTTATTTAGACACGCATGCTGGTCGAGGTCTTTATTATTTAAATAGTAGCGATACGCAAAAATTAAAAGAATATCAATTTGGTATTCAAGCTTTATTGAGTTATGCAACAACTCACCCAGCGCCTGAGCAAATACAGCATTATATTGATGTCGTTGGGTTAGGTTTTACCTCTGTGCAACACAATATGATTTATCCCGGTTCACCCAGGATTGCTGAATCATTGATGCGTGAGCAGGATAAAATGATTTTGTGTGAGTTGCATCCGGAGGAATTTGCTTATCTGCGACAAAATATGCGGCGCGTTTCCAGTCATTGTATCGATGCTTATGCTGCCATGAAGGCTTTTCTGCCACCCAAAACGCCGCGTGGCGTAGTGATGATTGATCCGCCGTTTGAAAAGAGGAATGAGTTTACCTTGATCGAAGCGGCTGTAGCCGAGGCATTAAAGCGCTGGCGCATGGGCCAGTTTTTGATTTGGTACCCGATTAAAGATAAAAAAGCCGTTGAAAAATTCCAAAGAAACCTAAAGTCTCGTACATCGGAACTATTTTTCGTTGATTTTTTCATTAAAAATCAAGAGATTAGTAGTAATTTAATGGGGTGTGGCATGGGGTTGATTAATCCGCCCTGGAAATTGCGAGAAATGCTAGAAAACAGTATTTTGCCTTACCTTGGGCTCTCTTTAAGCGCGCAATGGGAGATTATTTAAGGTTCGCCGCGGCTCAAAATCCTATGCATAAGTAATTAAGTATGTGATTTCATTACGCGCGCTTTCTCTCTTTGCCAATCGCGTGATTTTTCTGCGGCGCGTTTGTCGTGTGTTTGTTTGCCTTTGGCAAGAGCAATGCGAGCTTTGACCCAATTTCTTTTCCAATATAGCGATTGAATAACTACGGTATACCCATCACGTTGTGTTGCGCCTATGAGCTTGTTTAATTCTTTGCGGTTAAGCAGTAAGCGGCGTGTGCGAGTTGGGTCTGCCTCTACGTGAGTTGACGCAGAGGTGAGGGGCGAGATGTGCATGCCTATAATCCACGCCTGAGCTTGCTTAATAAGAATATAGCTTTCTTTGAGGTTGACTCTTCCTTGACGAATACTCTTAAGTTCCCAGCCCATAAACTCTACACCAGCTTCGTAACTGGTTTCAAAATGGTAATCGTGTGATGCCTTTCGGTTGAGAGCTATGGTATTATCTATATTGCTATTTTTTTTCATATAATTATGAGCTGATTATAGGAGCTGCCGGCGGCTGCCCATGTCTGTTCGAGTGACAGAGTATAACATTTTATTGAAAAACGGAATAAAAAAAATGCCAAAAATCCATCGTGAGGCTATATTGCCTTATTCCTGTGAAACCATGTATCGTTTAGTGAATGATGTTAAGCGTTATCCTGAGTTTTTGCCTTGGTGTCATGCCACAGAGCTGATTGAGTCAACGGATTCATTGATGCGTGCATCGATTGTTATTAAAAAGCTCGGGGTATCTAAAAAATTTACGACAGAAAACCAGTTGTTTCCTTATGAAAAAATAGCTATGACATTGTTAAATGGCCCTTTTAATTATTTGCAAGGTGGTTGGCAGTTTGCTTCTATTGATGATATCGGCTGCAGGGTCGTTTTAGATTTGGATTTTGAATTTTTGCCAGGTATTATGTCTTTACCGTTTAAGAAAATTTTTGAGCCTGCGGCAGATTCAATGTTGCAGGCGTTTGTAACTAGGGCGCATCAATTGTATGGAAAAAAATGAATTGATAACGGTTGAATGCGCGTATGCGTCTATAGACCAAACATTTTTGTTAACGTTAAGAGTTAAGCTGGGATCAACAATTGAAGAGGTTATAGATACATCTGGTCTATTACGCCACTGTCCTGAGTTGGTTTTAAATAATATAAATGTTGGTATTTTCAGTCAGCAAAAAAACTTGCAAGATTGCGTTAAGGCGGGCGATAGAGTTGAAATTTATCGTTCATTATTGATCGATCCTATGAGTGCTCGTCGACGACGCGCGCCGCCTCCGAAGAGACGAAAATTTTAGGATCGTTTGAATTTAACGATGTGAAAAAGAAGACTGGGTCCCAGTCTAAGCTGGGGTGATACAGTCGCTATTGTTATGGTAGAAGATGAGCATAGTTTTGACACAGATCGTCAATAAGCCCTAATTATTTTTCCGCCAGGTCATCTTGTTGTGTTATCTTGGTCACGAGATTATTTTTAAAAACAATCGATAAAATTTTCTCGTTAATTACGCCACCATTTTTTTGCATGGTCGTTACGTAATCTAGGCGATTTTGATCATAGGGTGAGGTGCCTTGTAGTGGTGTGCCGAGTATGTGTAGAACGTTTTCTTTGCTCATGCCTATTTTAATTTGCGAGATTTGCAATTCTGTCAACGTTTTGCCTTGTGGTATATCCATTTGGTAGGGTTTGCAAGAGGCTAGCGCAAGCATGGCGGCAAGAACTGAAGCTGATAGGGCGTATTTCATCATTATTCCTTATGCGGGTTGTTAAAATCTAAACACATGCAGCGCCAACTGGCTGGAATCAGCTTTTGTTGACTCACTGCTATATATTAGCTTTCAGCAAGCTCTAGTAGTAGAGCTACTATTATATCAAAAAATTATACTGCTTGCATTCGGCTTTTGTGCCGTGTTGTTAGTTGGTCTGCTAGCCGGCGCCTGGCTCATTAAGGTAGAATATCTCATCTACAAAATCAGAGGTTGTTATATTGGAAAAAAATCACCTTAAGGCGGCCGGCTTAAAAATAACCACGCCAAGAATGCGAATTTTAGATCTGCTTGCAGTCTCTGATGGTCGGCATTTGAGCGCCGAAGATATTTACCAGCAATTGAAAGCTGAGGACCAAGATATTAGTTTAGCAACAATTTATCGTGTTTTAACGCAGTTCGAGGCTGCGGAATTGGTTATTCGGCATAATTTCGCAGAAGGATATAGTGTTTTTGAGCTGAATCAGGGTGAGCATCATGACCATCTTGTCTGTCTTAACTGTCGTAAAGTAGTAGAGTTTCAGGATGAAATTATTGAAACACGCCAACAAGAATTAACTAAAAAATTTGGTTTTACAATGAAGGACCATAGTCTAACTATTTATGGACTATGCCAACTGTGTAAGATGTCCGAGTAAAGGCGAGCATGTGGCTCGCCTTTTATATTTGATTTGGTGTTCTAAATTTTTTGCCTCAAATCTAGCGGAAAGATCCGGGGAAGATTTTATTCTTCATCCCAGCTCAAGGTGCCGCCAGTTTGATATTCTGTCACCCTGGTTTCGAAGAAGTTTTTTTCTTTTTTCAAATCCATAATTTCACTCATCCATGGGAATGGATTTTGTGCACTTGGATATAGTTCCTTTAAGCCTAGTTGAATGCATCGGCGGTTAGCAATAAATTGCATATAATCTTTAAATATTGGCGCATTTAGCCCTAGGATGCCGCGCGGCATAGTATCTTCTGCGTAGCGATATTCAAGCTGTGTCGCTTCATGAATCATGTGATGAATTTCTTCTTGTAATTCTTTGGTCCATAAGTGCGGATTTTCAAATTTGATTTGATTAATTACATCGATGCCAAAGTTTAAATGCATTGATTCATCGCGCATAATATATTGGATTTGTTCTGCCGATCCGGTCATTTTATTGCGGCGGCCAAATGATAACATTTGCACAAAGCCAACATAAAAGAAAATCCCTTCAAAAATAGCATAAAATGCGATGAGATCGCGTAATAAGCGCTGATCGTTTTCTGGTGTTCCTGTATTGAAGTGTGGGTTTGCTAAGTCCTGAGTGTAAGGTAGCGACCATGCGGCTTTATCGTGGATAGATGGTACTTCGCGATACATATTAAAAACCTCGCCTTCGTCTAATCCTAGCGATTGAATAATGTGCGTATAGCTATGTGTATGTAATGCCTCTTCGAATGCTTGACGTAGCAAATATTGACGGCACTCTGGGTTAGTGATGTGTCGATAAACTGCAAGCACCAGATTATTGGCAACCAGTGAATCTGCTGTGGAAAAAAAACCTATCGCACGCATGAAAACTAATCTTTCGTCAGCGGTTAAGCCATTCGGGTCTTTCCACATGGCAATATCGGCAGCCATGTTGATTTCTTGCGGCATCCAGTGATTTGCGCAAGCATTTAAGTATTTTTGCCAAGCCCAATCGTATTTTAATGGAAATAATTGATTAAGGTCAGCGCGGCAATTAATTATTTTTTTTTCATCTACTTGGATGCGTCTTGCTCCCATTTCAACGTTTTCAAGCCCGGTTTGGTTGTGTGCTGATTGGGCGTGATTGATGGTTTCAATTGTTGACATTGTATTGTTCCTTGGTCTTGGCTTGAGACACTATATATAGTGTATGTTTTATTTTTTTATACAATATAAAGTATTTTTTTTAATTTTTCAATAGTTTTTGATAAGGTATTTTATGCTGTAGGGTGGAGTATAGCGGCTATAGATCAATTTTTTACTATATTGTCTATTTATCCTGGTATCTAAGGATTTCTTAATAATCATTAAGTATATATTGTATACATAATATGCTCAAATAATAACAAAAAAGCTATGCTGCAACATAATATACTAAACAATAGATCGCGTGAATGTTCATCTGTAACACCCCCTCGTAAAAGGCCTAATTTAAATATTATCACCAGCGAATCTCCTGCCCGAAATGAAATCAGTTCGATGATCACAACTCAGTCTGTTTTAGAGATGATTCATCTTGAGACTTGTAAAGTTGCCGATATTCTCATGGCATGTAAAAGAGAAAAAATTACTGAGCAGTACTCAACTTTTAGTTCTGAAGACCTCATCATGATGACTAGCTGGATGGGTTGGTCGTTGTATAATTCTGAAAATTTGGTTCAGACTTATGAGTTACTTTATTACATTAATGAGATTTTATATTTACCACTTGCACAACAACATTTCGCATCGCTTTATTTTATTAAAGAAAAATTGAATCAATTATATATAAAAATAGTGAATTTTCGTTTACTAGTTTTAAAAATATATTGGCAAATCATACAGTTTTTAGGCGTAGATTTTGAAAATTCTTTATCGGTGATTAGCGCTGTGATGATAAATTTTTCTTCGACATCTGAGGAATGGAAGTATTATCAAGCGCTTAAAAATTATGTGTATTTGTTAAAAAACTGTGTGCAGTATGAAATAGAATCTGGTTCTGTGCAAGCGCTGCTATCCACGGGTTCTTTTGGTTTGGTTTATCAAATCGAAATAGAGGGTAAATTGTCTGCTTTAAAACGTGCCAAAAATATAGGAGTTAATAATTTTAGCTTTTTACATGAGATGGCGTTGCATTCAACATTTGACCACAAAAATATTATTGGTTTATATGGTGTTTGCTTAAAAGAAGATAATTTATCTTTTCTTTTAGAGTTTGCCTTGTATGGTTCATTGAGGAAGGTGCTTGTGCAGACTACTCAGATTAGCTTGTCACAATCTATATCGTTTCTTTTTGATATTGCTCAGGGATTGGCATACATGCATGGATTAAGTATTATGCATGGTGATATTAAGCCTGAAAATATTCTTATTGATGAAAATTATAACGCAAAAATTTCTGATTTTGGTTGCGCAGTGAATCTTGATCACGATCTGCGTGGCTTAATTGTTTCAGGTACTAAAGCTTACTTCGCTCCCGAAGTGTTAGATGGTACGTTAAAGTTTTCTCTACAGCGAGATATATTCGCGTTATACAAAGTTTGGCAGCAAATGATGGGAGGGGGGAAGTGTGAGTGTTTCGATGCGCATTTTGTCCAATATTCATCTAGTGAAAAAGAAAATGTTGATGTTAATACTGAATTGCTAACTAACCCAGTAACATTATTTATGACGCAGTGTGGCGCTTCTTTTTATCGCAAACGACCATCAGCAGAGGTTATAGTTAATTTTCTTGCAACGCAGCAGACTTTTTTGGTTTGATTTATAATTTCCGCAGCCTATTGGCTGCGGAATAGTTTTATGTCTATTGACACGCTTCGCAGTCTGGATTGTCGATGGAGCAGGCTTTGGGGGCTGATGCTGCATCAGTTTTTACTGCGTTTAAAGCATTGTTTTCAACAGTGGATTTTTCTGTATTGGTTGCGCCTAAACTACGTAGATAATACGTTGTTTTCAGACCGCGTTTCCATGCAAATTTATATAGGGCATCTAATTTTGCACCAGAAGGAGCAGCCATATATAAATTGAGCGATTGGGCTTGATCAATCCATTTTTGTCGGCGTGACGCTGCTTCAACTAACCAGCGCGGATCAATTTCAAATGCAGTAGCAAAACGATCTTTTACTTGCTGTGGAATGCGTGAAATATTTGTTAAGCTGCCATCATAATATTTGAGGTCATTCACCATAACGTCATCCCAAAGACCGAGGTTTCGCAGCTCTTCAACAAGGTATGGATTGATAACGGTAAATTCGCCTGACAAATTCGATTTTACATAAAGATTTTGATACGTTGGTTCAATTGATTGTGAAACACCACAAATATTAGAGATGGTTGCGGTTGGTGCAATCGCCATGACATTTGAATTACGCATACCTTTGCTGACGCGATGACGTAGAGTATCCCAGTCTAATGTTTTGCTGCGGTTTTGTTCTAAGTATTCACCACGAGCTGTTGCTAATAATTCAATTGAATCAATCGGTAATATGCCTTGGTTCCATAGAGAGCCAGTAAAGCTTTCATAACAACCGCGTTCTTCAGCTAAATCTGCTGACGCTTCGATGGCGTAGTAGCTAATTAACTCCATTGACTCGTCGGCAAATTGTACAGCTTCTTCAGAAGTGTAGGCTAATTTCTTAATATATAATGCATCTTGAAAGCCCATGATGCCTAAGCCAACGGGGCGATGTTTGATATTAGCGTTACGCGCTTGTGGCACGGAGTAAAAATTTACATCCAAGACATTATCCAGCATGCGAACAGCGGTGCGGACAGTGTTGCGTAACTTTTCTTTATTAATATTACCGTTAGCATCTATGTGTGCCGCCATATTAATACTACCTAGATTGCACACTGCAATTTCTTCTTTGGACGTATTTAATGTGATTTCAGTACACAGATTTGAACTATGCACAACGCCACAATGTTGTTGCGGTGAGCGTAAATTACAAGGGTCTTTAAATGTGATCCATGGATGGCCTGTTTCAAATAACATGCTTAACATTTTTCGCCACAAATTTAATGCTGGTAATGTTTTGAAATTTCGAATTTTTCCATCGCGAGCTAGTTGCTCATATTCAGTGTATCGTTGTTCAAACGCTTCGCCATATAAATCATGTAAATCAGGTGTTTCATCAGGTGAAAATAGGGTCCAGTCAGCTTTTTCGTTAACACGTTTCATAAATAAATCTGGGACCCAGTTAGCTGTATTCATATCGTGAGTACGGCGACGTTCATCACCAGTGTTTTTTCGCAACTCAAGAAACTCTTCAATATCTAAATGCCATGTTTCTAAATAAGCACACACAGCGCCTTGACGTTTTCCTCCTTGATTCACCGCGATTGCTGTTGCGTTAGCCACATTGAGAAAAGGAACAACACCTTGAGATTTTCCGTTCGTACCTTTAATTCTTGCACCCATCGCGCGCACAGGGGTCCAGTCGTTACCAAGTCCGCCGGCAAATTTTGACAATAAAGCGTTATCTTTAATCGCGCTATAAATACCGTCTAAATCATCGGGCACCGTTGTTAAAAAACAGCTTGATAATTGTGGTCTACGTGTACCAGCATTGAATAATGTGGGGGTCGACGTCATATAATCAAAGCTAGAAATTAAATTGTAAAATTCAATCGCACGTTCAGTTTTATTTTCTTCATTGAGAGCCAAGCCCATAGCAACTCGCATATAAAATGCTTGTGGTAATTCATAGCGAACACCGTAACTGTGTAAAAAATAGCGGTCATATAATGTTTGCAGGCTTAAGTATGTAAATTGTAAATCTTGCGTTGGGTTGAGTGCTGTGCTTAATTTATCTATATCGAATTCTTTACCTAAACGTTCATCTAGCATTTCTAGTTCAATGCCTTTTTCAATAAATGCTTTAAAATATATTGGATATAGCTTTGCCATTTCTTCGTAGGTGGCATCGTTGGCTACGCCAACCAATGTTAAAGCTTCGCCGCGTAATGTGTCGAGCAAAAGACGTGCTGTTACATAGGTATAATTCGGTTCGCGTTCAATCATCGTGCGTGCGGACATGATTAATGCTTTAGATAAATCAGCAGCAGAAATACCATCAAAAATATTGCGAATTGCGTCTTGTAGAATTGCGCTAGCATTTACGTGTTTTAATCCTTGGCAAGCCGTGGCTAAGCGTTTTTCCAATTGTTTGATATTGAGTGGAGTCAGTGCGCCATCGTGTTGTTTGATATGTAAGGCGATGTTATCTTTGCCTTTATTGGTAGCGAGTTCGCGCGCTTTGCGGCGTTCTTCGCGGTATAGTACGTAGGCGCGCGCGACTTTTTGTTCGCCTGCGCGCATGAGAGCCAGCTCAACCTGGTCTTGAATATCTTCAATTGGGATAATATTGTTACTGTGTATATTAAGCATAAAGCGATTAGTAATATGTTGTGCAATATCACGAGCCACTTGTTGAACGCGTGTTGATCCCATTGCTTCAGGGCCCTCAACGGCAATCATTGCTTTGGTGATAGCTATGTAAATTTTTTCTGATTCATAATCTGTAACAGGATTTTCTCCAGCGCGAATACAGTTTGCTCGTCTTAAGACATAGAGCATGCCTGGTACAATGGGCTTATTCTGATCATTCACAATGTTATTAGGCATATTTTGCGCCTTTTCAGTGTATTCTATGGTCATGCTGTTGTTTCCTTGGTCAAAATGTTTTGGGGTAATGGTACGATATTCACACAATATGTAGTGCTAATCTCATTATTGAAATCAATATAATGTGTTTTTTTTCTTGCCGCAAGAGTTAGTTTGTCGATAAGTAAAATTTTTTATATTTCTAAGTCATGTTGACTAAGCTGATATCTAGTGTCGATTTGTTAAGGCTGTTGTATTTATTTTTAATTGCCGCCAAAAACGTGAGATACCAGTAACGATTCTGTCATGCCAGCACAGGGTAGGCTGGGCTGGAGTGGCGCAGCAATTGGTTAAGCTTAGAGCATTAACTGTCAACGTGTTGCAGTGTTACTGAGTTATTTATCTTGCTTAAAAAAACGAAAAATAGCACTATAAACCTCAATAAAACTGAAGTTATGTTAAATTAGGCGACGCAATATGAATGATTTTGTAAAAGAACATGTGCCAGTTATCACCATCGACGGCCCTAGTGGCGTTGGTAAAGGTACGGTGGCTAATCGCCTTGCTGAAGCCTTAGGTTGGCATTTCTTGGATAGTGGGGCGATTTATAGGTTGTTGGCTTTAAAAGTGATGCGTATAGCAGCCGCTTCTTGCACCCAATTAGATGCTGAAAACAAGCGCTGTGATTTTTCTTTGCAAGAATACATAGCGATAGCCAAAACGTTGGATATTTTCTTTAAGAATCAACGCTGTTATCTTGATGGCCAAGATGTTACGGATGATATTCGTTCAGAGAATATTGGTTTGATGGCTTCTAAAATATCATCGCTTCCTGATATTCGCTTAGCGCTACTGGAAAGGCAGCGGCAGTTTGCCAAGAGACCGGGTTTAGTTACCGATGGTCGCGATATGGGGAGTGTGGTTTTTCCCATGGCGGCTGTAAAGTTTTATATGGATGCAGAGCCCGAGGTTCGGGCGCGTCGTCGTGAATTGCAGTTGAAACAGCGGGGTATTGATGTTATATTCGAGGATCTTCTTGAAGACATTAAGAAGCGTGATCAGCAAGATACATCTCGCACAATTGCGCCATTGATCATTCCAGAGGGCGCAATAGTGATTGATACGGGTCATCTTGACAAAGAGCAGGTATTTGACAAGATGTTATTTGAGATTAAGCGCTGTGTGAGTATTGGTGGTATTTAGGAGCCATTCTAGATATCGATGATTAATTAAAACGAGTCCTTTTTATTTATGAACAACACTGAATTTTCCAAACTATTTGAAGAAAGCCTAAAAAGTTTTTCCATGATTCCTGGCACATTGATTGTCGGCGATGTCATCGATATTACTGATGATTATGTTATTGTAAACGCTGGTTTAAAATCTGAAAGCGTTATTTCTATTGAGCAATTTAAAAATGCGCAGGGTGAATGCGAAGTTAAAGTTGGCGATGAAGTAGAAGTTATTCTTGAAGCTGTTGAGAACGGCAACGGTGAAACAAAGCTATCACGTGAAAAAGCTAAACGTGCTGAAGTATGGCGACAACTTGAGCGTGCATACACAGAAGGTACAACAATTACTGGTTTTGTTAGTGGTAAAGTTAAAGGTGGCTTTACAGTTGAAATCAACAATATTCGTGCATTCTTGCCTGGGTCATTGATTGATGTTCGACCAACACGCGATACCTCTTATTTGGAAAATCGTGATATCGATGTTAAGGTTATTAAAATTGATGCAAAACGCAATAATATTGTTGTGTCACGCAGAGCGGTGATTGAAGAAGAGTCAACGTCTGACCGTGAATCATTGCTTGATACATTAGAAGAAGGAAAAATCGTTAAAGGTATTGTTAAGAATCTTACTGATTATGGTGCGTTTGTTGATTTGGGCGGCATCGACGGTTTATTACATATCACTGATATGGCGTGGAAACGTGTTAAACATCCTAGTGAAGTTGTTGCTATTGGCGATGAGATCGATGTTATTGTCTTGAAGTTTGATAAAGAGAAGAGCCGGGTTTCTTTAGGTCTAAAACAATTAGACGAAGATCCATGGAAGAGTTTAATTCAACGCTTCCCAGTGGGTACGCGTATTTCTGGAAAAGTTACTAACATTGCTGATTATGGTTGCTTTGTTGAAATCGAAGATGGTATTGAAGGTCTGGTGCATGTATCAGAAATGGATTGGACTAACAAAAACATTCATCCAAGCAAAATCGTTCAATTGGGCGATAAGATTGACGTTATGGTCTTGGATATTGACGCAAGTCGTCGTCGTATTTCTTTGGGTGTTAAACAATGTGTTAATAATCCATGGCAAGCATTCTCACAAAAATTTGCAAAAGGCGATAAAGTCACTGGTACAATTAAATCAGTAACTGACTTTGGTATATTTATTGGTTTAGAAGGCAATATTGATGGTCTTGTGCATTTATCTGACGTAAGTTGGGATGAAGATGCTGAAGCAATTAATGGCCAGTTCAAGAAAGGTGACCAAGTTGAGGCGCTAATTCTTGCTATTGATGCTGAAAGAGAGCGTATTTCTCTAGGCATTAAACAGTTGAGCGATGATCCATGGGGCGGTTTCATGACTGAGCATCCCAAAGGTTCGCTAATCAGTGGTAAAGTTACAGCAGTGACATCTAGCCAAGTTGATTTAGATCTTGGAGAAGGCATTGCAGGAACTATTATGGTACATGAGTTGAGCATCGATAAAGTAGATGATGCAACAACAGTTTGTAAAGTGGGTGATGAGCTTGAAGCTAAAGTTGTGTCATTCGATCGTAAAGGAAAATCTGTCGTTCTTTCTGTGAAAGCTAAAGAATCAGAAGAGCAAGCGAAGATTGTTAAGAAATACACTAAGGGTAAAGTAGATGATTCTATGAAGTCTACTTTTGGTGATTTGCTGAAAGAGCATATCGATAATCAGAAGGACGCTGAATAATAACCTTTGTTTGTTCTTATTGTACGAAATGTGC
Organism: Alphaproteobacteria bacterium; assembly: GCA_021151585.1. GTDB lineage: Bacteria > Pseudomonadota > Gammaproteobacteria > JAGOUN01 > JAGOUN01 > JAGOUN01. The sequence goes on along the minus strand of JAGKWX010000015.1, from coordinate 3,183 downwards.
TGCGTCAATAGCGACGCAGTTTTTTCGCTCGCGGGGCCTGACAAGCGGATGGGGGAGTTTATTATTCCCCCTTCACCCCGATTTCTCTTTCTGAAAGAAGAGGGTTCAGTCGTTGTTGTCGTGGCGTGTCTCATCTGCACGTGAGGAATGTAGAAATGAAGATCTTTACTTATCTTTGCGCAATCGCTCTTATTTTTATCGGTATAACTTTTTCTTTACTAAATGCTGATATGGCCACAATTAATTATTTTTTAGGCAGTGCGACGTTACCTCTGTCTATATTGGTAATTTTGTCTGCAGTTATGGGTGCTGTGATCATGTTATTTTTTTGCTCTATCACCATTTTGAGACATAAAGCAAGTATTTTTAATTTAAAAAGAAAGCTTGAGTCCTTGGAAAAAAAAGCCCAATCTTTTGTTGAAGTTAAAAAATAATGGATATATCCGTCCTTATTTTAATTTTCATTATTGTAGTGATTGGCATTTTTTTATCTCTGCAATTTCATCGCCAATATCTCAAAAAGCACCATTTGCATAAAGATTATCTTGCTGGATTAAATTTTTTATTAAATGAACAAACAGATAAAGCTATTAACGTTTTTACTGATATATTGGAAGTTAATAAAGATACTGTAGAAACTTATATTGCTTTGGGAAATTTTTTTCGTAAGCGTGGAGAAATAGACAAAGCGATACGTATTCATCAAAATTTGGTTACTCATTCGCAATTGCCTAAAAAAACGCGTATTGAAGCATTGAATGCTTTAGGCGAAGATTATTTGAAGGCAGGGGTCTTGGATAGAGCAGAAAGAATATTTCATGAAGTTCTTTCTCTAGATTCTGGAATGATATCAGCTTTACAATATTTACTAGAAATTTATCAGCAAGAAAGTTCTTGGCATGAGGCGATTGATATTGCTGAAAAATTGGTTGTGCTTGCCCCTGAACATAACTATAAAAAAATTATCGCACAGTATAATTGTGAAGTAGCAGACGCTTACTTTGCTTCTGGTGACATAGATAATGCGGAATTATTTTTGAGACGCGCATTAAAAAATAATCCAGAATGTAAGCGAGCATTGAAAATTGCACCTATAACTGTTGCCAACTATCGTTGCGATCATTGTGGTTATTTGTCTAAACGTTTTTCTTGGATGTGTCCAAGTTGTAAAAATTGGGAGGAAATGCATCATGACGATTCGCTCGTTCAAAAATATTCAACCTAAGCTAAGCGAGGGCACCTATGTCGATCAAGATGCTGTCGTTATTGGTGACGTTCATTTAGGGCTTCATGCTTCTGTTTGGCCCTGTGCTGTAATTCGTGGTGACGTAAATAACATTTTTATTGGTGATTATACTAACATTCAAGATAATGCCGTATTGCATGTCACGCATCAAAGCGATCGTTTTGTAGGCGCATCGTTGACTGTTGGTAATTATGTGACGATTGGTCATTCCGTCGTTTTACATGGTTGTCAAATTGACGATTTTTGTTTAGTGGGCATGCAAACAGTCGTGTTAGACAATGCGCACATTGAACCTTATGTGATGGTTGGTGCGGGTAGTATTGTTGCGCCAGGTAAACGCTTAGAGTCGGGTTATTTATATTTAGGATCGCCTGCAAAAAAAATTCGACCATTGACTGATGAGGAAAAAAGTTTTTTAAAATATAGTGCAGAGCATTATGTGAAGTTGAAAAATGAGTATTTATGAAAATACTTATAGAACTAACAATTTAGTTTGTGATTATAAAACGTGTTAACTTCCAAGATCCTAGATTTAGCATCTTAAGCTTATATGATATTTTTTAATTGTGGCTTTAGGGTTCATTTGGACGTAAATTTGGCTTTGTTATCTTTGTCTGATGGCTCGGTTAGGCAAGACTTGTAATTGTTGCTATTTTGAACTATAATTGTTTACTTTTTGACAAAACTAACGAGGTATATTTATGTTGAAACTTGCTTTTTTGGCTACTAGTTTAACTATAGTGGGCCTGGGTTCGTCTGTAGCATTTGCGGCTCAAGGCGCTTATTTTTCTGCTGGAGTTGGTCATGCTATATTTGAAGAGATGCCATCTTCTGGTTCCTATGGTTATTACAATACCGATATTGAAACTAGTTCAACTGCTGTGCGCGCAGCCTTGGGTTATACAAAAGATATGAACACTGATTTTGGCTTAGGTGTTGAAGTAGGTTATAACAATTACGGTAGCGAAACTTATAATGGCTATACTTCTTGGAATTACCAAAGTTCATTAGAATATAAGTATTCTTCTGTCGATTTATTGGCTAAGTTGGCGTGGCATGTGTCTAAGGCATTCGATATTTATGGAAAGCTCGGTATCGCTAATGAGATGGTAAAAGTCTCGGGTGACACCAGTGTTGACGATAATAGCAAAGTGTTGCCTGAGATCGGTATTGGTATTAGTTATTTTGCAACAGATAAGCTTGCTTTGGACCTCGCCGTATATCGTACGCAAGGTAGTGATGTTGAATTTAATGATGTCAATAGTTTACCAAGCATTATGACGGCTTTAGTTGGCGTTAGTTATTACTTTGGTTAAGGTTAATTTATTTAAAGAGAGTTAATATGAAATCACATATGGCGTTCATTGTTGCTGGGGTGATGTTGTTGTCACTAACTTCCTGCTCTACCATTTTTGGAGATAATAACAGGGTTGTGCATATTAACTCTAAGCCTGATAATGCAAAAGTTATAGTCAATAATATTGCGGTAAATGGTAATACGCCTACGGATATAGTCATTACTAAAATGTACTCGCCAACGGTTATTCAGCTTCAAAAGCCAGGGTGTGCTACAACTACTGTAGTTGTAAAGCCGGTTTTCCAAAAGGTGGGATTGTGGAATCTTCTCATACTCCCTGGATTTATTGTTGACGCGATCACGGGAGACATGATGAAGGTGCCTCAAGAGCAGCGTAATATTGATCTTAAATTATGCTAATATGACCTGATTTTTTTTATTATCTAGAAAATAATTTTTGACGAACGGCGATGAAATTTCGTATAGTCGCCGCTTGTTTCACTTGCTTGTAGTGTCTAATAAATATTCATCAAAAAAATTACCCAAGAATTATCGGTAAATACACAACAAGTAATCGCGGCCATTGCTTTATTAGATGAGGGCGCAACCGTGCCATTTATTGCGCGCTATCGCAAAGAAG
>JAGKWX010000014.1 GCA_021151585.1 Alphaproteobacteria bacterium | reverse complement strand
ACAATGACAACCAAACAAATAGAATGTATTTTATAAAAAGTGTGATTATTATAAATGAGCGACTATTAAATTAGTGTGATTTTTTAATGAGGCAATACGATCGGCAAAGCTAGTTGACATTTGATACTATAAGGTATCTACTGTTTAGTAAGCTGCTATAAATAGGCAAAAAACGCACCATTTAATAGCAACTCATTTTGACGAGATTTTCTGACTCTACCAAACTGACACCCGGTTCTTCTTGCCATTTGTTTTAAAAGTCTGAGTAATAATTCTTCGTTTAACTTGCATTTTTGATCTGTGAATGAAATATCATTAAAACAGCAATCACGAAAGAATGCCGGAGAATAAGTTTCTCGTTTTTCGGTTACTATATAGGTCGCACTAAGTATACCAATACCTGGGAAGTGACAGGTGATGGTTATCCTTTGTATTCATTTTGAAGCTCAAGTACTGAAGAATACACGTTACGCCCATTATTTTCGCTCAAATCAAAGCCAAAAGAGTTCCAATATTTATTGGCAAGTTCAAGATTTTGATCAACTTCAATTTCTAGTAAATGTGCGCCATGCTCTTTTCCCCAGATCTTTATTTGCTCAAGTAATGCACTACCAACACCCTTGCGTTGATAATCTTCTTTCACATAAAACTCGGCAATATGCAAAACGTGCTCATCAATGTATGCATTAGCTAACCCAACAAATATGGGGGAATCAGGCGCATTATACTCTGCAAGAAATAGTCCTCTCGGACCCTGGGCTATACGCTCTATTAGTGCAGATTCGTATTCTCGTTGACTGTCAGCGACTGTTTTATCCTTAAAAGTCTCTGACCAATAATGTTGAATATAACCGACACTCATGTCAATAAATATATTCCAGCGCAGATGATCAGTGCGATTAATTAAATTGATATTTAGACTAGGGCTTCTAGTTCTGCTAGCGCAAGAAGCGCCTAAAGCAATTATTCCTGTTTTCATATTTTCTCCTGCAATTGTATTTGAATTTTTTTTCTGTTTAATAAGATGATAGAAATTTTTAGGGTTATTTAGTACTTTAATATTTTTTAATAAAAGCAGTCCATCGCGACAAGTAAATGATAAATATCCGTCTTCTTGTAGCTGGCAACATTGCCCGAGTTTCATTTCTGCAGTATTTATTTTAAGGTAAGCTGTCTCAAAAACTTTAATTTCAACTACTTCTGTTACATCATCGCTGAAGCACTGAATTACAATTCCTTTTGAGGTACTGCGCGTTAAAAAACAGCGATGTATCTCAACTACGCTTTTTTTCCAATCTATATTAAGGCGCATTAGATAGTCATGATTGGAGAAATACGATGCCGCATCATTTTTTTGTTCGGTTACAGTTAGCTGGTTGTTCAGTAATGCTATAACAACTGAAACTAACAGCATTGCGGCATTACAAGAAGCAATTTTATAAACTTCATCAAACGAAAGGTCGTTAATTAAAACAGGTTTCGTTTTTTGTATGATAGCGCCTGCATCAAATTTTTCATTAACTAGATGAGCAGATATAACAAGCGGTTCACCTGCTAACATAGTCGCCTCAATTGGACGTCCACCTCTGAACCGTGGCAAATCTGATGGATGCACATTAATAATTCCTTGAGTAAATTTTGCACTCATAGAAGGTGGTAGCCACAAAGGGAATTGCATCATAATACCTAAATGCGGCGATAAACAATCAATCCAATGAATGATCTCAGATGTTATCTTATCACCTATGCTTAAATTTTGAGTTTGAATAGATAACAACTTTGCTAATTTTAACAACGTGTTTTCACGGTTTGGTGCGGTTAACGTCAATATACCGACAATTTCAATTCTATTAGAGTAATCAGAATTTAATAAGGCTAAAAGACCTGCTTCAGCAAAAGATTCACAGCCTATAAAAATAATTCTTGTCTTCGTCATGTTAGTACCTGCCTTTGACTAGGAAATAATAAGTAAGAATGCTCTACCCATTGTCGGTAATTAGAACTTGGTAATGCATTATTTCTTTGAGGATATTCTAATAGAATTTGACCATACCCATTGGCGCTAAGCCATATTTTAAGTTTATCATTCACCCCACTCAGGACTGTTCTATAGAAATTTCCACGAACACAATGTTCATACTGCTGGTGATGTTTTTGGAGAGAGTGATCTTGATTAAGTTGCACCATAAGATCATAGTAATTTTTTCTCTGCTGTATGTATGCACGCATAATAATACTATTCAGTTGTTGAAATTGTTAAGAATAACTTTTTTCTTGGTTGTTCACGAAGGTTAAAGAAATTGCGCCTCCGCTATTTAATAATTTATTACCATTAAAGGACAAATAAACCACATCTGATTTTAAAATAAATGGCATCAACTCAATGCAGCCATAAGCTTGCGCCATATCTAGTAGTATATGTACTTTTGGGAAACTACGAAGTTTCTCTATAAGAAAATTTACTTTCGGATCCAAATATCCGCATGGAAACGCGAGTAAAACAACTAGCTGATGTTTATTATCATTAATTAAAAAGGTCGCGTAACTGTGTCTACAAAACTGGGGCAAGACCAACTGATTGATAAAAAAGTAAAACATAAACCTGCATATGACCATCCTTGGCGCAATTATCCTACTAAATTTACTCAGCAAAGAAATGCTGAATATGTAACCACTCGGACATTTTAACTTTGCTGGAAACCGCATATTTCTACCTTGCCTTGACAATTCTATAATGCAATTATACCGAAAAAAATCACCTATCTTGAAAAACATTCGTTGTAATGAACTTACAAATATTTGCAAATCCTCAGAATTACACTATAATTAATCAGAAAAATTGGGTGAAAAAATGCTGAAAAATGACTGTAGTCAACCCAAACAATTTTAACATTGTCAACAATACAAATCGACGCGTTTTTTTGACAATTAAAAATAGCCATAATTACTTCAGCAGCATGAGGATGTAACAATAATGAAAAAAAGCGAGGTTGTTCAACTTTTTGCAGCAGCAGAAGCCACGATTAATCATCTTCGTGATAATTTATATTTATTAAGAAATTTGAATGCCTTAAGACAATTAGAAAGCGAAGAACGCTTATTGCAAAAAGTTTTGTCTTTTCAGCTTTCTCCAGGTTTTGGCGAAAAGAGCAATGAAGATGAAGTTAAATTTTCTGAATTTATTAAGTCAACAAGTTTTACCGATCTTTCTTTGAAGCTTAAAGAAGAGGGACAGTTGGCGCGTATCTGCCACTTATGGCTAAAAGATCAAGTCGCTGATCAGTGCACTTTTATGGGCACTGAAATTACTAAAATCCCACTCAAAAATTTAGTTTATCTCGATGAGTTTTATTTTGATATTCGTGAAATACTTTCTTTTATGTCATCGCAGCAGGCTAGTGGTGGGAAAATATTTCAAAACCCCGAATCTGTAACTCGGGCTAGTTTTTCTTTAGAATCAGCTTCAATCTTAATTCATCATTCTGCCACTAAAGACTTTTTAACTGTTCACTCTGCTGAAGAAGAGGTTCTTGCTGTTCAACGCTCTCAATTGCCGGATCGCTTTTTTGACCTTCTACACGAATATCTTATTGCTCTTTATGAGATAGGAAAAAACCGTTCTACTGGCAACTGGGATTTTTTCACCGAGGCATCAATACAACAGTATGATGACGCAAGACAAGCATTTTTTAACACAATTGATCAAGAGATTAGTACAGAGCAGCGACTTGTTTTATCAAAAATTAAAATATATGCGCCACTAAAAGTGGGTGGCACAGAAGATGTTGCATACAGCAAAGTAGTAGAAGGTCGTGATGGTTATAATTGCGTTATCAGCCAGCAGATTTATTTATGGGCATTTCTACGTGAGAGGCGACCTGAGACAATGGTGCCCAATGAAGTTTCTAGGCACTGGCAAGCAAATCGTTATGATCTAGGTGACAATAATGCATTGCAAAACACCCCAGCAACAAACGATTTACCTATTGATTCGGCGCAATTTATTTTACCAGATTTTAGCCAAATTATGCAAACAGCCATTGCAAATCTTCAGACTATATTGCAACGCGAAGATGAACAAAATGAGAATCTTTTAAGACGTCTTCGTGAAGCGACGGAAAATATATCGACTCGAACGCCAGCAGTATGGGGTAGTTTCGTTTTTTCTTCAACCACTTCTTCTCCACACCGCCATAATTTTAATTCTTTCTTTACTACGCCAGCCAGAAATAGAGAAGGTGAATCACAATTCTCGCCTAGTCTTTCTGAGATTGAAAGCGCTTGGCCTGAGCGGGATAGCTTATCTGAAATCATTACCAACCATCTAAGATTTAATGTTATGAATGATCTAAGCTTGAACCTAAGCGCGCCGTCAATAATACTATTACAAAACAACAACTTGTCGATTTCAAGAGAAAATAATGAGACTTCAGCTTTAGCAATGCTGAGCTTAGCTCATAGCAACCAAAATAACGGTGATGAATCTGAAGACCTTCCACTCTTAGAAGAAGTTTCATCAATTAGTAACGACTATACGCCTAGGCTTATGTAATTGAACTTTAATAACCAACCAGTCAAAAATGGGGTTTCTTCCACGGAGCCCTGATTTTTCGCCGCTTTAGTAAACACTGTTGTGGTCTAATTAGACTAGACACAAAAGTTAAGAGCATACTGTAAAATTTATTCACTTGAATGAGGTGTCAAGATGGAGAAGAAAAAACTAAATTTGCAAAAGAATTTAAATTGCAATCGGTTGAATTAGTTACAAAAAAGGATATACGCAAGCAGCTAAGAATCTTGGAATTGATGCAAAGAACCTATGTCGCTAGATTCAAGAATCCAGGCCAGAGAAACAGACTGGCAAGCCTGCGACTCAATTAAGCATGTTCGATCAAGAAGAATTGCAGTAGTTGCGAAAAGAAGTGAAACGTTTAAAGATGGAGAGTGGTATTTTAAAAAAGGCTACGGCGAGTCCACGCGGTCATTGCAACAGTCTGACTAATTTTTTCTAATGGCGTTAAAAAATTCAATATTTTTCTTGGCCTTGTGTTCAAGATGGCTACCACAACATCTAACCGTTTTTCAGAGTAAATTGATAAATCGGTTCCTTTAGGTTATTTTATTCAAAAATTACACAAAAATACTCAGCAAGAAATTGAGCTAAAAAACTCTTCAAGAATACCTAACGCATAATAACTAGCCACTTCTTTAAGGAAGCTAGTAAAATCGATAGCGGCAGAATGATTAGCATTATCTGATATAGTACGCAGCACAACAACAGGCTTATTCAGCTCATAACAAACCTGCGCAACTGCCGCGCCCTCCATTTCTATACACCCTAATGTAACATTTTGTACATCACGAATACGATCATGAATATTACGCAATATATCCGCATCGTGAACAAACTGATCACCACTGGCGATGGTTGCAAAGTGTGCCTTTGGTTCAGATACATGAAATTTTTTCAATGAATCTGCATTAATTTGCGTTGTCAATTTGTAATTTAAGAAATTCTCTGTCGCTTTTAACAAACGTTTAGCTAGTACTGTATCAGCTTCAAACAATGCTTTATTTAAAACAGCAACTTCATGCACTTGATAAAAGGGACGCACGTCAACATCGTGCTGCAATAAAAAATCCGCCACAACCACATCACCAACGTTAACCGCGCTATTGCCAGCACCAGCAACGCCGATAAATAAAATATAGTCAATATCAAAACGCTCAAGCATTAAGGTTGCGGTAACAGATGCTGCTACCTTGCCAATTCTTGACAGTACCAATACGATTTTTTGGTTATAAAGCAGCCCTTGATAATAATCTCGACCACCAATGCTCAGAGTTTCTTGAATTTGCATCGCTTCCTTGATAAGCGACACCTCGTCATACATTGCACCAATAATACCAATCATGGTTATTGCCTTTTATTCTTTGGATAAGGTACTAAAGCCGGCGTCATTGTAAGAAATGATATTTTTCCTAACAGACCTCACAATGGCGCTAACATGAGAGAAAAAACTATGCTTTTTTCTTAGCAACAGCTTTTTTTGCTTTCTTTGTTGACTTTTTAGCTTTTTTATCTAAGCCTTTTTCAAACTCGACAAGCGCTTGTTTAACGGCTTTTTCGATAACTGCATCGCGCGCTACTTCACGACGTTCAAATTCTTCAAATGCAGCATGTACTGCGCGATCGTAAGTTGCTACAACTACATCGTTCAATTCTTTTTTATGCGCTGCTTTCAATGCCTTGATTTCAGCTTGCAAACTTTTGATTTGGGCTTTTGCTTCTTTTGAAACAGAAGTAGCTGCTGCCACTTTAACTTTTTTTACTGCTTTTGCCATTTACTTGACTCCTATGTTTTTAAAGCAGGACGATTATATAACATATGAATATAGTTGTCACTTTAGACGTCTCGCACGAAAAAATGTTTGCAATAAGTGACGACTTTCTTCTGCAAATAAACCATGGTCAATTTCACAAACATGATTTAATCTATCTGATTTTAAAAGATTAAATACACTGCCACCAGCACCCGCGCGCGGATCCGGAGTTGCAAAAACAATCCGCTTGACCCTAGCGTGTACAATAGCGCCTGCACACATGCAGCAAGGCTCCAATGTTGTATATAGCGTTGAATTAAGCAAACGATAATTGCCCATGTTTTTAGCAGCAGTGCGCAAAGCAATAATTTCAGCGTGCGCCGTTGGGTCAGAGTCTTGAATAGATTGATTATATCCCTCGGCAATAATTGCTTCACCCAAAACCAATACTGCGCCTATGGGTACTTCGCCGACATCTCTTGCTTGATAGGCTAACTCTAAAGCACGTCGCATGCAGGTTTCATCAAAGCTTGTAAACATCATCATCTCTAATTAAAATTATTCAATGTTAGTTTAGCAAGAAATCCATGACAAACGAACCCATCTATTCCGTTAGCGAGCTCAATGAAGCAGCAAAAATTCTACTCGAAGAACATTTTTCAAGTCTTTTACTAGAGGGCGAAATCTCCAATTTTTCTTGCCCCTCTTCAGGTCACTGGTACTTTACACTGAAGGATGAGTGTGCACAAGTTCGCTGCGCCTTGTTTCGCATACAACAAAATACCATTAAGTTTTATCCAAAAAATGGTATGCATGTTGTCATCCGAGCTAAAACCAGCCTATATATTCAACGTGGCGAATATCAACTGATTGCATCACATATGGAAGAAGCTGGCGTTGGCGTGTTACAACAACGTTTTAACATGCTAAAAGAAAAACTACTTAAAGAAGGCTTATTTGATAATGCGCGCAAAGTATCATTGCCACTGTATCCTAAAAAAATTGGGATTATCACATCTACAACGGGCGCCGCTATTCATGATGCTTTAACAGTTTTAAAGCGTCGCTACCCTATTGCTGATATTATTATTTATCCGACTTTGGTTCAAGGTGATCAAGCTGCAGATATGATTAGTAACATGATCCAACGCGCAGATAAGGATAAACACTGTGATCTTGTCTTGTTAATACGTGGCGGCGGTTCTTTAGAAGATTTATGGTGCTTTAATGAGGAAAAAGTAGCTCGAGCAATGTATGCCTGTGATTTGCCTATTGTCACCGGAATAGGTCATGAAATTGATTTCACTATTGCTGATTTTGTTGCAGATGTTAGAGCGCCAACGCCCTCTGCTGCCGCAGAAACTATCGTGCCCGATAAAGCAGAAATTCAACATCAACTTAATCAAAAAAATAAACAATTACGACATATTCTACAATCGATTATACACACCCAACAATTAAAACTATCACAACTATCACAGCGACTTCATCAACAACACCCACAGTCAAAATTTGAAGCGCAGCAACAACAACTAGATTATTTGCAACAAAAATTCACATTCTTGATAAAGCAAACCATCTCAAATAAAAGAACTGCACTAGTTTCTTTGGGAAAACAATTGCATCAATTAAGCCCGTTAAATATTTTAGACAGGGGGTATGCTATTATTTTGCAAGAACAGCGTATTATTAATTCTATTAATCAAGTAAACTTGGGTGACACTTTATATGCACAAGTAAAGGATGGTATTATCGAATGTCAAGTAACTCAGAAACGAGGAAAATGATGAAAAACTGCATGGTCGCACTGGTAACACCAATGCATGCCAACGGAGAAGTCGATTACACAACGTTAACGACTCTCATTGATTGGCATATCGCCTCTGGAACAGAAGCATTGGTTGTTTTAGGGACAACAGGTGAATCGCCAACGTTATCCCATGAAGAAAGATCCCATATTGTCAAATTAACTGTTGAACGAGTCAATCATCGTATTCCAGTTATCGTTGGCACGGGAACCTATGATACACGGCACTCGATTCAATTATCACAAGAAGCTGAATCTCTTGGCGCTGATGGCTTACTTATTATTACCCCCTATTATAACAAGCCTACTCAACAGGGGTTATATTTGCACTTCAAAGCTATTCACGATGCAGTAAATATTCCTATTATTCTTTACAACAATTCTGGCAGAACCGGCTGTAATCTCGATATAGAAACCATACATAAATTAAGTTTGTTAACAAATATCGTCGGTTTAAAAGATACACACCCTGACTTAAGTCGCATACCCGCACTCAAGCAGATGTGCGGTGAAAGATTTAAATTATGGTCTTCTTGTGACGACAACAGTGTCGACTATGTCAATGCCGGTGGTGATGGCGTAATCTCGGTAATTGCCAATATTGTTCCAGCAGAAATGAAGCAATTAATGCATTATGCTATAGATAAAAATATATCGGCTACCAATACGCTGCATGAAAAACTCATTCCACTAATGAATGCCACATGCTTGGAATCTAATCCCATCCCAGTAAAATATGCCTTGTATTTAATGAAAAAAATTTCTATAGGCATTAGGTTGCCGCTCACGGTATTAGAGGAAAATCATCAGCACACGTTAAACAAGGTCTTGCTAAATTTAAACTTGATTCAGGAAAGTCAGCAATGAAAAAATATTTTTTTATCGGCGCATTAGCACTTAGCTTAACCGCATGTCATAACTATACTAACGATTATGTCAACGCTAAAAATAATCCCGTATTAAAAACTCCGCCGGGAGTGGCCAATCCAACATTTATAGATCACAATCCGATTCCGGCCACATCCTCATCAGGCGCAACGACCCCCGCAAGTGTCGTACCGCCCGGATTACTCGAGGATGAAGCGGCGGCAAAAGCGGCATTAAAAACTAGTTAAAATACAGTCTGTTCATATTTTTTGTTTGTAACGTGGGCAAAAAAACTTGAAATAACAATAACGAGCTTGTCATGCCAGCGAAGACCAGCACCCAGTCTTAAATTGTATCTATCAAAGGCCAGACCGCCGCCCCAGCATTCGCTGAGGCGGCGGCCATTATTGTCGCGCTACAATTAACGCGGCCCAGCCTCTTGAATTGCTGTAGAAACAGTAAACTTCCTAAAGTTTTCGTGAAACTTCTGAATCAATTCCGCAAGATTCTGTTGATAGGCCTCTGCTGAAGAATACGTCTTACGCGGATCCAACAAAGCATCATCCACGCCATCAACATGAAGGGGAATATCAACGTCAAACCCTGGTAAAGTAACAAATGAGGCATGGGACAAAGCACCGCTGGTAATAGCCTTAACCACAGCGCGTGTGACCGGAATACTAAAGCGCTCACCACCCTTACCGTAGGCACCGCCAGACCATCCTGTATTAACAAGATACGGCGTCGCACCGGTTTCTTGTAACCGTTTCATTAGCAAATCTGCGTAGACTTGCGCTGAACGCGGAAAAAATGGCGCACCAAAGCACTCGCTAAATGTTGTTTTAATACCTGCTCCCTGCCCAACTTCTGTACTTCCTACCAAGGCTGTGTAACCGCTTAAAAAATAATAAGCCGCTTGCTCAATGGTTAACTTGGCAACAGGCGGCAAAACACCATATAAGTCACACGTTAAAAAGATAACCGCATTCGGATGACCAGCTTCATTAGCCTCAACACACTTTGCAATATGGGAGCGCGGATAAGCACACCGGGTATTTTCTGTATAACGTATGTCAGTATAGTCAGGATTTCCTTCAGCATCTAAAACGACATTCTCGAGAATGGCGCCAGATTTAATCGCTTGAAAAATAACAGGCTCATGTTTTTCAGATAAATTGACACATTTAGCGTAGCAGCCACCTTCAAAATTTAAAACACCGTCCGCACTCCAACCATGTTCATCATCACCAATTAAATAGCGCTCTGGGTCAGCAGATAAAGTCGTTTTACCAGTTCCTGATAAGCCAAAAAACAATGCAACACTACCATCATCGCCTTTGTTTGCGGCACAATGCATAGGCAAAACATCCTGTTCTGGCATAAGGAAATTCATGACAGAAAACATGGCTTTCTTCATCTCACCAGCATAACGCAAGCCACATAATAAAATTTTTCGCGCCTCAACATTGATGATCAGCGCTGCATTACTATTTACCTTGTCTGTATCAGGCGAAGTTTCTAATGAAGGGACGCCCAACATTTGCCAGTCTTTAGTGATATCAAATGAACGATGCGGTTCGATAAACAAATTTTTGACAAATAAATTTTGCCACGCATCTTCTGTCGTAACACGAACATTCAAGCTGTAACGCTCACCTGCGCCAACTTGAAAATCAGAAATGAAGCATTCTTGTTGCTGAGCAAGATACGCTTGTGCTTTTTGCCAAAGAGCATCAAATGCGTCAATAGCAATCGGTTGATTCACCGCACCCCAATTAACCGTATGTTCAGTGCGAGCATCTTTAACGATAAATCTATCCTTGGGTGAACGGCCAGTCCGATGACCAGTTAAAACAACCAGAGCACCATTTTTGGCGATAACACCTTCATCACGTCGTAACGCATGTTTAACCAATTCATCACGAGTAAGCTGCGAATGTACTTGTTGCATATGATTCCTTAATGACCCTGAAACTTATAAACATTGTAACCAAATTAACGCCAACACGCACGCGCTAAACATCACATGCCGGCACGCTCATGCGCCAAAAACTCAGCCAATTGATTAACCACATCCTGTGTACCTAAATGTGATATCCCAGATACTTTAAAGACTGGCGCAGTCCACTGTAACTCATCAATGATAGCCTGACAACGGGCATCACGCTCATCAACTGGTATCATATCAATTTTATTCAAAACCAACCAACGCGGTTTATCTAATAGTTCATTGCCAAATTTTTCCATTTCGCGCTCAATCATACGGACAGATTCCGCCGGATCCGTGTCGTCAAATGGCGCAACATCAACCAAATGTAGCAGAACTTTTGTACGCATCACATGCCTTAAAAATTGTATACCCAAACCCGCGCCCTCGGCCGCACCTTCAATCAGACCAGGAATATCCGCCATAACAAAGCTTTGATCTACGCCAGTTCTCACCATACCCAAGTTTGGCGCCATGGTAGTAAAGGGGTAATCAGCTACTTTTGGGCGCGCAGCAGATACTGATCGAATAAAAGTTGATTTGCCCGCATTTGGCATACCAACTAAACCAACATCAGCTAAAACTTTTAATTCTAAACGTAAGCGACGGATTTCACCCGGAGTGCCAGGAGTTGTTTGACGCGGCGCACGATTGGTACTTGTTTTAAAACGAATGTTACCCATACCATGCTCGCCGCCTTGAGCAACTTTCAACACATCACCGTGAGCAACTAAATCACCCAAGCATTCTTCAGTGTCGATGTCATAGACAACCGTGCCAATCGGGACTGGCAATACTAAATCGTCGCCGCCGCGGCCCGTGCACTCACTTCCTTGGCCAGGACGACCATTTTCTGCTCTAAAAATGCGCTGAAAACGATAGTCAAGCAGCGTGTTTAAAGCTTCGTCTGCTTTTAAAATCACCGATCCGCCGTCGCCGCCATCACCGCCATTCGGACCACCGCGCTCAATATATTTTTCACGACGAAAGCTTAAACATCCATGACCACCGTTACCGGCGTATACATCTATAACCACTTCATCGACGAATCTCATGTAACACCTTTTTTAAATTGTAATACGTCATAATAATAACGACTCAAGCCCTTTCCCTCCGGGGGAGAAGGGATCACATCGCTATTATTACACGGCATTTGTAAGTACTTTATTGGCAAGCACCAAATAACATAAACAAAAAAGCCCCAAAAAGGGGCTTATTAGAAACAAAACAATGCTTAGGCTGCCTGCTCGCTTTCAATCGGCTTCACGGCAACAAACTGACGATTATACGGTCCGCCCGTTGAGAAAACCACTTGACCATCAATCAGCGCAAACAAAGTATGATCGCGACCAACACCGACATTTAAACCAGCGTTAACCTTTGTACCACGTTGACGAATAATAATGTTACCCGCTAAAACGCGTTCACCACCAAATTTTTTAACACCAAGGCGCTTAGAGTGCGAGTCACGCCCGTTACGTGTACTACCACCGGCTTTTTTCGTTGCCATGTTTAACCCCTAACTATAATTATTTTTGAATTGATTCAATTTTAACTGCTGTATAATTCTGTCTATGACCCATGCTCTTACGAGAATGCTTACGACGACGGAATTTTACGATGCGAATTTTTTCGCCACGACCATGCTCAACAACGCTAGCCTTTACTACAGCGCCATCAACCAAAGGCTGACCGACTGTAATAGCTTCGCCATTAGCAACCAATAAAACTTCTGTAAAATCAACAGATTGACCTTGCTCAACAGGCAAGCTTTCTATTTTCAATGTTTGGCCTACAGCCACCCGGTATTGTTTTCCACCGGTTTTAATTACCGCGTACATTCGCCAGCTCTCCTAAATATTTCGATGCTTGGGTCACAAAAGTCGTTTATCTTACTCTAAAAACGTGACTCATGGCAATAGAATTTTTAATATTGATCTGATACAAACGAAAAAATTTACGCCGCCATTGAAATATCTCGAATTTCAGCACCCGAACCTTGACAATCAGATGCTCCGCTCCTAGGATGCAGATTGATTGATCAAGCATTAAAAATCCGCATGACTTTGGAAGATATACAAACAATAGTCGCCAATGACTTGGCCGACGTCGAACAAGCAATACACACCACGATGCAATCTGACGTTTCACTAATACGTGATATTGGCCAGCACATCACCCAAGGAGGTAAGCGAATTCGACCAATTGTTGCTATATTAATCAGTCGCGCCATGGGGCAGTTCACAACAAAACATATTTCTCTTGCCAGTATTATTGAATTTATTCACACCGCCACGTTATTACATGATGACGTCGTTGACAACTCTACCATGCGACGCGGTCATGCAACCGCGAACAACATCTGGGGCAACGAAGCCAGTGTTTTGGTCGGTGATTTTTTATATTCACGCGCGTTCCAGTTATTAGTTGACATGAACGAGCACGCTTTAATGATGATTTTGGCGCAAACAATGAATGTAATGGCTGAAGGTGAAGTGCTTCAACTTATGAATCGCCACGACATCAATATCAATGAACATATTTATTTTCGTATCATTCACGCAAAAACCGCCATACTATTTCAAGCAACCTGCGAAATGGCCGCAACCTTGACTACAACAGACACCACCTTAACTCAATATGCTGCAGAATTTGGCCGCCA
The DNA here is from genome assembly GCA_021151585.1 of Alphaproteobacteria bacterium. Taxonomy (GTDB): domain Bacteria; phylum Pseudomonadota; class Gammaproteobacteria; order JAGOUN01; family JAGOUN01; genus JAGOUN01. The sequence goes on along the minus strand of JAGKWX010000014.1, from coordinate 34,044 downwards.
TATTGGACTAGCATTTCAATTAGTTGATGACGCGCTAGATTATACTGGTGATTCGATAGAATTAGGCAAAAACATTGGGGACGATTTAGCCGAAGGCAAAATGACACTACCTTTAATTCATGCATTACATCACGCCAACGACACAGAGAAACAATTACTAAGCCATATTATTGCCACTGGCGAAGTAGAACAACTTGACCAAGTTAAAAAAATTATTGATCGTCATCAAAGCGTAGAATACACATTGACATTAGCGAAGCAACATCAAAATCTTGCAGTACAAGCACTAAGTTCGTTACCAGAATCAAAGTATAAAACTGGACTACATCAATTAACGGAGTTCATTTTAGCACGCCACTACTAGCGGCGTGTTTAAGTTGCGCGTGACATCAAGCTCAATCTTGCTCACGCAATTCAAACCACAACGCATTTAATACTGCTAGAGAACAGGCCAAGCCAGTGCCTAGAATCCATGCAAAATACCACATATTTTTTATCTCCTAATAAACATCATGATCATGAGTGCGAATATATTTTTCTGTGACTTTGCCGCGCATAACGTAGTACACCCAACTGGTATAAGCCAAAATAATTGGCACAAAAATCACTGCCGCAATCAGCATAATAAATAACGTTAACTGGCTTGAAGAAGCATTCCACAATAATAAGCTCATATTCGGATTCACCGTTGATGGTAAAATAAATGGAAACATGCTAACGCCAACTGTTGCAATAATAGCCGATATCGAAAGCGCACTGCTAAACCAGGCAAAACAATAATATTGACGACTAACACATACAATCGCAAATAAAACTCCTACAAAGCCCAAAGCTGGGACCAACATAAGCCATGGAAGTTGATGGTAATTATGCATCCAAGCGCCAACTGACATAACAACAGTCGCGCCAAAAGGAGAAGATTCTGCTGCTGGCGTCGCAACACTAGTCAAAACAAAACCTTGTATATCATGCGCCACCAACCAACCAGCAATCGCAAATAGAACAATCGTCACCAAGCCCATCAAACGCGCATAAAATACTGAGCGAGCCTGAACTAGGCCTTCTGTTTTTACTGTCAGATAAATCGCGCCATGCATTGCCAACATAGACACACTGACAAGTCCGCAAAGCAAGGCAAAAGGATTCAATAAGCCAAAAAAAGTTCCCTCATAAAAGCTGCGATACGTTTCATCGTAGTAAAACGGTGCGCCCTGCAAGGCATTACCAATCGCGACACCAAAAACTAGCGAAGGAACAAAACCACCCAAAAATAAAGCAAAGTCCCACGCTGCTCGCCATCGAGTGCTATCGATTTTACTACGATATTTAAATCCAACAGGTCTCAATATTAAGCCAAATAACACTAGCAAAAGGCCAAAATAAAAACCTGAAAAAGCCATAGCGTACAAGGCGGGCCAAGCAGCAAAAATAGCACCCCCACCTAAAATAAACCACACTTGATTTCCTTCCCAAGTAGGAGCAATCGTATTAATGGCCACGCGACGCTCATCATTGGTTTTGGCAACACGGTGCAATAACATACCAACCCCTAAATCAAAGCCATCGGTTACGGCAAATCCAACGAGCAAAACACCTAGCAACAACCACCAAATAACTCTTAAAATTTCATAATCAAGCATAATCTTTTCCTGAATGTTTTAATGAATATTCTGGCCCCAAACGAATATATTTCACCATCAAATATACTTCGATGCAGGCCAAAAAACTGTAAAGAGCAACAAAGCCACCAACACTAACCCATATGTTTGCTGCGCTTAAAGAAGAAGTCCCAAGGAAAGTAGGCAATATCCCTTCGATCACCCAAGGTTGACGCCCTACTTCCGCAACTACCCAGCCCAACTCCGCCGCCAACCATGGCAAAGGTAAACTTAAGAATGCTGCCCAGAGAAACCAACGCGTGTTTAAACGTTGTTTGACACTCAAATAAAATGCACAAACAAACAAAGCAATAAACCAAAAACCACAAGCCACCATCACCCTAAAACTCCAAAATAATGGTGCAACTTGAGGCACGGTATCCCAAGCAGCTGCTTGAATTTCAGCTTGCGAAGACTCAGCAATATTATCGGAATATTTTTTCAACAATAATGCATAACCTAAATTGTTTTCATGCTCTTTTAATGTCGCTTGAGCTGATAGATTATTTGGATCTTTCATCAAGTCGACTAATGCATTATAGGCAATCAATCCATCGCGTATTTTTTGCTGATTTTGCGCGACAAGATCATTAATACCGTATAAAGGCTCATTAATCGAACGAGTTGCAATCAGGCCGAGCATGAATGGAATTTGCACTGTACCCCGAGTCTCATGAGCTTGTTGATCAGGAAAACCAATCAGGTTAAAGTTTGCAGGCGCGGCCTCTGTTTCCCACATACCTTCCATCGCTGCAATTTTCATTTTTTGATCTTGATTAGCAACATAACCACTCTCATCACCTAAAACCACAACTGAAAGCGCAGAAGCCAAACCAAAACCAGCAGCAACAATCATTGAACGTTTTGCTAAATCAACACAACGTCGACGCAATAAATAAAATGCACTAATCGCTAAAACAAACACAGAACCTGTAACATAACCAGCGCTAATCGTATGTACAAATTTAGCTTGTGCAACAGGATTAAACAAAACATCATAAAAACTTTTAACTTCCATACGCATGGTGTGGAAATTGAAATATGAACCCGTTGGGTGCTGCATCCAGCCATTCGCAATCAAAATCCATAAAGCAGATAAATTGGTTCCTAAAGCAACGAGCCATGTCACAGCCAAATGCCCTCTTTGTGACAGCCGATTCCAACCGAAAAAAAACATGCCGACAAAAGTTGCTTCCAAGAAAAAAGCCATCATTCCTTCAATCGCTAACGGCACACCAAAAATGTCACCCACATAATGGGAATAATATGCCCAATTGGTACCGAACTGAAACTCCATCGTAATACCTGTGGATACGCCCATGACAAAGTTAATGCCAAATAAAACGCCCCAAAACTTAGTCATATCTCGCCAAATTTTGTTCTGCGTCATGACGTACACAGTTTCCATAATGCCAAGTAACACTGACAACCCTAGCGTTAATGGAACAAATAAAAAATGATATAACGCTGTCATACCAAATTGAAAACGCGATAACGCGACGACATCAGGACTAATCATAGTGATCCTCGAGCTTGTGTTGAGATAATAATATGATTGCTCACCGACGACGCCGTTAAGTGCTCATCTATTGGATGTGCAAAACATATTTTCCAAATAATGTATAAAAGAATGAATTTAATCATAAGCGAAAAAATGATTTCTAATTTTAGAGAAATATTTTTTAAACGCATGGCTATTTAACCCACTCTCTTGCTATTAAAAATTCTTTGAGTAATTTTTCTTCCTCAGAACCTGGAGCAGCTTTGTAATCATAAACCCAATTCACTTCTTTTGGTAAAGACATTAGAATAGATTCTGTTCTACCACCAGATTGCAAACCAAATAATGTGCCGCGATCATAAACCAGGTTAAATTCGACATAACGTCCGCGACGCATTTTCTGAAAAGCTTTTTCACGCTCTCCAAAAACTAAGTTTTTACGCTTTTCAACGATAGGAAGATAAGCCTCTAAAAAAGCGTTACCTATACTTTGCATAAAAGAAAAACATTTTTCATATTCCCAACGATTCCAGTCGTCGAAAAATAATCCACCAATACCGCGTGGTTCATTGCGATGTTTAATGAAAAAATAATCATCACACCACTTTTTCAATTCCGGATAAATATCTACGCCAAAAGGATCGCAGGCTTGTTTTGCGACGGAATGCCAATGCACACAATCTTCTGCAAAACCATAATATGGAGTTAAATCAAAGCCACCGCCAAACCACCAGATTGGCTCGCCCTGCTCATCATTAGTTGAGAAAAAGCGAACATTCGCATGAGAAGTAGGTATAAAAGGATTATTTGGATGAATAACTAAAGAAACACCCAGCGCCTCAAAAGGCCGATCAACAATTTGACGAGTGGCTTTAGCCGATGCTGGCAAACTTTTACCCTGGACATGGGAAAAATTGACTCCTGCTTTCTCAAAAATGGCGCCATCTTCCATAATGCAAGTGATTCCATCTCCGGCAAGCGCAGACTCACTATGACGCGACCACTGTTCTTCACGAAAACCTGCCCGGCCATCTATTTGATGTAATTGATGACAAATAGTCGATTGAAGCTCGAGCAAATACGCACGGATTTTAGCGACTCTTTCTTGTAACATCATAACCTAACCCACGATATTGGTGCCAAGCATTGTATAATCAAAAGACACAATAAACATTGATCTACATCATATTTTAGGTGAAATCAGGGTAATTTGTTTGTTGTCTAAATAAATTTTATTTTCCTGCCTCAGTTGAGATAACACACGATTCACTGTTTCAGTTGTTAAACCCAAATATTGACCAATATCACTATAAGGCATAGGTAGCTTAAATACTGAACATGTTGCGCACGGAGATAAACGCTCAGCAAGATTATATAAAAATGCCAATACCCTTTCATGAGCATTGCAAATTTTTAAATCAGCATCAAACGATAATTGGCGACTGAACGAAAACAAAACCTCCTTGATCAACAATGGTTTACGCTGCATCAACTGCAAAAAAGAGTCATAAGATACTTCGCACAATACTGTATCAGACAGCGCTTGAACAGAAAAATGATACGCGCCACTTGCAATCGCTTCATAACCACAAATTTCATTTTGAAAGTAAAATTCATGAATAATTTCACGCCCATGAGGGTCTATCGTATAGGCTTTCAAAGCACCACTTTGCACAGCATACAAGCTTTTAAACTTTGCCTGTGCCAGAGGAAGTTGTTGTTTTTTCTTCAAATGATGGCGCTGCGTCGCAATACTCGCTTCTTGAGCATTACGACAAAAAGTATTTATCGCACAATATTCACAAGAAGGCTCGACAACAAAATTCAGTGGCATAACTTAACTCGACATCATTCAAGCAACCGCCCTCCAACATAAATGCAGCAGTGAACATCCTAGCGAATCAGCTTAAGACCCTGATTTACGTTAACAAGATAGGCAGCAAAAAAAATCAATGCCAATATTATTGCAACCCATGCCATATTTTGCTATCTTTTTTTCTTTCCACATAGATAATCTCATGACACAGTTTATATTTATCACTGGCGGTGTTGTTTCTTCTTTAGGCAAAGGCATCGCAGCATCTTCTTTAGCAGCTATCTTAGAATCTCGCGGCCTCAAAGTAACTATGATGAAGCTGGATCCATACATTAATGTTGATCCAGGCACCATGAGCCCTTTCCAACACGGCGAAGTTTTTGTAACAGAAGATGGCGCAGAAACAGATCTCGATCTTGGCCATTATGAACGCTTTGTGCGCATGAAAATGACCAAAGCAAACAATTTTACTACCGGACGCGTCTATGCCAATGTGATTAAAAAAGAACGTCGTGGCGACTATTTGGGCGGCACCGTCCAAGTTATTCCGCATATTACCGACGAAATCAAGCGCTGTATTTGTCATGGCACACAAGACGCTGATGTAGCATTGATTGAAATTGGCGGCACTGTCGGCGATATCGAATCTCTACCATTTTTAGAGGCCATCCGGCAAATGCGCATCGAGCTCGGTCGTGAACAGGCGTTATTTATTCACTTGACCCTGGTGCCTTACTTAAAAACTGCCGGTGAAATCAAAACCAAACCAACGCAACACTCTGTAAAAGAAATGCGCTCTATTGGAATTCAACCAGACATATTGCTATGCCGTTGCGAACAAGAATTACCGGAAAATGAACGCACTAAAATTGCCTTATTTACAAACGTTGAAAAGCGCGCGGTCATTCCATTATATGATGTCGATACGATTTATCGTATTCCTATCGAACTACACCGACAAGGCCTCGATGAGATTATTGTGCAAATGATGAGCATGCGTACCCAGCCTGCAGATTTAAGCGAATGGGAACGTGTTGTTGCCGCTCAAACCAATCCATTAACTACTGTCACTATCGGCATGGTCGGCAAATATATGGACTTAACTGATTCTTATAAATCATTATCAGAAGCACTAATACACGCCGGCATCGAAACACGCACGAAGGTCAATATTCGGTATATTGATTCTGAAAGCATTGAACGCGATGGCACCAGCATTTTAGAAGGATTAAACGGTATACTCGTACCCGGCGGCTTTGGCAAACGTGGCATTGAAGGTAAGATCCTTACGGCAGAATTTGCTCGCGAAAAGCAAATCCCTTATTTAGGTATTTGTCTTGGTATGCAGGTTGCGCTGATTGAATTTGCGCGAAATAAAGCTGGTATGCCACATGCGAATAGCACCGAATTTGATAGCAATACAACTTATCCTGTTGTTGCACTCATTAGTGAATGGCAAGACGAGCACGGAAATGTGCAACAACGAACTGAAGAAACCGATAAAGGTGGCACTATGCGCTTGGGCGGCTATCGTTGCAAACTAGCACCAAATAGCTTGGCAGAAAAATTATATGGTAAAGATGAAATTATTGAACGCCATCGTCATCGCTACGAAGTCAATAATCAGTGGATTGGCAAATTAGAACAAGCAGGTCTCAAAATTTCAGGACGCTCTGCTGATGGTAATCTCGTCGAAATGATTGAAATTCCAAATCACCCGTGGTTTCTGGCATGTCAATTCCACCCTGAATTCACATCAACACCACGTTATGGTCATCCACTATTTACAGGTTTTATTGAAGCCTCTAAAAAGAAAAGAGAGGCAATAAGTCATCAATAACCCTGACAAAGCAAAGCCGCACCCCCTGACTCTAGTCTCACCTGAGTCGAGGGTGGGCATGTTTTGAATTTTGAGATAACAAAACCATACGGATGTTGGACTAGCCATGCTTGAATACCTGCGGCATCACTAATGACTGGAATCAGCAACATCCTGGTGAAATAATTAAATGCATAACTAGTACTACCACTTGAAAAAACAGCAATCCCAACATTATTTCTCGACGCCTGCTGGAGAATAGCAGCAATTTGGTTGACTTGTTTTGCCGATTCTTCTTTAGCAAAAAAATAAGGACTCATGGCAAAGTAAGTCACCGCGATAACAAATGCGGTTATCTTGACAGATCTTATCCTGCCCAAGAAATGATCAACAAAAAAGCGGCTAAAAATGATTAACGCATAAGGAATACACGGTAAAAGATACCAAAAACGTTTTTGACCAAAACTGGTAAGGATCAAAACACCAACCATAATAACCAAGAAAATAAACAAGTTACTTTTACACATACCCCTCACGGTAGCCGTAAATTTTCGTATAAAAATCAATGCTAATGACCAAGGCAATAAGATATAAAGCAACTTAATAAAGTAAAATAAAAAATAGGATTTATCGCTATGGGTAACAGCGCGATGGGCAATCTGGCCATATACTATTTGCTGTAAAAATTCATGATTTGCGTTAAAAAAAACAGGAATCACCCAGGCACAAATAAATAATAAAGTGCCTATCAACATCGAAGAAAAAATCTTACTAAAATAATGCCGACATGACTTATTTAACAAAACATTCACTAAATAGGGCAACAAGCTAAACACATAAATCACAGGACCTTTAGCAAACAAACCAATGAACACACCCAGTATAATAAAAATGCTTGAGACTCGTCGTGAATCATTACATAGATATCGCACTATTCCTAAATTAGCTAGCAAAACCCCTAAAACTAAAAACAAATCCACATGCAAAAAATGAGCATAATCAAAAAAACCAAAACAACCTATAACTAAGTAAGGTAATAAATTTTTACCAATAGCATCGTCCGGAAACAGCGTTGCATATGTTGCCCTAGCTAATACAACCCAGAGACTCATGACAAGACAAATCATGAATTGCAATGCCAGCATATTCACACCAAAAATACGCCAACAAATAATAATCATCCAAAAGAGTAGCGGAGGTTTATCGGTATAAAGCTCTCCATTAGCCACCGGAATAATATAATGACCCGTATGTTGCATACCCCAGGCAATGCCTAAGTACTTGAGATTATCGATGTCCAGCATGAGGCCAGGCGAAAAATAAGTAGAACTAATAAACAAAACAAAAAGTGGTAGCAGCCATATATGATTGCGCAATAATTTCATAAAATATCGCTTGACCCTTTGAGTGGAATATAGCTTTGTTGCTCAGCAGAATATGTAAAAATTTGGCCGCTCTTGATATCAAAGAACCATAAATGTATTTGCAATTGATTGCGATTCACTTTTTCTTGTAACCATGGAAACGTTAAACAATTTTTATGCGACTCATGCAAAGCCAACTGCGCATAATTATCAGCATCTATGTTATCGCACTGCGGTGTCTTAATAAGAGAGACCCAGTTGGAAATAAAGTCATTGATACCGACTTTGCTTTCGTCTAACAAAGCCTGAATACCACCACATTGGCTATGGCCTAATAAAATCAAGTGCTTAACATCTAAATAACAGACGCCAAATTCAAGTGCCGCGCTAGTTCCATGATGCATTTCATCTTTTTCAAAAGGCGGCACAATATTTGCCACATTTCGTACAACAAATAAATCACCTGGATCACATTGCAATATCACTGCAGGATCAACACGTGAATCACAACAGGCCACCACCATCGCTTCTGGTCGCTGACCATCATGAGATAATTGTTGCATAACCGACGTATCGCCGTGTACATATTTATCTCGAAAAGACTTATAGCCTTCGAGTATTTTTATGAAACGCTGCATATGCTCCTTTCAAAGATAAATTTACATTGAACCAGTGTACTAGAATTTATGGCATCAGGCTATTGTGACGCAAGATTTAACTAAAAATTAACGATAACACATTAACCAACTCGTGAGGCATCATGAATCTTGTATTGATCGCCATATCTTCTAACCTTTATCTCAGCAGATAATGGCCCAACAATTTCTCCACAATTTTCTCCATCATCATAGCACGCGCGCCTTTCAACAAAATGACGTCATCTTGTTTGATAAAAGATAACAGGTAAGTCGCTGCGTCATCATGGGCCAAAAAATGTTGTTTAATTTCACCAGAATATACATCATAGGCATAACGCATTGATGGCCCAAATGCTAGGAAAACATCCGGAGAAAAACGCATAATATGCTCGCCCATTTTTTGATGCATAGGAATAGTAAAACCTTCTAACTCCGCCATATCCCCTATCACAGCAATTTTTCTACCAGTAGTCTTATAATCAGATAATACTTGCAAAGAAGCTAATGTTGATGTTTCCCCACCATTATAAGTATCATTTAAAATAATCACGCCATTTTTTGTTATCACTGGCTCTAAACGCCCCTGCTCCGGCTCGATATTTTCTAGACCGCGCTTGATGATGGCCAAATCATCGATACCAGCAGCCATAACAGCAGCGGTTGCAGCTAATGCATTCATGATATTATGATCGCCTAATAAAGTACGATGAATATCAATCTCTCCAACCGGGGTAACCAAGGTAAATTGTTTTGGTGCAATATTTTTAGCTGTAATATTTGCCTGACTTAACCCAAAAATTATCTTACTTTGCATAGTTAATAACCGATGCCAATAATCATAAAAACGATCATCGCCATTAATCACCGCGCATCCCGTTGGCGCTAATTCTTCAAACATCTCTCCTTTAGCTTTAGCAATGTTTTCAATCGAACCCAACAATCCAATATGATTTGTTCCTGCATTCGTAACAACCCCAATTGTCGGCTGCGCAATAGTCATCAAATAACGAATTTCTTCTAAGTGATTCATTCCCATTTCTAACACAGCGATATTGTGTTGCCGATTCAAACGCGACAAAACTAGTGGCAAGCCCCAGTGATTATTATAATTTTTTTCCGGTATTAACACATGCTGGCGACCAAACGCGGCTATTAGTATACTCGCAATCATATTGCGCGTAGTTGTCTTACCGACACTGCCAGTAACGGCAATAATAGGAAGTGAAAATTGTTGTCGCCAATGCGCTGCAATTTGTCCTAATGCAATAGTAGTATCGGATACAACAATTTGTGGAATATCAACCTGAACTTTTTCGGAAACAACAGCAGCGATCGCGCCTTGTTCTTTTGCAGCTTGTACATAACGATGCCCATCGTGCACCTCTCCTTTAATAGCAATATAGACGTCACCAGCTTGCAACGTGCGCGTGTCAATAGAGATATGATTTACGTTAGTGTTCAACAAATCTAGATTAACTTCTGTTACCTGACATGCATTAATAATATCTTGATACTTCATCTTGCCCTCGATGTATGAATCGGCTCAATCTGCTCAATCATCAATTGTAATTTTCTACGTTCGCGAAATTCATTAACATCCAAACGATAAACAACATGCGCAACATGACATTGTTGCGATGGCCAAGTTTCTATATCTATATTAAAGGCTACAGCTTCAAAAACTTGGTCACTATTCTCCGGCTGCAATGAAAATTTTAAATATTTTCCAGCTAAAACTTGCTCGTCTACAACAGAAAATCGTCCGTCAAAAATTGGCGCAGGAAACTGCTGACCCCAAGGACTGATATCTTGCAGTATTTCCGCGAAACGTAAAGTAAAGTCATCTCGAGTCAACTCACCATCGCTTTCTATCACTTTTTCTAACATCGCTTGCGTGACATGTTTTGCTAAAATAGAATTAAATGCATTATCAAATTTTTTAAAATTTCTTGCTAACAAAGACAAACCTGCTGCCATAGCATGACCACCAAATTTAATGATGAGATCCGGATATTGCGCATCTATCTCAACCAATACATCACGAATATGTACACCCGGAATCGAACGCGCAGAACCTTTAATAGTCTCATTACCATCTTTGGCGAATATGATTACAGGACGGTGATTTCTATCTTTGATGCGTGACGCAAGAATACCTATGACACCCTGGTGCCATTCGGCATCATATAAACATATCCCCAGCGGCAAGTTTTTTTCAGTGTGAATTTTTTTGAGAATATGTAACGCTTGTACTTGCATTTCTTGCTCAACACATTTTCTTTCTTGATTGAATTGATCCAAACATTGTGCTAATTCTACAGCTTGCTCGTATGTATCTGCCAACAAACATTCAATACCTATCGACATGTCATCCATACGACCAGCTGCGTTTAAACGCGGGCCAACAGCAAAACCTAAATCTTGCGCAGTCACATTACTTGGCAAACGCTTACCGACTGATAACAACGCTGTAATTCCGGGAATACATTTACCAGCACGAATACGCTGCAACCCCTGAGCGACTAATAAACGATTGTTTTTATCCAGAGGGACGACATCGGCCACTGTACCCAATGCGACAATGTCTAAGAAATTTGCCAGATTCGGCTCAACAATATTTTGCGACATAAACCAACGACGAGCGCGCAATTCAGCACGCAAAGCTAACATGACGTAAAAAACAACACCAACGCCGGCCAACGCTTTACTGGCAAATCCATCGCCAGGCTGATTAGGGTTAATGATCACATCAGCATCAGGCACAAGACTAGGCGCAAGATGATGGTCCGTAACCAACACTTTTATTCCAGCCTTTTTTGCCGCGGCAACTCCGGCAATACTAGAAATACCATTATCAACCGTCATAATTACATCTGGACGCATAGTTTTAGCAACATCAACTAATTCAGGCGTCAAACCATAACCAAAATCAAAACGATTTGGCACAAGATAGGCAAGATGTTTAGCACCGAAAGCTCTTAGAATACGAATTGACAACGCAGTGCTGGTTGCGCCGTCAGCATCAAAATCACCGATAATCAAAATATTCTGTTGCGCGCTTACAGCATCGGCCAAAAAATTGGCAGCACGATGAATGTCTCGCAAACCATGAAACGGTAATAAGTTTTGCAGTGTATAATCAATATCACCGAGCTCCATCACACCTCGGCTCCGCAACACCCTATCCAACACCGGATGCAATGTTGATATAGGCTCACCATGAGGCGCCGGTCGGCGAATAACCTTTTTCACATCCACAAACAATTCCTATAATTTCCACGTTGCATGCTCATCTACACCAGGTTCTTCGGTTGCTGGTGTTGAATTTTTTTCTGACACATGCGCTTGTTTGCCAAACCATATTTTTGCCTTGCGCTTACTAGTAGACAAACAGCCACTGATAGCGATCTTCAACATCTGACGGTTATATAATCGAACAGAGGCCATAGCCCAAATCATGCAAAAAAGATAGACCGTTGCCATAGGCAGGGGGGAACGCATGCTAGCCATTGTGCCTATAGCCACCAAACCTAAAATGCTCATAATAACGCCACCAATGAAGGAGGAGTAGAATAAACCAATTGGCCCTAGGACAAGAACTAACATGAGTGCAGCTGCAACGCTTTTATATGGGACCATGATCATCCAAGTTCTCCTTATAATTTTGATTTGGCTTTATAAATATAATACTATCTTTATTCAGATATAACATCAACGTAAGGATTACTCGTGCTAGCTGCTATTACTGGTCTTGTTTTGCTCATTTTGGCCGCGGGATTTTTTTCAAGCTCAGAAACTGGGATGATGGCTGCCAATCGTTATCGTTTACAGCACGAAGCACAGGCTGGCAATAAACGAGCAAAGCAAATATTAGCACTGTTAAAACGTCCAGACCGCCTACTCGGCGTTATTTTGATTGGCAATACCTGTGCCAATATTTTTGCCTCCACACTAGCAACCCTGATTGCAATTCAACTCTACGGCGAAGCAAGCGCATTAATAGCGTCACTTATTTTAACCTTTATTGTGTTAATTTTTGCTGAGGTTGCACCTAAAACCCTAGCGGCCATTTACCCAGAACAAACAGCAACGATTGTACTCTTTCCATTAAGGTGTTTACTGCGCATCGCTTATCCATTGGTTTGGTTAATTAATAGCATTTCTAATGGAATATTGCGTCTATTTGGCGTAAAAGTTGCTGGATCGAAACTGCAACCATTAAGTCGTGAAGAATTGCGCACTATGGTACGAACATCTTCAGAAGATATGCCACTACAAGATCGCTCGATGTTACTTGGCGTTTTTGATTTAAAACAAATTAGCGTTGATGAAATTATGGTGCCGCGCAGTGATATTTTAGGTATTGATCTTAATGATGATATACATGAAATTATTAAAAGCCTGCATACAGTGCAACATACACGATTACCAGTTTTTTACGATAATATCGATAAAACCTGCGGCATTTTGCATGTTCGTGACATATTACCCTTGATGACACAGGGACATTTCACCAAAAAACAGATAAAAAAACACTTGCGTCACGTATATTTTATCCCCGAAAACGTTGATCTAAAGCAACAATTAATGCAATTTCAAAAACTAAAAAATCGCTTAGCATTAGTTGTCGATGAGTATGGAAAAGTCAAAGGGCTTGTTACCCTAGACAACATTCTTGAGGAAATTGTTGGCAGCTTTACAACAGACATGATTGAAAATTCGCAAGATATCATACCGCAAAAAGACGGAAGTTATGTGATTGATGGTAGCGCATCTATCCGAGATATCAATAAAGAATTACAAACTACTTTTACAATTGATGATGCCAAAACCATCAATGGGCTAGTCATAGAACATTTAGGCGCCATACCAAAAGCCGGAGCATCACTAGAAATCAACGGCGTGCCTATTGAAATTTTGCAAGTGAAACATAATCGCGTAAAACTTATTCGTTTACATTTGAAGCCGACAACAACAGAGCCAGAGCAACATTACGACCTTCCGCACTTAAAATAGCATAAGTACGACAGGCCGCGGCGATAGACATACACTCAATGGCAATGTTTTTATTTAATAAATCATGATACAAGGCAAATGGACATCGTTTGCCTGAGTCACCAACACCTAATAAAACGGTACAGCTATTATTAGAAAATAATGCTGAAAAATCTGTTATAGATAACTGCTCAAATGAATTAACTTTCCAGGGATAAATAATGTTACGCGGCATGACAATAATGTTGTCTTCATACTTATCATCGTTAACATAAATAGCACCAGGCTTTATCTGGGTAATAGTATATAACGAAGCATTGTGATCTTGACTTAATAGCATAATAATAATCCTTAATCATGGATATCTGACAAACATGTGCTGCAAAGCAACGTTACCATCCATGTAAACACGAGTTGCACGACTGCTCAAGCCTGCCACAACAGAAGCAAAGAGCGCCACAGTACTAACTTAAAAAGAAACCGATGCTTGATAGACAAAGAATACTCAATCATCTTAAGATTGACAACTGGCTTTTAGCCCCCTACTATCGGCACAGAAACTAAGCCTAAACCTAGAAAGCCCGATTGAAAGCGTCGTGGACTAGTTTAGTACACTGAAGATCAAGGATTTTTTTAAGATTTTTAGCGAACTCTTAAGGAAAGTCATGTAGATTCATTATTTTATTTTGTGGAATTGGTTTATAAACGCATGTTCTAAGTTAAATATTGAGCCTGTTAATTAATGATTTTTTCGTGTAACAATTTAAATACCTAACAACATTGGGGATAATTATGGTTTATTTAATAGCAAGTATCGCCGCTCTTTCCGGCTTATTATTTGGCTTCGACGAAGGTGTCATAGCAGGAATCTTGCCAACACTCACACAATATTTTGGCTTAGATGAAGCTGCTCTCGGCTTTTTAGCTAGCGCACTACCTTTAGGCGCAATGTTTGCGTCTATCGTCTTAGGGTCCTATGTTGCCACAAAATTAACCACTAGGATAGGTCGAAGAACCGCAATTTTGACCGCCGCTGTTTTATTTATCTTAAGCGCCATAGGCGCGGCACTGTCTTGTGGTTTAACGAGCCTAGTCATCGCTCGATTAATTACTGGCCTGGCGATTGGCATTGCTGGTGTTATGACACCTCTGTACATCGCTGAAATGGCGCCCCCACATTTGCGCGGCCGCTTAGTCAGTTGTTACCAACTAGCGATTACTATTGGTATCATGCTAGGCTACATGGTGAATTATCTGTTTATTTATGGCGTTAATTGGCGCTGGATGTTTGCGGCAGGCGCGGTCCCGGCATTAATTCTCTTAATCGGCATGTTGTGCTTGCCTGAAAGTCATCGCTGGCTAGTACTGTCTAATCAACCTGATAAAGCAAAAAAAGTTCTACATCGCATTAAACAAGGCAATATTGATGATGAGTTAAGACACATCGAATACACCATTCAAGAAGAAGGCAATATGGTGAAATGGAGAGAATTATTCTCGCCGACTGTTCGCCCAGCTTTAATCGTTGCTATGGTGTTGTTTATTTTACAACAAATCAGTGGTATTAATGTTGTTATTTACTACGCGCCAAGTATATTTGCCTCTGTTGGTTTGGGCACAGAAAGCACACAAATTCTTGCTACGGCTGGGGTTGGGTTAGTCAATATGCTGACTACGATTCTAGCGATGTGGTTAGTAGAGAAACTGGGGCGTCGTAAACTACTTTATATTGGCTTTGCTGGAACAGCTGTTACCCTCATCATCATTAGCATGAGCACACAATTACAATCCGCTCATTTAGGCATGATTACTTTTGCTGCAGTGCTTGCTTATATCGCTTTCTTTGCCATCGCACTTGGTCCAATTCCACACTTGATGATGGCAGAAATATTTCCAATTCACGTACGCAATACGGGCATGGGTGTCGCATCAATTTGCAATTGGGGCTTTAACTTCTTGGTTGTGTTCACCTACCCTTTATTTATTAAAGGTTTTGGTTTAGCTGCCACTTTCTGGATTTATGCAATTGCTTGCGTATTAGGCTTCTTATTTACACGCCTATATGTTCCAGAAACTCGCGGAGTTTCCTTAGAAGATATTACCGATCATCTATTAAGCCAACGTCCTTTAAGGGAACTTGGAAAGTAATTATTAATTGATTTCATCTGCCTCGTAGCTTGGCTACGGGGCCTTCTCCCGTTAACTCACCACATCAGCGCATATAATGGATAGTCAAAGTATACCGAAATGAGAAATCTCCAGACCTGTTAACGTGGCCCCATGCTGCCTGAAATTACAAAAATAGATTTTCACGTACTTTTGTCTTTAATAGACTAATTACGTTATACTGCACTAAATTTTTATATGAAAGGTTATTATATATGTTCGAAAACTTATCAAATCGCCTCGATCGCGTCTTAAAAAACCTCCGTGGACAAGGCCGAATTACAGAAAACAACATCAAGGAAACACTTCGAGATGTACGCGTCAGCTTGCTAGAAGCCGATGTCGCCTTATCAGTCATTAAGCCATTTATAGATACAGTCACTGAACAAGCCATGGGGCAAGAAGTTTTGCACAGCCTCACGCCTGGACAAGAATTAATTCGCATTATTCGCGATGAATTAACCCACCTACTCGGTGATGAACAAAGTGAATTAAATTTTAACGCAGCGCCACCTGTCATCGTACTCATGGTTGGGCTACAAGGCTCCGGAAAAACAACAACAACGGGCAAACTAGCAAAATGGATGCAAGAAAATAAACAAAAATCAGTCATGCTGACCAGTTGTGACGTCTATCGCCCTGCTGCGATTGATCAATTAGCGACACTAGCTGACACAGTTGGCGCCTCATTATTTCCAAGTAATCCATCACAGTCTCCACTAACCATTGTACAAGATGCCATTGAGGCAGCGAAACGCGCACAAAGCGATGTATTGATTATAGATACTGCCGGTCGCTTGCATATTGATGAAGCGCTCATGGAAGAATTAAAACAAATTCATGCCCTTGCACAACCCACAGAGACATTGTTAGTGGTGGACAGTATGACCGGACAAGACGCCGCCCACACAGCGAAAGCCTTTAACGAAGCTCTCGATGTGACGGGAATAATTTTAACTAAAACTGACGGCGATGCTCGCGGTGGCGCAGCACTTTCTATGCGTCAAATTACCGGCAAACCCATTAAATTTATGGGCGCAGGCGAAAAAATTGATGCACTCAATCCTTTTTATCCGGATCGCGTTGCATCACGCATCTTGGGTATGGGCGATGTATTAAGTTTAATTGAAGATGCTGAAAAATTAGATAAAACTAAAAGTGAAAAACTAGCAAAAAAATTAAAAAAAGGTCATGCATTTGACTTAGAAGACTTTAGAGATCAATTAAAACAACTCGGCAAACTCGGTGGCATTGCAAGTATTATGAAAAAACTGCCTGGCATGGGTAATCTAGGCGCAATGACAGGTGGCGCTGATATGGAAAAACGTATCAAAGAAATAGATGCAATTATCAGCTCTATGACTCCACAAGAACGTCGTTTCCCAGCACTATTAAAAAGCTCTCGCAAACTACGTATTGCTAACGGCTCAGGCACTAGTGTCCCTGCCGTAAATAAATTATTGAAGCAATTTGAGCAAATGCAGAAAATGGTTAAAAAAGTTAGCCAAGCCGGCGGTATGAAAAAAATGATGCGCGGAATAGCCGGAATGGGCGGTTTACCAGGTATGCCAGGTATGACAGGAGGAATGGGTGGCATGCCAGATATGAGCCAGTTACAACACATGTTACCCAATGGACTTGGTGATGATTTGAAAAAACTATTAGGCGGCGGCAATAAATAGCATCAATCTTCATTACCTTGAATCTAGTGACATATATTGAAAACATATATACTAGATAGACAGATAACCGTCACCCCAGCGTAAGCTGGGGCCCAGGCTTAATAATCTAAACACTCATGCACTGAGTAGCAATTTGGCACGATATTAAAATTATAACTATACTCCGATACAAAAAATAAGCTTAAGACCCCCTGTACATTTTCCATTTTTCTCGTATAATAGCTTCCTTTTGTCATTTATTTGACACAGATTTTATTTAGAGGAAAAAAAGACTATGGTAACCCTTCGCTTAAGCCGTACAGGCGCGAAAAAACGCCCTTTTTATCATGTTGTTGCAAAAAATGCTCGCAGCCCCCGTGATGGCGGAAACCTTGAAAGATTGGGATATTTTAACCCTATCGCTAGCGGCAGCGATGTTCGTTTGGAACTGAATATGGAACGCGTAAATTATTGGCTAGGCGTTGGCGCCCAAACTTCTAATCGTGTAGAGGCTTTATTGAAAGAATTCAAGCAATTCGGCCTGCGCACCGGTGCTCAATACAAAGCGACAAAAACACCTCGCAAGAAAAAAGTGAGCGAGACTGAAGCTGCTGCTGAATAATCTCAATAGCATATGAGTATAAATCCTGAACGCTATATAGCTGTAGGAAAAGTCGGGGCTCCGACAGGTCTGTCTGGTGCAGTAAAAATTACAAGCTTTACGGAAAGCCCTGAAGATATTTTTGAGTATGAGCCTTGGTATATTAGGAAAAATAACGAATGGCTTGAAGTTATGCTCGAAGAAGCAACTTTGCAAGGGAAATATTTAATTGCTAAGTTTGCCGGCTGTAACGACAGGGATCAAGCTCAACAGTGGACAAACAGCGAAATTAGCGTAAAGCGCTCCCAATTGCCGACACTACCAGAAGGACAGTACTACTGGTCCGACCTAGAAGGTCTCGAAGTTAGAGCAGCTGATGGTGCGGTTTTTGGAAACATTGATGAGATTATGGAAACGGGCGCAAATCCAGTGATAGTCATTGTAGGCGAAAAAAGATATTTAGTGCCTTATTTGCCTCATGTAGTAAAGGAAGTAGACTTAAACTCTAACTATATGATAGTCGATTGGGATATGGATTGAGATGAGGTTTTGTGTTGTAACGCTGCTGCCAGAAATTTTGGCGGCACTGAATGCGGGCGTTATAGGTAGAGCGATAAAAAATGGCATAATACATATAAGCCATATTAACCCCCGCGATTACGCCGATAACAAACACAAAACGGTAGATGACACCCCCTTTGGTGGTGGCCCAGGCATGCTAATGATGACAAAACCTTTGCATCAAGCTATTCTTGAGGCTAGGAAAAATATACCACAAGGCAAGATAATTTATCTTTCGCCTCAGGGGAAACGATTTGACCAAGCGCTGGCCAAGCATGCAGCGCAGTCCAGCGACTTGATCATGATCGCTGGTCGATATGAAGGAATTGATCAACGAATAATTGATGAATATGTTGATGAAGAATGGTCGCTGGGTGATTATGTTATCAGCGGCGGAGAATTAGCAGCCCTGGTAATGATAGATGCGATTGCGCGTTGCGTTCCAGGAGTAATAGGTGATGCAGGCTCGGTGATAGATGATAGCTTCTATCATGGATTATTAAAGCATCCGCAATATACGCGACCAGAAAATTACCAAGGTCGCACGGTGCCAAAAGTATTGCTAAGCGGCGATCATAAAAAGATTGCACGATGGCGAAAAAAGCAGTCTATTGGCATAACATGGTTAAAAAGACCGGATTTATTGGACAAGCAGGCGTTATCGTTAGAAGCGTTAACCTTGTTAGATGAGTTTATTAAAGAACAAAGAGTAAGTGAGGAAACATCATGAGTAAAATCGTTCAACAATTTGAAGCGGAACAAATGCAGGGAAAAAATATACCCCAATTTCGCGCAGGCGACAGCGTTGCAGTAAAAGTACGCGTTAAAGAAGGAACACGTGAACGTTTACAAGCTTTTGAAGGCATCGTGATTGCAAAACGTAACCGCGGTTTAAATTCTGCTTTCACAGTACGTAAAGTATCTCATGGAGAAGGTGTTGAACGCGTATTTCAAACATATAGTCCATTAATCGAAAGCATTACTGTACAACGTTTAGGTGATGTTCGTCGTGCAAAACTTTATTATCTTCGCAGCTTAGCTGGTAAAGCAGCGCGTATTAAAGAAAAAATTCAAACTAAAGAACAACGTGCAGCTGCTGAAGCTAAACAAGCAAAGTTATCTAGCATTGCCTCTGCAAGTGATGCTGAGTAATATCGCATTATTAGCCACCGGCGATGAAATCGTCGCCGGTGACATTCTTAATACTAACGCACAAAATATTGCCCAAGCTTTATTTTCTCGCCAAATGTTCATCTCAGAACACAGAGTAGTTCGTGATAACGAATCACAAATCATCGACGCCATCACCTCATTACTAGCATATAATGATGCTGTAATTATTACTGGCGGTCTGGGACCAACAACTGACGATAGAACACGCTTTGCTTTATCAAAAGCAATCAAACGACCTTTACAGTTATCAGAACAAGCATGGCAAACAATCATAGAGCGCTTTGTTTTACGCTACGGCTACGATAGCATCGAGCACATCCCTGCATCTAATCGTCAGCAAGCGCTATTTCCTGAACAAGCCATCATTCTTGATAATCCCAACGGTAGTGCCGCAGGATGTTTTTGTCTATGGCAAAATAAATGCATTTTCATGTTGCCAGGGCCACCCCATGAATGCCTACCTATGTTTAACGACCATGTTTTACCCGAGTTACAAACAAGACAGTTCGGACAACAGTTTTATTTCAAAAAATGGCTACTTTTCGGCGTTGGCGAAGGGTTCATTGCGGAAAAACTCGAAGCAGCCTTAGCTGGCTTAAATTGCCAAACTGGTTATCGTGCTAGCGCTAATCGTCAAGTTGAATTTAAATTATTTGCTGCCGATGAAAAGACGTTACAACAAGGCATAGAAGCAGTCACCCCAATTTTGATGCCCTACATTTTATCTACATAACAGCAAGTAAGCCCCTGACTTTTAAAGGGGAGCAAAGCCCCTATCACTCATGCATAATGGCATAATCTGCATCCTGCCAGAACACGCCAAGACGTATTCTCTGCAGAGACAGGCCACAACAGCATAGAATTATCAAACAACTCCAGATGCTTGTTGTTTGTCGTTTTTTGTCAGACTGCACCCCAGCATACGCTGGGGTGACACAGTAATCGGCTAAACGTGTAACACCAAATATTCACACATTCTGATTTTATTCATGCTTCATCAGCGGAAATAAAATGACATCACGAATCGAGGGTGCGTTAGTTAATAGCATCGCTAATCGATCAATACCAATACCCTCACCTGCCGTTGGCGGCAATCCGTATTCTAATGCACGCACATAATCTTCGTCATATGGCATAGCCTCATCATCACCAGCGGCTTTATCAAGCATTTGTTGACGAAATCGCTCTGCCTGATCTTCAGCATCATTTAATTCCGAAAAACCATTAGCAATTTCACGCCCGCCAATAAATAGCTCGAAACGATCGGTAATAAAAGGATCTTGATCATTTCGTCGCGCAAGTGGCGATACTTCTGCAGGATATTCCGTAACAAAAGTAGGCTGAATTAAACGATGCTCTGCTGTTGCTTCAAAAATTTCAATCTGAACCTTACCCAAACCATAATTCGGTTGTATTTTTAATTGCAGATCTTGAGCAATAGCTCGTGCTTTTTCGATGTCATCTAAATCTTGCAAGCTCACGCCAGGATTAAAATGCACAATAGCTTCTTTCACAGACATCCGCGCAAATGGCTTCGAAAAATCAATATGATGCTCTTGATAATCAATCGCAGTTTTGCCACAAACACTCAAGGATAAAGTTTTAAATAATTCTTCCGTCAAATCCATAAGATCTTTATAATCTGCGTAAGCTTGATAAAATTCCAACATAGTAAATTCTGGATTATGGCGTGTTGAAATACCTTCATTTCTGAAATTACGATTAATTTCAAACACACGCTCCATACCACCCACAACCAATCTCTTTAAATAAAGCTCGGGAGCAATACGTAGAAATAATTCCATATCCAAAGCATTGTGGTGCGTCATAAATGGTTTTGCTAAAGCACCACCAGCGATAGAGTGTAGCATCGGCGTTTCGACTTCGAGAAAACGGCGCTCGATTAAAAATTGACGAATACCATTAATTATTTTGGTACGTGCCTCAAAAACTTTACGTGATTCTTCATTTACCATAATATCAACGTAACGCTGACGATAGCGAGCTTCGACATCTGTTAAGCCATGAAACTTATCTGGTAATGGGCGCAATGATTTAGTTAATAAATTAATTTTTTCAACATGAACAGAAAGCTCACCAGTTTTTGTAATAAATAAAAAACCTTCTGCACTTAAAATATCGCCTAAATCCCAGTGTTTAAATGTTTCATACAATTCATCACCAATATCATTTTGGCGGACATATAATTGTATTTTTCCAGTCATATCTTGCAGCTGAACAAAACTTGCTTTCCCCATCAATCGACACAACATCATGCGTCCAGCAACTTTAACGTGAATTTTATTGGCTTCCAAAAATTCTTTCGTCGACGTACCATATTTTTTATGTACATCTTCAGCAAAAGCATCACGACGAAAATCATTCGGGAAAGCTGATGCTGACAGCTGACGTACTCGTGATAATTTTTCACGACGCAATGCAATAAGTTCATTTTCATCAACTGATACAGTTGAGCTTGATCTATCCCCTGCCATTATCTTTTCAAGATTTTCATCGGTCATTTTATACCCCTGCCTTTAAACTAGTCTCAATAAATTTATCTAATAATTTTCCGCCATCTAATACATCTTGCGTATTGCCAGTTTCAAATTTTGTGCGCAAATCTTTAATGCGCGAATCATCTAAGACGTAAGAACGAATTTGGCTACCCCAAGTAATTTCTGATTTACTATCTTCTAACGCTTGTTTTTCAACATTACGTTTTTGAATTTCCAAGTCATATAATTTTGATTTTAATTGCTTCATCGCTTCAGCTCGGTTTTTGTGTTGCGAGCGGTCACTCTGACATTGCACAACAATATTCGTTGGTAAATGCGTAATTCGAATCGCAGAATCAGTTCTATTAACATGCTGACCACCGGCACCGCTGGCGCGATAAGTATCAATACGTAAATCCGCAGGATTAATATCAACTTCAATGTCATCATCCACTTCCGGCGTAACAAAAACTGCCGCAAATGAAGTGTGACGACGATTGCCGGAATCAAACGGTGATTTACGCACTAAACGATGAACACCCGATTCTGTACGCAACCATCCATAAGCGTGGTCACCTGTAAACTTGATAGTTGCACTCTTGATACCCGCAACATCACCGGCGGAGACTTCGATAAGTTCAGTGGTAAAGCCTCGTCGCTCTCCCCATCGCAAATACATTCGTAATAACATTTCGGCCCAATCTTGCGCTTCTGTACCACCAGAACCCGATTGGATGTCAACATATGCAGGCTGAGCATCCATTTTGCCAGAAAACATACGACAAAATTCTAAATGCTCTACTTTAGCTTCAAAATTGGCTATTTCGTTGCTAATTAATTGAATACTAGACTCATCATGCTCTTCAATCGCCATATCGAGCAACTCTTGATTATCAGACAATCCTAGTTCGAGATCACGAATAACCAACACAATCCCTTCTAAGAGAACACGTTCTTTGCCCAGAACTTGAGCCTTTTCAGGATTATTCCAGATTGCTGGATCTTCTAATTCACGTATAACTTCTTCTAAGCGCTCATTTTTGGTGTCAAAGTCAAAGATACCCCCTAAGATCACGGGTTCTGCGACTTAAATCTTCTAAACTATTTTTGATGGGATTAACTTCGATGCTCATAATTTCGTATTTTAACAAAAAATTCATTATAAACTGAATTAACCTTATATCACAGAGGTTATCGCGAGGTTTTGAGGAAGAAAAAATCAAGGCTATTGCCACTTGATATTTGAAACCCTCATCCTAGCCTGATCGAACATAATCATAGTTCATAGATAAATAGCATAGATTGAGCGCCGCCCTCTCGGAGTTTTTAACTGCGAAATCAAGAGAATATTCTTATACAACGATAGTTTTTTTGCTATAGTTAATTTATTGTCAATGAAATCTCCGCGACCATGGATGAGAAGCATAAAAAAGAGCATTCTTCTGAATTAACGGTTCCGACGCCGTTGTTTTCTAATTTCTACCAAGACCAATACAAACGCGCTGTATTCGCGACAGCATTTACGGCATTAACCAATTTAATCTGTGCTTTCTTAATCATTTTTCTATTACTACAAAGACCAAGTGACATTTACATGCCAGCAGAACAAGTAGGCCCAGCCATTCCAGCATCACTAGCTGTCAGCAATTATTCAATTACCCCTAAAATTGCTTTGGACAAGCCTAATTTTACGAATGAAGAGCTGAATGAGTGGATACTGAACACCGTGATTAAATTATTTACCTATGATTTACAAGACTACCCCGCAGAATTGAGTCAAAATCAAGCTTATCTCTTACCTGAAGCCCAAACACAATATGTATCGATCTTGAATAAAATTGCTCCTTTTGGTGAATATACGACGAAAGAAGTAATTGTGAGCATTGTCCGACCCAAGGGTGCTCCAGCGCTGTACGATCAAGGTGTTTCGAATGGTCAATATTACTGGATATTCGATTTACCTATCAATGTAGAATTTTCTGGCAGTGTCATCATTCCGCCACAAACCATGACGCTACGTATTGCTCTAGTGAGAACTAGTATGGATAATGACGTGTATGGTATTAAAATCGCTTCGATGCTAGCAAGCAATATTCGGCGTAGCGATGGTGTTTTATCAGCGAGGTAATAAAGCACTAGCCATCAATCGCTATGAAATAATCTATCTTTTTCTTACAGGAGAAACAAAGCATGTCAGTACCTTCTATAAAACGGCAATACATGACTTTATGTTGTGCTATTTTCAGTTTTTTTATACCAAGCTTGTTATGCATCAATTATGTTATGAATAGATTTTACGTGGATGGCACAACAGATGGCGGAGAAATTATTGATAGTGGCTGGTATATTTATATGAGCTCATCCGCTGTAACGTGGCCATTACCCAACCCCAGCGTGATTGGCGGTACTTTTTTTTCTGTGCATATGTCATTTATTTTTTATGTTTTTTCAGCATTGTTTCATTTATTACACGCTATCGGAGTATCAATTTCCGCACCTTTCTTCTTTGCTATCACTCAAGGAATCGGAGTTGGCATACTCTCACTTGCAAGCTTTGGTCTAATGCTCGCTACTCAAAACTCACGAACTATGGGTAATATTTTTCTTTGCATGTTATTTGCTTTTTTTGTTAGCGTTAACGGCATTTCTTTACAAGCCATACTTCATCCTCACTTTGAAATGCTTATTCCAGCTTTATTAATAGCATTTTTCGCTCTCTGGACAAATGGATATAAAAAATTGGCTTATGTTCCTTTGTTATTAAACTTACTCGTTAAAGAGGATGTCGGCTTACATCAATTTGGCGCTTTTTTTATACTAGCTTTTTTTTGTCGTTACTGTAGTCAAGACAATGTATTCAAAGAACATGCCCGTGCTTTTTTTAAACTAGCGATGATATGTGGGATATATAGTGTTATTGTTATTGCAGCACAAAAAATATTTTTTCATCCAAATATAATGACGCAAGTCTATTTAGGAAACCCGATCTACCAGCATATCAACTTCGAATTTTTAAAAAATCGTTGGGACTTTAATCTGATACATAGAACATATATTTATGTTCCATTATTGCTCTGTGCTTTGTTGGCTTTATGGCGAAAAGAAAAAATGCTATTATTAGGAGTGATTACTGTACTCCCATGGACGATTTTTTCCTTTTTAGCGCCCGGGCCGCTCTCTGGCGCCCCATCAGCAGGAAGTTTAAATTACTACTACGGATTCCCTATTATACTTGCTTATCTATGGCCGGCTATTTGTTATGGTTTGTATAAAAACTTTAATCTTTTAAAGCGGAGTTATTTAAGTTACTGGATGGAATCAAGCGGTATTGTCATTATGTCGACATTACTTTTTTGTCTATTTTCTGGCATGCCACCAGATGTACCTTATAATGGTTATCATTATCCTGTGCACTCTTTTGGTTGGAAATGGACCGGCGTATTTAACAATAATCAAACAACACTGGACAAAATCCTACTAGCAAAAGATGAGCAAGTGCTTGTAGACCACGCAACAGCGACATTAGAATTTGATAAAGTAACTAACAATAACTTATATCCCGATGACTTGAAGTTTACCGACTCGCAACTAGAGAATATTCGTTTATTTATATTTCAAACGAATACTGAGCGCGAAAAACAAATTAACAGGCTCATAGAAAAACTCAAGTTTAGCGAGCCAAAGCCTCTAGCTGGAACAAATTATATGATCAGCACACGACATACATCAACTCCAAAATAATGCACCTAAAAAAGCGCTCATTTCACTCTGCTAGTGGGCTCGTAGTTTATTAAATCTACGTGTCTACTACAGTGGGGAAAGACCAGTCAACATGCCTTGTTTTACTAAGAAATGTATTCTTTTGCCGATTTCGCTGCAGAACTTTGTGGATATTGCTTCAACAATTGATCGAACCAGGCCTTTGCTTTAGCGTCATTACCCAAACGCTTATTAATAATACCTAATTTTAGCAAGGCATCAGCGGCTTTTGTCGATTGCGGGTATTGATCGACAACGACTTGCAAATACTTTAACGCTGTTGGATACGATTGCTGATTAGCATTTAACTCGCCCAGCCAATAATTGGCATTCGCTGCATATTTTCCATTAGGATAAATATTTAAATATCCAGTAAACGCATCAATAGCATCGGCGTAGGCTTTCGCAGAAACCAATCCATAAGCAGCATCGTACGTTGCTTTTTCTTGGGCTTCTGGCGTTGCGGCAGGTGCTGCGATTGGGCTCGAAGCAGGCGTCTTAGCAATAACAGCCGGCGTTACCGCAGGTGACATAGTCGAAGGCTGAGATGTTACAAGTGGCGCAGGCGTTTCTGCTATTTTCTTATTTAAAATCAAAAATTGTTGCGCAGATTCTGTTTGTGATTGTTTTACAGCATGTTGTAATTCATCAACTCGACCTACCAATTGTTGAACTTCAGCTTCTAGAGCATTCATCCGCGCTAGCAAATCGTCATTAATACCACTGCTTTTTTGTGAAAACTCAGTTTGTGATATATCAGCAGATGCAATTGGACCCGCTGACGCTAAATAATCTGCTGGATTAGTCGCAGGAACAGTGACAGGAGTCGCTTCGCCGGCATCTTCAACTTGGGGCAACGCAAAAACAGCCTGCGTTGCACACAAGATAGCTACAATGCTGAGACTTAACTTAATTTTCATACGTTAAATCCACACGACGATTTTGCTGATAGGCATCTTCTGTATCACCAAAGGCAACAGGCTTTTCTTCGCCGTAACTGACTAATTTAATTTGTGATTTACTTGCTCCATTCAGTAACATTACATCCTCGACCGCTTGAGCACGGCGCCAGCCTAGTGCAATGTTATATTCTCGACTACCACGACTATCAGTATTACCCGCTAATAAAACATGCTTGCTTGGATTACTAGCAAGATAGTGAGCTTGAGCAATCACCGCAGCTTTATCTGTTGCAGTAATATCAGCGCTATCATATGCAAAATGATATGTATGAATAGCTAATAGCTGTTCTGTTGTCAAAGGTTGGCCATTTTCACCCATCAAGGAGCCATCACCATTCAGGCCTTGGCCATTTAATACACCATTATCAATATCGTTACCTTCATAACTACCAGAACCATTAGCGCCAGTACTTGGATGACGATGGCTTGAACATGCTGCCAAAGCAATAATGCTTGCCGCCAACACACTCATACTTACTATCTTTTTGAGTTTCATTCATTTTCTCCTAATTACTATATTTTCAGTATTGATCCCGTAAATCATAAACTCTCCATGACGATAAAAGATACTTCTATCAAAACAACTATAACGTATTGTCACTCGCTTAACTAACAGTAACTATCTCTCTACCGTGACCATGACGGTTCTTGTATATTACCATCCGTTGCCGGCAGTAAAATTCGAATTTGCCCATCAACAGAAACTATCGCCAATAAATGCTTGTTGCCAGTATGCGTCGCATACAAAATTAATTTGCCATTTGGTGAGAATTTTGGTGACTCACCTTCATTATCATGCGTCAATACTTTGAATTGATCATTATCCAAATTCTGAACCGCAACATTAAACCCATTTTTATCACGATGCAATACCGCAAGTTGCTTTCCATCAGGAGAAACACTTGGGCTTGCATTATATTCTCCAACATACGTCAAACGCTCAATCGCTTTATTTGCAAATGTATATTGGTAGACCTGAGGACCACCACCACGATTAGATGTAAAGACCAAGCTTCGACCATCAGGCATATAGCATGGTTCTGTGTCTATCGAAAAGCCGTCGGTTAAACGAACTGTTTGATGGGTGGCTAAATCAATAGTATATAATTTTGCTTGCCCGGTTTGAGAAGAAACAAATGCTAGTTTTTTTCCATCTGGAGACCAAGCTGGAGCACCATTTATGCCCGCCAAAGCTGTTACTTGCTGTAATATCCCTGTGCGAATATCAGCAACAAAAATAGCGGGCAACGTTTTTTGAAATGAAACGAAAGCGATTTGTTGTCCATCTGGCGACCAAGCAGGTGACATCATCGGCTGGTTTGAATTTGCCGCTGCTCGCGGGTTGTAACCGTCATAATCCGCGACAATTAAATGGTAATCTGGTTGAGCGGCGACTTTACCAGGTTGCACAAGAATATAAGCAATTTTACTCGAAAAAACTCCAGGAATACCCAATAAACTTTGATAAATTTCATCACTAATTTTATGACTTAATCGGCGCAGTTGGCTTTTATTGACCGTATAAGTATTGGTTAATACCACTGCTGAGGACGATAACTTGTCGCCACTTTGGCCGCGGTATAAATTTACTAAACTGTATGTTACTTTGTACTGATCGCCGCTGACATTTGCCACATCACCCAAAACAACATATTGTGGTGCAAAACCATGCCAACGTGACACCTGAACTTCGCCAACAGTATGCGGCTGTTGTGGCAGCTGAGCTCCCGTAAAAACTGAAAACTCACCACTATTGCTCAAATCATGAGTGGTAATGGTTGATATCTGTAAATCCATGGGCAAAGATTGCTCATTTTGGAATGCAACAATAGCAATAGGTAAAGCAGAGCGCGTACCCTGGGTTAATTCTAAATTGATTAAAGCATGCGCCGTCGTTATCGAAAAAAGGGATAACAGAAGAAAAATATAGAATCGTATTTTCATAAAATGTAGCTCGCTTTTATTGACGAGTTAGATTTTACATGGTGTTATTGCGCAGAGCCAGTCTATCTTATAAAAAAACTCTAAATACACAACGACCGCCACCCGAGCGAAGGCAGGGAGCTAGTCTTATTTAACTTAATATAGGTTGAGCATGGGTATCAGTTTTCGCTGACATGAGAACATCGTTATGCTGTCGATACATATTAGTACCAACAGCATAAATCATGAAACCTGCTCCGGCCTCAAAGTCAGACTAAATTGCTTAAACATAGCCGCGGCGTCTTTATCTGGCGGCATAGGTAAAGGCGATGCTTTATACACAGCGGCAATTGCTGATTGATCCAGTAGCGCATTACCACTACTTTTAACAAGTTGCACATTTTGTACCTGGCCACCAGCGCCAACATTAATCATCAATTGACTGGCGAGACTAGGATCAACCCCTGGGGGCACTAACCATTGCGCTGCAATGGCTTCCAATATCAAACCTTTATATTGATCAACCACGCCATTAATCGCTTCTGAACGCTGCTGTGCGATTTCTGCTTGCTTAGCGGCTATTTTTTTCTGTAATGCAACAGCGGCTTCATATTGTTTTTGCTGTTGTTCTTTTAGTTTTTTAGCCTCTTCTGCTTTTTTTTGAGCTGTTAGTTTATCGGCCAACTCCTTTTCTTTCATTTTCTTTAATTTTTCTTGTTCCGCCTTGCGCTGCTTTTCCAACTCAGCGACACGCTTCTTCTCTGCTTCGGCTTTTTTCTGTTTGTCCAGCTCAGCTATATGCTTTTTCTCCGCCTCTGCATCGGCTTGTTTTTTTAACTCAGCTAGACGTTGTTTTTCGGCTTCTTCTTGCTGCTTGCGCAAGGCAATAGCCTGATCTTCCGCTATTTTTTTTTGTGCGGCAATTTTAATTTCTTCTACACGCTGTTGTTCCGCTAAGCGGCGCTGCTCCTCAGCTTGACGGATTTTTTCTTGCTCTTGTTTTTTTTGTTCAGCATCATCGTTTTGCTGTTGAATTGTTTGATCCTGTATTTTATTTTCTAACGATTTATGCTCTGTCGTTTCAATCGCAACTGCATGGATGATTTTTTCCCCTTTATTGACAATCGGCGGCTGTGATAAATGACTCATGCTAAATAATAAAATACTTAGTACAGTAATATGTAATATCAACGAAAGAACAAACTGACGCATCTTAGGTATTATCCTGAAGCATTGGTGGAGCCTCTGTAATTAAACCAACATTATCCACCCCCGCTTGTTGTAGCAAGGCCATCGCTGTGACCACTTTGCCATAATCTACTGATGCATCACCACGAATCAGCACTTGTCGTGTCATGCCGGCTTGTTGAGCCAGAGCAATAGTTGTGGAAACGAGATTAACTAGCGCGCGCGTTGTCATAGGCTTATCAGGTTCAGGCGCTGTGTTTAAATAATATTGCCCCTGCTTATCAATAGAAATAACCATCGGTTGTTGATTTTTTTCTTCAATAGCATTTGCTTTTGTTTTCGGCAACGTGACTTTTACACCTTGGGTTAACAAAGGCGTTGTAATCATAAAAATCACCAACAACACCAACATAACATCGATATAAGGAACGACGTTAATATCCGCCATGGGACGTTTTTTCAGGCCTTTATGATGCTTCATCATTCATCTCGCCATAAGAAGTATTAATTTCTGAATATAAAGCTTGGTGCAATAATAGAGAAAAACGATCTTCAAATTGCTCAAACTCTTCTGCAAGTTGATTCACGCGGTTTGAAAAAAAGTTATACGCTAATACAGCGGGAATTGCAGCGAATAAACCAATTGCCGTAGCAACCAATGCCTCGGCAATGCCCGGCGCTACCATAGCAATCGTGACCTGCTGCGCTTCCGATAAACTACCAAACGCTGTCATAATCCCCCACACGGTTCCAAATAAACCAACATAAGGACTAACAGAACCAATACTCGCCAATACAGATAAACTTTTTTCTAGCTTCATCACTTCTTTTGCATGCGCTACCTTCATGGCACGTTCTGCACTTTCCATAATAAAATTACGATCTCGAGCCGCAATTCTTCTAACGCGTAAGAACTCACCAAAGCCACTCAAAAAGATCTGCTCTAAGCCATTATGGAATTTTGATGCTTTTTTTGTTTCTTGAAAAAATGCCGTCAAATCTTTTGTTTTCCAAATTTTCGCATCAAACTTATGCATTAAGCCTTGAACTTTTTTATAAAAAGCACGGCGCTGAAAAATACATGTCCAGGAAATAATCGACGCTGCAACTAAAATTAACAATACACATTGCACAACGCCACTAGCTTGCCAAAAATATTGCAACACACCACCATTATTCATAAAAACCTCTTAAAAATCTTATATAAATGCATCATAGCAAACAGTGAAAATATTTAAAACAAGCTTTCTTGAGCCGATGTGTTAAAATTAGCTGGTGATTTCAAGCCAAAATGCACATAAGCATGTTTCGTCGCCATACGGCCACGAGCTGTACGCACCATAAAGCCTTTTTGAATTAAAAATGGCTCGATGACATCTTCAATTGTGCCTCGCTCTTCGCCGATCGACGCTGCCAAACTGTCTACCCCCACTGGACCGCCATCGAATTTTTCAATCAATGCTAATAATAATTTTCTATCCATGACGTCAAAACCCTCGTGATCAACATCAAACAAGCTTAAGGCATCATGCGCGGCTTGTTGTGTGATCACTCCATTAGCACGAACTTGTGCAAAATCTCGTACACGCCGTAATAATCGATTAGCAATTCGTGGTGTCCCGCGCGCGCGTTTAGCCAATTCTGTTGCGCCGCCACTTTCAATGGAAATATTTAAAATTGCTGCTGAACGCGTAACAATATGTGTTAAATCCTCTATAGAATAAAATTCTAAACGTTGAATAATTCCAAAACGATCGCGCAACGGAGATGTTAACAACCCAGCACGCGTTGTCGCACCAACCAAAGTAAATGGCGGCAAATCCAACTTAATGGATCGCGCCGCCGGCCCTTCACCAATCATAATATCTAATTGATAATCTTCCATCGCTGGATATAACACTTCTTCAACGACAGGACTCAAACGATGAATTTCATCGATAAACAAAACGTCGTTAGGTTGTAAATTAGTAAGAAGCGCAGCCAAATCGCCTGCTCTCTCTAACACTGGCCCAGAGGTGCTTTTCACAGAAACACCCATTTCATAAGCAATAATATTCGCTAGTGTCGTTTTTCCCAGGCCCGGAGGACCAAAAATCAAGGTATGATCTAGCGCTTCTTTACGACCACGCGCTGCATCAATAAAAACCTGCATTTGACTGCGTACTTGCGGCTGCCCAACGTAATCTTGCAATAGTCGCGGACGTAGAGAAACCTCTGCGATTTCTTCGGCCATGTGCGCGACGGGATTCACCATACGTTCATCAATACTCATAAAAATATCATTTTATATGTTATGCTTTGAATGTAGCACAAAAATCAATTGTTACGCCATTACTTTCTGCAAAACTTGACGAATAATGGCTTCGCAAGCAAGATCCGTCGTGTCAATTTGTGACATCGCCTTGCTAGCCTCCTGTGGCTTATAACCTAAAGCCACCAATGCACTCATTGCTTCTTGAACCGCTGAATTAACTGGCGAAGTAAGTGCAGTAGGTGAAGCAGGCAACAAAGAATCACCACCCTGCTCTAAGGCAAACGGATCGGACAAACGATCACGCATCTCGACAATCAAACGTTCTGCTGTTTTTTTACCAATACCTGGCACACGAGTTAACCCCGCCGCATCACCATGATTAATGCAAAAAACAAATGCCTGCGGCTCAAAACTCGATAAAATCGTCAGGGCTAATTTTGGACCAACGCCATTGACTTTAATTAAAGCTCGAAACAAAGATCGCTCGCGCAAATCTGAAAAACCATATAAAAGATGCGCATCTTCACGCACTGTTAAATGTGTATATAAAGCAACTTCTTTACCCGCTTCCGGCAGACGATAAAAAGTATTCATAGGCGCTTCAATTTCATAGGCTAAGCCGTTAGAGAGTTCTATCAACAACCAAGGTGCGCGTTTTTCTATTAAAACTCCACGTATTCGTCCGATCATCGTAATCTCCTATATCGCATTTTTACTGCCACATCACCAATATTGTACAATCCCTGTCGAGTATACGCATGGCATAATGCAATCGCCAGGGCATCA
Organism: Alphaproteobacteria bacterium; assembly: GCA_021151585.1. Classification (GTDB taxonomy): domain Bacteria; phylum Pseudomonadota; class Gammaproteobacteria; order JAGOUN01; family JAGOUN01; genus JAGOUN01. The sequence goes on along the minus strand of JAGKWX010000014.1, from coordinate 721 downwards.
GCAGCATCAGTTTGCGGCTTTTCCGCAAGCTTTAATAAGACCTGGATCATATGTTGGATTTGCTGTTTATCAGCTGCACCATAACCGACAACAGCTTTTTTTACCTGACGCGCCGTATATTCATGAATTTTCAAATCATACAAGGCGGCAGCGGCAATTGCTGCACCGCGTGCTTGGCCTAACTTTAAAGCAGTGCTGGGGTTGTCATGAAAAAAAATTTGTTCAACAGCGACCTCTTCCGGCGCATACGTCCGCACCACATCAGTAATAACTTCATGAATACGTTTTAGCTTATTGCCAAGCTGCTCATGTTCTATACGAATGCAACCACAGGCAATAAAAACATGTTGATTATTTGGCTGCGCCTTGATTAAACCATAACCTGTTATTCTCGAGCCAGGATCGATGCCTAATATAATACTCACGCTTTCCTTAATAATGCTTAAGGCAAGAACAGCCTTATCGCTTGAGTATATCTAAACATGAGCATAGTGCCAACATGAGCTGCTTATCTAGGTATATGATCTCAGATTCCGCGGTTAAAATCATAAATTACTCGCTTAAGGGCTGAATTCCGACTTAAGCCATTTTATGCTTATGACAATGATGCCCCATAGCATATACGCACTACAACCTTTCATGAAAAAATAAGGGTAAACCCTAATTTTTAATAAAAAATACAATAAATAAACATTTTATGTTTAAATATTGTATTTATAAA
>JAGKWX010000060.1 GCA_021151585.1 Alphaproteobacteria bacterium | reverse complement strand
AGCAATAATATCCGCGCTGCTGACAATACCGACCAAAGGTGTTTTCATGTCATGGCTTATGCTGCCGAGAAATTCTGTTTTGGCGCGACTGGCCGCTTCTGCTTTTTCTTTTTCGGCCAATAAGTCTTGTTCCATTTTTTTACGCTGGGTTACATCGGTTGATATACCGACAACACCAATAACGTTTCCTTGAGCGTCAAAAAGAGGGACTCTTGTTGTTAAGAAATAAATCATTTCTCCATTCGATCCAGGAATTGGAGGTTCTTCGACGTTTCTTTTTGCTCTTCCAGTGGTCAGGACATCAAGAGTATCTTTTTTAAAGAATGCAGCCTGATTTTGATCCCATTTTCCTATATCAGCCATATCTTCGAATGATAATCCCAAAAATTGTTCAATAGAAGTTAGTCCAAACATTTCAAGAACGTTTTGATTACATCCAATAGTCAAGCAATTATTGTCCAACCAATATACATTTCCAGGCATGCATAGTATAATTTTGTTGTAATAGTTAATAACGTCGGTGAGGGCGTTATCAGCTTTGCTTTTTCCTGTTAAGATATCCTTAATGTTTTGATGAATGTTAAACAAGAATCCGTTGTCAAAATTATGTTGACTTGAAAATAAGTTGGATTGATTTTTTTTCATATGACGAGTATAAACAAACATGTTGGTGAATTCATAATAACCAACTTGGTTAAGTTTATACAAGATGTAGCTTGAAATTAATAAGAATAATTAAAAAAGATGATCGGATGTGGTTCTGTGGGCTGGTATTAAACACTTTTCGACAGAATAATAAAAAAGAGTTACTTTATAAATTTTTTATGAACTAAGCGAGAAACAAATGTTTAGCAGCAGATTAAGCACATCAGAAGTTAGAGAAAAAGCAGCAGATATTAGCTTTCCGCTTGAAACAAGAATGGTTTCACACCAAAATGGCTTTCTTATTTTAAAAAGCGCAACTATACCCGAAGCTTTAGCTGATGGATCAAATGCCGTGCTATTTCATGGAAATGAATTTTCTTTTGAACCACCAGGAAAAAAACATCAAAAAGAATATAGAAAAAATGTTTTGAATATTCATGATTTTTTTTGTAAGGTCGGATTAACTTTATTAGAAAGTGGAACATACAGTCCATTAAGAAGACATAGCGACACCGTCTTTCTTCCAATTAATTTGGGCGGCGATTTTCCATTTTATATATATCCTTGGATTTCCGATAAAGCATCTTTATCAACAACAGACTTTCCTAAAATAAAACAATTTGTTATGGCTAACTGCCTATTTGGATCATCAATTTTAGGTGTTGATGATCAAGGAAACAAATACCCATTAATTGATCATAATTTAGAAGTTCAGGATATTATTACTAATATTGAAGCTAATGATCATGTTCATCCTTATGAGGATATGTCATTTTCTGCGTTACAAGGGTTGTTACCTTTGATGCGAACAATGGGAGATGATAGCTTTTCAATTCGTTATCATTTGCCAATTCTTGACTATATGTTATACGGGGTACATTTATATATTAGCGGAAAAATAACCTTTGATGCTTTCGAAAATTTTATTGAGCAAGTAGAAAAACGAGGCAGAAAACACAAAGAAATCATCTTTAATATAGCAGAAAAATCAGGAGTAACCATTTATGTCGAGTCACCCTTTGATAACTTATTTTCATCAGATATAAAACTAACCGCAAGTAAATTGTTAGAACAGCTTTCTTTATCTACCGTTCAAGTCGATAGAATGAAGCAAGAGCATCCTAAGTTTTCACGTGCATTAAGTAGAACAGCGAAAAGAAGCGGGCATCGCGTAGAAGATTTTAAATCAATTATTGAAATATTAAACACAATTGATGAATTTTTTGCCGATCCATCGCAAGCTATATCAGAAAGCACAGCAGATAGTACTTTAAAATCACCAAGAATTTTATTCGAAGAATTATGTATTGAAAATATATTAGACCATTTGACCAATAATGATAAATACCTAGAATATCAACAAGTTTGGCGAGCCATCATTGCTGGCGGAGAAATAAATAGATTTAGTCCATTGCAACAATTATTCAAAGTGGCCAATGTTGCATTTGTTGCTCGTGCTCGTGTTGGACACGATAATTTTGAAGTGTGCTCTTTACTACCAATTGATGAAAAGCCTATAGCACAAACATATAAAGATTTATTGTCTTCACGGTTCGGTCATATTTTGTGTTTATCATGGTTTCCACCATTGTTAAACTATATTTCACATGAAGAAAATCCGCATTTTAAACATCACCAACACAATTTATTTAGACTCAGAACCGATTTGTTCACAGTGAACCAAGAAAGAATAAGGGCATATCTATCGGATTATTTCAAACTACCCTTATATTTTTGGTCGATTGTTGATGAATCTTTTTATGATCATGAAATTCAGAAAACAACTAAGGCATTCATTTCTGTCGCTCCGGTTGAGGCAAAGTTATCTAATTATTCAAAGGACGCTCCTCATATATTATGGAATCCAATTGATCAAAAAAAATTATCTATTACTCGTTCTGTTTCGGCGCCGGCGAGTTCAAGCGTGAAATGCGAAAAATAGATTAACATAACTATTTTGGAATACTTCACATTTGAACCCGCCAACAAGTTGACATTTGATACAGGGCAAATGTCATAGTTCGCAGCTAGGCAATTTTTCGTTGATCCATGTTTTCATAACAATGAACAATCCGCAAAACCTCGGTTTCTATATCTTGGTAAATAGATGGATCGATACCGGAGCCATTCTGTGCCATGGTTTGTAATTCAAGCAATTTCTTCTCAAGTCTAGGTGCTTTTGCGTACGCAAGCGCACCTAACTGACGGTGCAATAAAAATAGCAGCTCATCGGTTTTATTGTCAGCAATAATCGTCTTGATTTGTGGCAGA
>JAGKWX010000059.1 GCA_021151585.1 Alphaproteobacteria bacterium | reverse complement strand
TGTTTACCCGAATCTGAAATAACTGTTGAAAAATATCTCGCTTTTTCTGGCATGTTTTTATCATAAGCAATAATATCCGCGCTGCTGACAATACCGACCAAAGGTGTTTTCATGTCATGGCTTATGCTGCCGAGAAATTCTGTTTTAGCGCGGCTAGCGGCTTCTGCTTTTTCTTTTTCACGACGCAAAGAATTTTCAATGTTTTTAAGATGTGTAATGTTATTGTATGTCCCAAGAATTCCAATAATTTCACCAGATCGATTTTTGATTGGAACTTTACTAACAAGCAATGTTTCAATAGAACCATTCATTTGAATTTGTTCTTCTTCAATATTAAGAAGAGAATTTCCTGTATCAATTACATAAAGATCATCAGCATTGTATTTTTCTTTTAATTCATTTTTTGACCACGGGAAATCATCGTCAGTTTTTCCAATTATATCTTTAACATCGTTGTAACCAAATTGTTGTGCAAACTGAAGATTACATCCTTGAAATACCAATCGATTATTTTTCCAAAAAATACAATACGGTATAACACTAATTATTTCTGATAGTACAAGAGTATCGTCAATACTAATTGCGCTTCCATGCTTAATCATTTAATTATTCCCTTATAATCTTGGAGATATCCAACTTTGATGCGCTGTTAATTGCTCAGAATATTGTTGAACTATTTCGTCAACATTAATGCTACTCACCCATCTGTTTAAAATACTTTCTGAGTCTTCAGTGCTAGAACTGGCCGTAGTGATTTTTTGTAGATTGGCGAGCAAATATTCTCTTAATGAATAACGTAATGCAGCGCGAATTTTATATTCTTGTGTGCCCTCTACGATATTTAACCTGTGAATTATTTCATTTAAAAAAGATTCTACCGTTTCTCTAATAATAAGTTGTTGATTTTGCATAGCAACGACTTTTTGAGCTGCTTGAAATGAGTAAGTCATTTTCATTCCAGAAAAAGAAAGATAACATAAGCTTCTTTCTTGTATTCCATCCTCTCTTCGTTGATGAATAGGACTAGTCGATTCATATAAATATCGATTGCCACTAGTGGTATCTGCAAAAATTTTTACAAAACCAATACCATGACCAAGAATAGTCGCATCTTTTAAGGCGGGAACATATTTAGCTGCTCCATCCATAATTTTTTGACTCACATTAGCTAATTCAGTTTGTTGAGCCATCAAATCCGATGGAGAAGTTGGGCGCGCTATTAATTTTCGCAATCTTTCATCTTCTATTTTGTACAATGGTGTTCCTGAAGGAAAATGACCCAGGTTTGTCTCTGGTTCAAATGTTACAAGTAAATTTCCTATTGGATCAATTTCTGAAGATTTTAAATCGGATGGCATCCTAGTTAAAGATACATGTGGCCCTGCTGAAAAAATACAAGTGTTCATAGCAGCTAAACTAGGAGGCACCTTTGCCTTAACAAGCAACTTAGCTCGAATGGTGCTTGGTCTCTTGTCATTATGATGAAAATTTATTGTACTATCAATGCCATCTATATTTTGCCAAGCGCAATTAATTATAGCTTTTGTTTCTACTGTTTCTTGTATAAATTTTCCAATACTTTCATCAAAACGAACTGTATCAATTACATACCCAACAAAATTTTCTGCATGGTGTATTTGCGTAACCGTTCTTCTATACATTAAATCTAAAATTTTCTTTTTTTGATTTCTAGAAAAAACCGTATTGAAGTATTCTTGAAAACGATTAGGATCAATTTGGCATTCTGGTGTTTCTATTGCAAGACTTATGTGTACAGATTCAACCATGTCTTCTTCATTAGTAAACGGAATGTCTGAAGCAACGTAAGGATAATCTTGCTCGCTTAAATAAGTAATGAAATTTTCTGGTTCTCCAAAAGCTTTTCTAGCATTAGGAAATTCCTCTAACAACTCGGCATAAAGACGTCGTAAGTTTTCACATTCTTCTCGTGCATACGAAACGGAATGAGAATTGCTCATCAAATAATGTCTTCCTCGTCTTGATGGCGCGTGATCATTATCTTTATCTAAAATAAATTCGTAAAAAGCATCTGCCATTTCTACAGAATTTCTTAAACATGTTTCGGCTGTTGTTCGATCGCTAATGTAATGTAGGCCTGTGTGCATTTTAAAGCATTCATTTTGACTAGAGCTTTTTGGACTCAGTAAACCATAACTATCAATCAACGCGATCTTTGCTTGAGACCCCAACTCGCGACAAGCTTCTTCTGTTGTAAAGGCGCCAGAAAATCCGGCGCCAATAACAACAAGATCATAGGGATTATGTGCTAACGATGCTTGTTTTTTTTGTCTAAAAATTGAAGAACTAATTGATTCTCGATGTTGAGAACTGATTTTTCTTGGTTGTACCATTATTCCTAAGCCAGCAACACTGTCATGAGAAGTAGATAAATCAAAGCTATCGCTTCTCTCAGAACTTTTTGCCTTAGCTGTCGCTTCGCCTAAGTTAAACATGATACCCTCTACATATTTTTAACATTGCTTTTTTTATTCGTGAATTTGCTCTATTTTATTATTTTTTCCTCAGAAAGGCCAGCAAAATGCCATCTAAAAATCATCAAGGTTTCGCTTTTTCTGTAAGAGGCTGTTGCGAACTGAAGATTTTTTGAGTGTTGCAGCGTAAATCAGTGAAATTTTGAATAAAAAATGTGATTTCAAGGCTGAATTGCCTTATTCTTTAACCACATTTGCAGCTTTTTAGTGCATCAGTAAATTTGGGGGCCCTGTTCCTAGGCGAGGGGTAAATTCGGTGGATACAGTACTACTAACCTTTTGTGTATTCCGGCTTAACCTGAATATTTCATGAAAGAAGAAGCTAAACCCCATTAAATCATATATAATTCAGTAGGTTACAAAGAACATTAAGAGAAGTTTTCCTGTGATAAATTGTACCTCAAATTTAATTGAATTTTCACCCCTAAA
>JAGKWX010000031.1 GCA_021151585.1 Alphaproteobacteria bacterium | reverse complement strand
GGACAGATGAAGGTTGGTTGTATCTGGCAGTTGTGATGGATTTATATTCGCGCGTGATTGTTGGTTGGTCGATGTCAGCGCGTATGACAACGACACTGGCCATGGATGCTTTGCAGATGGCGATTTAGCGACATAATAATCCGCAAAGCGTGATTCTGCATTCTGACCGTGGAAGCCAGTATTATTCTCATGATTATCAAAAATTACTGAGGGATCATGGATTTATTTGCAGTATGAGCAAACGCGGAGATTGTTATGATAATGCCAGCATGGAAAGTTGGAATCATGGCTTTAAGGTAGAGGCAATACACGGTGAAAAATTTATAACACGTGATGATGCAAAAAAGCATGTGTTTGATTATATTGATGTGTATTATAATCGAAAACGACTTCATTCTGGGCTTGGCTATTTGAGTCCGGTGTATTTTGAAGAACAAAAGGCAGCTTAGTGAAGTGTCCGTTTTTTCGGGGCGAGATAATTCCAGTGCGCTTACGGATCGTTAAATTGATATAGAATTAAAAGAACGTGCGCGATCAGCTACGAAAAAGCCAATAATTTAACCGGAAAATGGTGTTGAAAACCCCAAGAAAAAAAGAGTGCGCTGAAGAATGACGCCGTCAAAATCAGCAAATCCAAGTTAATTTGGAACATTATCGCGAGGCTTCTCTGATACAGCGACAAAAATATCAGCGGCGCTATGAGCAGCAAGTTAATCAGCTAAATTACTCAATCCAAAGTATAAATACTGAAAATTTAGCGCTTAAAAAAGAAAATGCAGAGCTTCAACAACGGCTTGGTATGATAGATTTTGAAAAAAATAGTCCGAAAGAGCGACTTGAAAAAATTGAAGCGCAATATCAGGGGTAAGCAAAAGAATTGAGACATGCTCAGAAGGAGCTTGCTAAAAATCGCAAGATATCGAAACAACTCAAAAACAATTATTCGATTTACAAGAAAAAAAACGCTAACAATATTGTTATTATTGACATTCAAACTAAAGAATCCGTATCATCGCATTAGTTTTTACAGCTGCAAAATGAGCTGAAAAAGTTACACGATCAAAAGAAAGCGTTTCCCCATGAAAAGTTGGTACTGGTTCAAGAAAAAGTGCAGATTCATGGGCAATTAAAACAGTTATATTTACTTAAGTAAGAGATAATTTTACTGTTGGGAGGATTGATCAACCGCTTTGTAATTAAAGAAGGAAATTGCATGGCCGTTTTTCGATACATTGTTGTTACAACTAATATCTAACCGACTATATCCATTAAATATAAAAATGGATCAATAGGATTTTAAAAATGCAAGATAAAAAATATTTATATCACTATAAGCCGCTATTAACATTAGACCATTTTTTACAGCTAAAAAACTATATGGATCAAAAAGTATGGTTTACTCGACTTGATGAATTCAATGATCCATTTGAGGGGCAGTTTAATTTTAAAATGGCAGGTCAAAAAGAAATATTAGATAATACACCTACTTTTGAAAAATATTTTTGCGAGTGTAAAAAATTTTTTCCAAGTCTAACAAAAGAAGAGTTCAGAATAGATCTTCAAAAACCAGAAGCATTTGAAATGTTAGGAGGAATAAAAAGCGATCCTGACTTTTTTAAAGCACACGGCGCTATCTGTTTAACAGCCAATCCTTATAACATTCCGATGTGGGCGCATTATGCTAAAAATCATCAAGGTTATTGTGTTATATTTGAAATTGACTTAAATTTTATTTATAAAAAACTTAAACAAGATTATGAAAAAGAAAACGCTCGAGAATATTCAGAAAATGAATTTTATCAATTAATAAACAAAGTATTTACTCCATTCGATTCTCAGAGCCAGGAAATATTATCTTTTCAACAGCCACAAGATGACGATAAAAAGCAATTTATTTTATCAAAAGTCATTTACCAAAAGATAAAGCCAGAAATACAAGAAGTGGAAATCGATCAGATCTCGAATGATCCAGATAGACAATATAATTTCAATAAATATATTTTGAAAAAATCATTTGGTGTAAAATTTAGTCAATGGAGTTATGAAGACGAATATCGACTTATAGTTAATGCCAATAGTAAAGAATGTGGCTTAATGGATTTAAGAGGTTATCCTTTTATAAAAATTACTGGAATTATTATGGGATGTGCGGTTGGTCAAAATTTGAACGATGACGCAATAAATTTTTTAGAAACATATGAGCTAAGTGAGCCAGCCAATCTATGCCGTGTTTCATTTAAGAGTACCGACCTATCTGGCAAAACGAAAGAATTTATAAGTCATTTATCAAAAAAATATAATATCGAATTATATTTAGTGGAATGCTCATCAGAAAAATATGAAATTACTTGCAGCAAATATATGTGCCCATAGGACGCATCAAAATGAACTTTGGTCTTCCCCCACTTTAGTAGACACATAAATTTGATAAACTACGAGTCAATGAAAGAGGGCTATACTCATGAAAAGTAAGGCAATACACGCCGGAATTTAAGCAGGAAGCTGTCGATCTGGCCATAAAATCTGGGTCGGTTGTAGTGAATTAGTCTCGATCTGATCTGACAAATCTCTTGCAAAATAGAGAGTTCCCGGTTTTGATGTAAGTGCAAACTTTAAATCAAACCCAAGATAAGGAAGCTCTCAGATGTTAAATATTACAAATATAATCATAAAATATAACGTTGGTTTTCTCAATTTGGCAGAAAAATTAGGTTGTGGCTGCTTAATATAGAAGAAACAAATAAGAATCATTCTCATTTGTATTGACAACGTGTCACATGATGCGTGAAAATATTACTATGAATACATTATCCAATTACAAAGTCGGTGATCAGGGGCAAGTTGTCAATCTTGCTCATAGTCATCCTTTGTACCGTCAAAAGTTACTTTCCATGGGCTTAACCCCGGGTACGCGCTTTGTAGTGAAGCGAATTGCTCCATTAGGTGATCCTATTGAAATCGCTGTGCGTGGGTATAGTCTGAGTTTGCGTAAGCATGAAGCTGCGATTTTGCAAGTTGAGCGAGTGTAATTATGAAGCCTATAGAAGTTGGGATTATTGGTAACCCTAATAGTGGTAAAACAACACTGTTTAATGCCTTAACTGGTGAAAAGCAGCAGGTTGGTAATTGGCCAGGTGTGACGGTTGAAAAAAAAATAGGATGTTTCAAGCATCACCATCAACTGGTCAATATTGTTGATTTGCCTGGCACATATTCTTTAACCGTTGCTTCCGAAGACTTGTCTCTTGATGAACGTATTGCCTGCGATTATTTGCTCTCGCATCGACCTAATCTTATTATTAATGTGATTGATGCGAGTAATTTAGAGCGTAATTTATTTTTAACATTGCAATTATTAGAAATGGGCGTTCCTGTCGTAATTGCTTTAAATATGATGGATGTTGTTCGCAAAAACGGATTGGATATTAATATTGATCTGCTTGCTAAATATTTAGGCTGTCCGGTTATTCCATTGGAAGCAACAAAGAAAAATACGGTGATGGCTTTAAAGGCGGCCATCGTAGAGCAGGCTATGTTGTGCCGTATCCCTATGGTGCCGTTTGCGTATCCTATGCCTTTAGAGAGGGCCGTGGATGATGTGATTTCTTCTTTGCAAGAAAAAAACGTTAAAAATAATTACAGCAATTGTCGCTCTGGTCTAGGCTGGGATTCAGTCTTGCAAGATTCAAGGCTGGGTGCTGACGCAAGTTGTCATGACTCGATTGCCGCTAGTAAAGAGCGTTTAATTTTTCGCCGACTTGCTTTAAAATTATTAGAAAACGATTGTCTCGCACAAAGCCAAGTTTCTCCAGAAATGCTGGAACAAGTAAAAACATGGCAACAAAGTTTAATAGAAAAATTAAAATTTGAGCCAGATATAATTATGGCAGAAGCGCGTTATAGTTTTATTGAAAGCGTACTACAGCATGTTGTTCAAAGAGGAAAATCGAAGCGTAGTGTTTTGTCGCATAAAATTGATCAGATTGTGTTAAATAGATTTTTAGGCATACCTATTTTTTTACTCGTCATGTTTGCTATGTTTGTTTTTGCAATTAATGTGGCGGGTATTTTGCAAGATTATTTTGACAGTGCCAGTGATTTTTTATTCGTGCAAAAACCTGAAGAATATTTGCAAAAAATGGCTCTACCGAGTTGGTTAGTCATATTGGTAGCGCAGGGTTTAGGAAAGGGGCTTAATACAGTCATTACTTTTATACCAGTGATTTGTGGCATGTTTTTATCGTTATCATTTCTAGAGCAAAGTGGCTATATGGCGCGCGCCGCATTTGTTGTTGATAGGCTTATGCGTGCCATGGGTTTGCCTGGCAAAGCGTTTGTGCCTATGATTGTTGGTTTTGGTTGTAATGTGCCAGCGGTAATGGCAACACGTACACTAGAAAACAAACGTGATCGTATTCTCACAGTGATGATGACGCCATTTATGTCTTGCGGTGCGCGATTGGCGATTTTTGCTGTATTTGCGGCAGCATTTTTTCCGCATCATGGCGCCTGGATGGTGTTTTCTTTATATTGTATTGGTATAGTTGTCGCGGTTTTAACAGGCTTTATTTTGCGCAAAACTTTGCTCAAGGGTGAATCAGCGCCATTTGTCTTAGAGTTACCAAGCTATCATTGGCCAACGTGGCAATCTTTACGTTTACACACCTGGTTTCGCTTGCAAGGCTTTGTATGGCGGGCAGGCATGTTTATTGTGCCGATTTGTATATTAGTAGAAGTGCTTGATTCCTTAACTTTGCCAGGTGCTGGCTCATCTTTATTGGCTGTATTTGCTCAATATATTACACCACTTTTTGCGCCTATGGGCATTGATCAACATAATTGGCCGGCCACTGTTGGGTTATTGACAGGGTTATTGGCAAAAGAGGTTGTAGTTGGAACATTAAATAGCTTGTATGGTCAGTTGAACGCAGTCGGAGAAATGGCGGCGTATTTTGATGGCGCCAACGGCGCTTTTGCTTATTTATTGTTTGTTTTACTCTATTTCCCTTGTGTTTCAACGACAGCAGCGATTGGTCGTGAAATTGGCAAATCTTGGGCATGGTTTTCAGTTTTGTGGTCAACTTTTATCGCCTATGGCGTTGCGGTATTTTTCTACCAAGCCGTAACATGGGCGCGTCACCCTTGGTCATCAGCGCTATGGTTAGTCGGGATTAGCCTGATTTATGTATTAACTTTTTATTTGCTAAAACGTTATTCGCCCGCCACGCCCATCCTCAGCCAGGCTGCTTCGAACAAGCGGCCGAGGTGTGGTGGTTGCCTTTCCTGATGCATGCATGTTGACCCGCCTTAAAACATCCCTGTAGAATGAATTATATAGACTATAATAATGTTTAGATTTTATAAGGGTGAAGCATGATAGAAGAGTTTGAGTTGAAACCGCCTATATTAGTTAGGCCAATCTCTAAGCAGCAAGTAACCATAGGTTCTGTTTTTCGCTTAAATTTGTCTGACTATGTGGAAAACAGCTTGTCTCCTAGTGATAACGATGAAGGCTTGAGTGCTGGCATGCTGTATAGCGTTGGTCTAGACAATGATGACCCATTGCCACCGGGTTTGGATTATACTATTACCGGCCAAATTTATGGTCAATTAGGCCGAGAAGCTCTAGCAAACTCGCCGTATTTAATGAGTGTCAGTGTTAGTAATGGGGCAATAGAGCCCTTAGAGATCAGCTTTGAGCTAGAAGTTTTACCAGCGCTACGTCCTGAAGAAGAATATTCTATTGATCAAGCTTTAAAAGAAGAGTTCGCTGATCAGCTAATTTTAACCGCAGAAGAAGAGCGAGAGCTATTTAATACTCTGAAAGAGCAAGAAGAAAAAATCATTGGTCAATTTACCGAAGAAAGACAAGCGATGTGGCAGGCGGTGCTTGATGGACAATCTATTCCAGAAATAGAGTCTTTGTTAAATAGGTCAGTGACACATCAAGAAGTATATTATTTGCTTGCTCGCATGGCTTATTTTGTTATTTGGGATGCGAGCAATCCAGCGCCAGCGGGAAAATTATATCCTTTGAGTTTAATTGCTACTGATAAGCATTTTCATATTTATGATCGTGGTTCTTGCCTTGTGGCAACACCTAAACATTTATTTGATCATAATCGAACGCTGTTACATGCTGTAAAAGTAGCTCAGGCGATGGCGCATGAAGTATTTAAACGTGGTTGGACGGTAGAGTTTGGTGGCTTTGATAAAATGGTTAGAGCAGCGTGGATTGAGCTCGAATTATTAGCACAAAAGCATGAGAAACCTGTAAGGTATTCTTATTTTAATCCATCGCCGCACGATTTAGATACCCTAAATCAAGCTAAAAGTATTCGTTTATAATAATTGAGTTATCATCATGTCATATAAATTTTTGCGTGAAAAATGGATAAGCAGAAAGTTTTCGCTACCGGAACTTCCTGATGATAGTCCAATAGCTCGTCGTCTTGTTAAAGAGCTGAAGCAATTAGATCGATTGCAAGGTGAAAATCATCAGATTCGCAAAGATTTGATAGTTAACCCTGGGAAACCTCGAGATATTATCCATTGGGAATCAAACAAAGGTTATTATGTCTATCTCAATAAAAAGGGTGAAGCAGCGCACAAGGCATTAGTAGAAGACCGTGATCGTATTTATGTTGCTGGTGCTGAGCAAGAAAGAAAAATTATTAACCTATTAAAAAATGATGAATTAAAAAAAGATATCCAGCGTGATATTGATCGTTTAACGCAAGAGGCTACCGAAAAAAGTGATCGTTTAAAGCAAGAGGCTAACGAAAAAAGGGCGAGTAATGACGCTATCAATGCTGATAACATTAAGGCGGCTATAGAAAAAATCGAAGAGCATATCCAGCTTTTACGCGCTTTTTTACAGGACTTGGACAAGCCAGAACCGGATATGGTTAAATTAATCAATGATTTCACCAGGCAACAAGTTTGTGGTGGTTTAGATCCGAGTGATGTGCTTGACGCAGTAGAAAATCAACAAATCACACTTGGTTATGCACAAGATAAAGATAGAATAAATGATAACGGAAAATCGGTACAAACATCGCGCAAATATTATCACCGAGGTAGTGAATATGCGCTTAATTACCGACATGATGCCAACGGTACACAATGTATGATGTCTTTGAAGGATATGTTGAGATGTAGTGCTAGAAGGCGCAAAGCTAAAGTAAAAATTGATTGTGCAGAGTTTATTGCTCGAGGTCATGATAGAATCTTTAATTTTGATGCTTATAATGATCGAGGTAATCTAGATGCTTTTCTGTTTACATGTAAGCAAGCTTATTTACGCAAAGAGTTAGCAGATTATATTGATGAAATCCTAAGGTTGTCCACAGAAGCTAAGAAACAAGCTGTCTCTGATAATCCCCAATCTTTTAAAACACGTTTTATGATTTTTGATGATGCGATTAAAGTGTTAGAGCATGATATCCCGGCGGGTGAGCGTACTAGAAAATATCAATTCATGTTAGACACTTTGCATGAGAGGAATAATCGTATAAAAGAAAATAATCAATTATTAACTAAGTATAATTACCAAAAACTTTTTAAGGCACAGGGCTTTGATGTTAAGAAAATAAACGATATTAGTGATCTTGATAGAGCTGATTTACTTAATAAAGTGAGAGAAAAAGTTCAAGAAGCAGAAGAAGCTTTGGTCCAGGCAGAAAAAGCATGTGAAGACAACAAATCGTCATCAGAACATGAGTTGCAGCTAAGTCGCGACAAGCTTGCTGGTTTGCGTAAGGAGTTGAAAGACGCTCAGAGTCAGATGAGTGATGTTGAGTCTGGTGAGAGTATGCCACAGGCTGAGGCACCGGAAAGCAATGTGTTGCAATTAAAGCGCATAGTAGACAACATACAACAAATGAGCAATTCTGTACAAGAACAGGGTGTTGATCCATCACATCGACAGTATATTGCTCTCTATAATCACATATTTTTTGAGGATGAGAGTCAGTTGTCCATCCTTCCACGAACAGAGGAGGTGCGTATTACTTATACGGATGGTCGAGCAACTATCGACATAGATCCTGTTGATGCGCGCAAGTATGTTCAAGCCATACTGAATGAATTTGCAGGTGCAATCGATGAATTAACTACTGCAAATCAAAACATCATCGATGGCATCAATGAAATGTTGCAGGATGGAAATGCTGATTTACAACGAATTAACGAAAATAAAAACCTGGCGAAACAAGCTAATGAAAACGCCTCAGATTTGCAAGGCAGGGTCGACAGTTTGTGTAAAAAATTAAATAATGCGACAACAACGGATTTAGGTAAATTGTGTGCTAGAGCGGCGGATGAAGACCGTCGTGCTGCGCAAGAGGATCTTGCTGCTGCAGAGCAGAGGCTGGCTACATTGATCAGCGAAAATGAAGCTACGCTCGCTGCAGCGATTAATCTACGCTCAATTAATGATCTGATGGCTGGTATGCCGAAGCCTAAGAACGTGTCCGATATCCAGTATGCGCGCAGTCAAGATTATGTTGATTTGATTGAGAAAGATGGTGAATTGATTCGTTTGCGAGCTCAGCTTAAGGAATGTCTAGCGGAAAAACAGCCTACTGAAGCACAAAATTCGATTTCTGATCTTAAGCAGCAAATTATATCTCGTATTGCTGTTCTAAAAGATAGTGTGTTTGATCATGACAAGGCTGTAAAAGAAGCTCAAATAAATGAATTTACGAGGTTGGCGAAGTCCGAAGAACCGTGGCTTTATCATGTCTTAGCACGCGCAGTGTTTCAGAGCGCAGGGGGGGGTAATGATTATGATCAAGCTTTTAAGCTGCTACAAAAAATCGCGGCTGCTGAGCCAGGGGATTCTGTAGTTGAGTATACATGGGATCAATCAGGATGTAAATTGAATGCTGAATATGCTCAAGAATTGCTAGATTCTATCAATGATACCCCGGGTGTTTGGAAGGCGCGGAATGCCTGGTTGGATCAACAATCGAATAGCCGTAGAGTACAGCAGACGGTACAAGATGCTGTCGACCAGGCTCGGCAAGGTGTACAACAAGCTAAGAAGGCCGTTCTTGTTCGGTCCAATAGTGCTGCGGTTGATTTAAGTATTTTGGCTAGTCGAAACAGTAAGTTAGGCCAACAATTACGGGATGCGAGCGAGGCTGTCGCTAAGATTGATGCGAAGAGAGACGCTCGTATGATGCAAGTAGATGAAAAAAATAGGAGGCTATGGCCTTGGCAGAGTAAAATGACGTACTGATGAGGATATATTTTTCTCGGCTGGTTTCCTGCGCTCATCTTATTTGGCCAGTGACTGCATATTTGCAAAGAGTGGGCGCCAGACCAGGTCAAATAATAACCCAATATAAAACAATATGGCCTTCGTTACATAGTCTAACTCAAAAGTACAAGGTGGCAACGGGTAATGAAAGAACTGGGAGCCAATAAAACAAGCCTAAACTATTTAACATGATTATCTTATTCAGTATAATCTTTTCTTTTTATTGCAAGATTAAACATGCGCACACCTTTTATTGCCGGAAACTGGAAAATGCACGGATCGCGTGATTTTGTTACGCGTATGCTCTCTGCATTAATTGATATTGAACAATCCAATGTTGAGGTTGCAGTTTTCCCCCCTTCGGTTTATTTGGCGCAAGTACAATCTTTGTTGGCAAATAGCTGGATAAAATTTGGTGCGCAAAATATGAATGAGCATCAAGAAGGTGCTTATACTGGTGAAATTTCTGCAGCTATGCTGAAAGAATATGGTTGTGACTACGTTTTGGTTGGTCATTCAGAGCGTCGTCAGCTTGTTCACGAGACTGATGCTGTGTGTGCGGCAAAAGTAATGAGTGCGCAAGCGCATAACCTTACGCCTATACTTTGTGTTGGTGAAACTTTCTCTGAGCGTGAGCAAGATGAGACTTTTGGTGTTATTGAACGCCAATTGGCAGCTGTTTTTAACGAAAAAATGCTCAATCCTGCAAAAATCGTGTTAGCATATGAGCCTGTGTGGGCGATAGGCACCGGGAAAACTGCAACACCTGAAATGGCGCAGGCGGTGCACGCATTTATTCGTCGCCTATTAGCTGAGAATTTAGGCGAAACTGTTGCGCAATCTATGCGCATTTTATATGGTGGCAGTGTTAAGGCTGATAATGCCGCGGATCTGTTGGCGCAGCGAGATATTGATGGTGCGCTGGTTGGTGGCTCGTCTTTGGTGGTGGAGTCGTTTATCGGAATTGTTAACGCAGCATAAATTTTTTTAAGATTAGACTGGGTGCCAGCTTTCGCTGGTGTGGTAAAGTCAATGTAGATAGGGGTATGAAGTGGGTGTTCAAATTGTTTTAATTTTTCATATACTAATTGCGGTATGTTTAATTGCATTAGTGCTTGTGCAACAAGGTAAAGGCGCTACTGCTGGGGTGGCTTTTGGTAGTGGTGCATCAGGGACAGTTTTTGGTAGTCGTGGTTCGCGAGGTTTTTTATATAAATTAACCGGTGGTTTTGCCATTGCATTTTTTGCGACAAGTATTGCTTTAACTTATCTCGCAGCACATAATGCTAAAGATGCTGCTGAAGAAGCGGATATTCCAGGTTTAACAACGCCTGTAAAACAAATCAATTCGACTGGTGCGCCTCAAGCGCCTATTAAGCCGGGTGTTTAAACGATTAAACAAGTGTTATCATAAGAAAGATATGCCGACGTGGTGGAATTGGTAGACACGCCATCTTGAGGGGGTGGTGATGAAAGTCGTGCGAGTTCGAGTCTCGCCGTCGGTACCAAATATAAAAGATGTTAAAATTTAATAGACTCTAGTTACTGTGTTACCCTAGTAAAAGCTGGGGGCCGGTCTTACCTTGGTTAATAGCATTTAAGACTGGCCGTCGCCATTCGTTGGTATGACATAGCAGATATGATGATTAAATGTTGAGAGATTAGAATCAATGCTAGAAAACTACTTTTCCATTCTTGTTATGATTGCCATTGGTTTTGGTATTGGTGTTGCCTTACCTGTATTATCTTGGTTAATCGCCCCTAAAGCTCCAAATGCAGCCAAATTATCAACTTATGAATGTGGTTTTGAACCCGAAGGTTCTGCACGATTGCCTTTTGATGTTCGGTTTTATCTAGTTGCCATTCTATTTATTTTATTTGATTTAGAAACTGCTTTTCTTGTGCCTTGGGCAGTTGTTTTCCGGCACTTGGGTGTATGGGCGGTGGTGACAATAGCGGTATTTTTAGCTTTATTAGTCGTTGGTTTTATTTATGAATGGCGAAAGGGTGGCTTAGAATGGGAATAAAAACAGGCAATCCCGGATTTATTACGACTACGGTTGATCAGTTGTTGGATTGGGCGCGTACGGGTTCTTTGTGGCCAATGACCTTTGGTTTAGCGTGTTGTGCGGTAGAAATGATGCAAGCGGGTGCAAATCGTTATGATCTAGATCGTTTTGGTGTTGTTTTTCGTCCGAGTCCACGACAATCCGATGTGATGATTGTTGCTGGAACATTGTGTAATAAAATGGCGCCTGCATTACGCCAAGTTTATGATCAAATGGCTGAGCCTAAATGGGTAATTTCCATGGGATCTTGTGCAAATGGCGGCGGTTATTATCATTACTCTTACTCTGTGGTGCGCGGTTGTGATCGAATTGTGCCGGTCGATATTTATGTTCCGGGTTGCCCGCCAACAGCGGAAGCCTTGATGTATGGCGTCATGCAATTGCAAAATAAAATTAAGCGTAAAAATAAAATTTCGCGGAAAAAATAATTTTTTTGCGATGATATTGATGAATGAATTGATTGTAGGGGCAACTCTTTGCGGTTGCCCGAGTAAGGCAAAGCAATGACTGATAATATTTTAATACACAATCTTCTAAGCCATTTTACTGGCTTAATTAATCAGCATCATGAATTTCGTGATGAAATAACTATTGTTGTTGATGCTGCAGAAATAAAAAACATCTCTTTGAAATTGCGTGATGAGTCTGATTTTCAATTTAATCAACTTATCGATGTGACGGTGGTCGATTATTTGACTTATGGGCACGTGGAATGGCAAACACAAAGCGCGACGTCGCAAGGATTTGACCGAGGGGTTGATGCGACGTTATCACGCGTAGAGTCGCTTAGGTGTGCGCCTTGTTCGACCTTACAGCAACCTCAAGAAGGGTGGTCTTCTGCGGATACTACAATAAAGCAGCGCTTCGCCGTTGTTTATCATTTGTTATCCTTAACACGTAATCAACGTTTACGGATTAAAGTTTTTATAGACGAAAAAACATTAGAAGTTCCTTCTGTTGTCGATATTTGGCCATCAGCAAATTGGTTTGAGCGCGAAGCGTATGATTTGTTTGGTGTATATTTTAATGGCCACCCGGATTTGCGTCGAATTTTAACCGACTATGGTTTTGTTGGCCATCCATTCCGGAAGGATTTTCCGCTCAGCGGCCATGTTCAGGTGCGATATGATGCGGAACAAGGCCGTGTGATTTATGAGCCTGTGGATATTCAGCCACGCACTTTAGTGCCTAAGGTTATCCGCGAAGATGAAAGGTATATGTAACTGTAAGAGCAGTTTCTTATGCTCGTCCTTTTGAACGAACAATGAATTAATTGGTAAAAATCTATGTCAGAAATTAAAAGCTATACTTTAAACTTCGGCCCACAACATCCTGCTGCGCATGGTGTTTTGCGTTTGATTTTGGAATTAGATGGTGAGGTGGTGAAAAAAGCTGATCCACATATTGGTTTATTGCATCGTGGTACTGAGAAACTTGCTGAAACCAAGCCGTTTAATCAAAGTATTGGTTATATGGATCGCTTAGATTATGTTTCTATGATGTGTAATGAGCACGCGTACGTTCTAGCAATCGAAAAGTTATTAGGCGTGCAAGTGCCAGAGCGCGCACAATATATTCGGGTTATGTTTGATGAAATCACACGAATTTTAAATCATTTGTTGTGGCTTGGTGCGCACGGTTTAGATTTAGGTGCCATGACGATGTTTTTATATACCTTTCGTGAACGAGAGGATTTAATGGATTGCTACGAAGCTGTCTCTGGTGCTCGTATGCATGCCGCTTATTATCGTCCTGGTGGAGTATATCGTGATTTGCCGGAACGTATGCCGCAATATCATTCTAATTTACGAAGTCAAGTGGAGCTTCATAAGAAAAACGAGGCGCGTCAAGGTTCTTTGTTAGATTTTATTGAAGATTTCGTGCAACGTTTTCCGAAATGTATTGATGAGTATGAGACTTTATTAACAGATAATCGTATTTGGAAGCAGCGAACTGTTGATATTGGTATTGTTTCGCCTGAGCGTGCTATTCAATTAGGGTTTACTGGTCCGATGTTGCGTGGTTCTGGTATTGCTTGGGATTTGAGAAAAAAACAGCCCTATGAAGTCTATGATAAATTGCAATTTGATATTCCGGTTGGGACGAAAGGGGATTGCTATGATCGTTATCTTGTGCGCGTAGAGGAAATGCGGCAGTCAAATCGAATCATTAAGCAATGTGTTACTTGGTTGCGTGAAAATCCAGGTCCGGTTATTGCCGATAATCATAAAATTGTGCCGCCATCGCGCGTGAGTATGAAAAGTAATATGGAGTCTTTAATTCATCATTTTAAATTATTTACCGAAGGTTTTTGTGTGCCAGAAGGCGAATGCTACGCAGCAGTCGAACACCCAAAAGGTGAATTTGGTATTTATTTAGTCTCTGATGGTGCGAATAAACCTTACCGCTTAAAGGTGCGTGCGGCTGGATTTGCGCATTTGGCGAGCTTGGATGAAATGTCTCGCGGTCATATGCTCGCTGACGTGGTTGCCATTCTTTCAAGTCAAGATATTGTGTTTGGCGAAATTGATCGATAAAAAACAGTCGTTTGATAAACATAGCCATTGTAGACAAGATAGTAAATATACAGTGGCGTTTGTAAAAACGGTTGTTTTTGATGTAAAATGCTTAAAATTATTTTTAGTGGGTCAAAACAAATGATTGCTGCTACTCTAGCCCCCGAAATTTGCGCGGAAATTGATCGCTGGCTTGCTAAATATCCTCCCGATCGCAAGCAATCTGCGGTGATTTCTGCTCTACACACTGTGCAAAATTACCATCAAGGTTGGATATCGCGAGAGTTGTTGGATGCGGTGGCAGACTATTTAGATATGTCACGAATCGCTGTCTATGAAGTCGCTAGCTTTTACAGTATGTTTGATTTGAACGAAGTGGGTAAATACAAAATTAATGTATGCACTAATATTTCATGCATGTTAACTGGTGCAGAAGATATGGTTAAACATTTTGAAAGTCGTTTGGGTATTAAAGTCGGTGAAACAACTCCCGATGGTAAATTCACCCTGCGTGCAGTTGAGTGTTTGGCTGCTTGTGTTTGTGCGCCAGTCTGTGAAATTAATCGAGATTATCATGAAGCCCTAACGCCTGAGAAAATTGATAAAATTTTGGAAGAGCTAGAATAAAAACCACAGTCAGAGGGGACAAAAAATGGTTATTGCGTTAAACCAAGTTTGCTACCGTACATTGCATTTAGATCAACCCTGGTTGCTTGCTACTTACGAAAGTATCGGTGGTTACGCTGTCTGGAAGAAAATCCTTGAAGAAAAAACACCTCCTGCGGAATTGCTTGAAAAAATTAAAGCTTCTTCGTTGCGAGGGCGTGGTGGCGCGGGTTTTTCAACGGGGATCAAATGGAGTTTTATTAAGCCAGAAACTCCTGGTCCAAAATACCTAATTTGTAATGCCGATGAAGGCGAGCCGGGTACATGTAAAGATCGTGATATATTACGTTTTAATCCCCATCAATTAATTGAAGGGATGTGCATTGGTGCCTATATTATGGGTATTCCTTTTGGTTATATTTATACTCGCGGTGAGTTTAAAGAGCCAATTGCGCGTGTTGATGCGGCGCTTGAAGAAGCTAGAAATGCCGGGTTGTTGGGCGATAATCTTTTTAATTCTGGTTTTTCTTTTCAATTAAACCAGGTTATAGGTGCGGGTGCTTATATATGTGGTGAAGAAACTGCGTTGATGGAGTCACTGGAAGGGAAAAAAGGTCAGCCACGATTTAAGCCGCCATTTCCTGCGAATGTTGGTTTATACGGTAAGCCAACTACGGTGAATAATGTTGAAACTTTTGCTTCTGTCCCAGTTATTTTAGAAAAGGGGCCGGAATGGTTTTTAGGTTTAGGTAAGCCTAATAATGGCGGCACAAAAATTTTTTGCGTTTCAGGTCATGTGAATAAGCCAGGTAATTTTGAACTGCCGTTAGGTACGCCATTTAAAACTTTATTAGAATTAGCTGGCGGAATGAAAGATGGAAAAAAATTAAAAGCTGTAATTCCTGGTGGTAGTTCTATGCCTGTGTTGCCTGCTGATATCATTATGGAATGTGATATGGATTATGATTCTTTGCAGAAGGCGGGGTCTTCATTAGGTTCTGGTGCGGTGATTGTTATGAATGAAGATACGTGTATGGTCAAAGCTCTAGAACGTTTGTCACATTTTTACGCTGAAGAGTCTTGCGGTCAATGCACTCCATGTCGTGAAGGTACAGGTTGGTTAGCGCGTTTAGTTTCGCGTATTGAAGCGGGTGATGCCTATTTACAAGATATTGACACCTTGCAGCGCGCGGCTAAAAATATAGAGGGGCGTACAATTTGTGCTTTTGGTGAAGCAGCGGCATGGCCTGTCGGAGGGTTTTTGAAACATTTCCGCGAGGAATTTGAATATCATGTTAAAAATAAAAAATGTAAAGTCGGTTCCGTATCTTAATTTTGGCAATGTTTAATTATTTATGATGGCTGATCGGCTTTAGAGAGTAATTATCATTTTTAGGCTGGGCTGATAGTTGCTATTATCAGTCTGTTGTAATGCAAATATAAAAATAACACAATCTTGCAACAGGATCTCTATGAAGCGTAGTTTAATAAAGCAACATCATTTGTCGTCTATAAAGTCATCAGTCCATGTAAACAAATCAGTTGCTACTAAGTCTAGCTCAACACCTTCTATGTCTTTAGATAGCTGGATAAGTCAAGCTCAAGATTGTTTAAATGATCAGGGTCATTTATCTTCATTCAATCTAGAGTTTATAGGTCGCGGAGAAGCTGCGCTTAAAAAAAATAAAGATACTTCACTCAAAGTGACGGCAAGCTTATTGCTGGCGCAATATTATTATGAAAGCCATCTTGCTGCTGATGTGACATTATTGATTGATAAAGCTAGTTCATCTGTGATATTTGATCAGAAAAATAGCCAAGAATTACGTGATTCATCGCTTAAATATTATAAGCAAGCCATAGATTTGCTTGATCCTAAGAGCTATGTAGGTAATGAAATGTATTATATTGCGAGCATAGGTCATCGGATTGCGCAATTTGATTTTGAGCAAGCGAAAACCTTGTTTGCTGATGCAAAAGAGTGCCTTGATGCTTCGCTGTACCTAGAGGTTCAAGCAAGTATAAAACAAGTATTTTATGGGATGTGTCAGTCAGCTGATAAACAGTTGATGTGCATTTTACAAATTCTGGGGTGTGAGAAAAAATTCAATGATTTTTTAGCGCTTTGTCAGGCTATGAACGGCGAAGATGAAAATAGAAATTTTTTTCTTGAGGCATTTGATATTCAAGAGTTGATAAATATTAATGGTATTCCATCACTACATGTAATGTTATTTTCTAAGGCGCTTGAGTTATTAATTAGCTTGAGTAGGCGTCTTAGTGCTTTTAAAGATATTCATATTTTAAGAAATATAATAATACAATTTTATCTTATTATTATCAGTTATTATGATGCTCCGCATTCTATGTATGAAAAAATCATTTCAGAAATAGAAAATTTATACTTTTTTTGCCTTGTTGAAAAGTCAGCTCTGTTAAAAAATAATATTCAATACATTGATATTGCTTATTGGCGAGAAAAAATTAGTTCTGTATATGA
>JAGKWX010000013.1 GCA_021151585.1 Alphaproteobacteria bacterium | reverse complement strand
AAGAAAATTGAAGATATTCATCAAGAAGAAAAATGCTTTTTTATTCTACCAGATGAACTCATACATATAATTATAACATATCTAAACATGAAGGAAAATGCACATACAGCATCTTCATGTTTAAAAATGTGGCGTCTAGCGAATAGTAATATTCATTGGTTTAAATTTATCGGCCTAGAGCATAGCAGCATAAATCATAAAAATATGATTCTAAGCAAGCAAGACCTCTTCCTTGATGCCGAGAGCGATATGCAAGCAAATCTTGCCAAAGAATATTTTTTACGCCTTAGACAGAATATTACTTATTCAAAACGTTACATAAAAAACCTTAGTACTGGAGTTGTAGAAAATACTCAACCCCGAAATTTATTAATAAATACTTTCAAGCACATCATTCTTTCCCCTAATTTACTCTACGAGCTTTTTATTTTTCTCAAATCTCCTACAACATTTCATCTTATTGACCTAGGCCATGCATTATCTCCTTACACATACCCTTTATGGTACCCAATCGCTAAGAAAATATTTTCAAGAAGTATAACAGACCCAATTCAATATCAGGAATATCCTAACATTAAATTGACACATACAAACATTGATGAATTTGATATTCTCAGCATCCAAAACAATAGTTTGCTCATTATTCAAAAAAATAATGAAGGATTTTCTTTGCACTATATGGATTCTAATAAAGGATACGCTACCCATAAAATCAAAAGCCATATCACTGATGAAATAGAAAGTCCACACTATAACACGTTGAGATTAATTTTTTCTAGCATGATGGCCGAAACAGTCATACTTGATAACATACCGAATCATATAGCTGCGCTGTACACACAAGCTCAGCATTATACAACACTAATTAATCTTATTCGTGAAATACCGTTATCATTACTAAGTACTTCTGTCACCAACAGAAGCGTTAAAGAAGTTTGCTTTATATATGCAATGACTAGCATTAGACTAACTAGCATAAATATTTCCAAATTATTTGAAAGTTTTATGCCGCTTTCTACACTACAGGCATTTTTTCTAGGAGTTGCATATTACATCTTAACTTATTTTTCAATCAAATATGTCATAGAAAAATTTCAAGAGGAAATCAAAATACGTACTTTCAACCTATCACTACTACGGAGCCCCCTAGAACTGAGTTAGTAAATAAAAAATCACAATAACTAAAGAGCGTTAATATCTCCTAGAATAAACTCTTTACTTCATTGCCAAACTCAATTAGACCTTGAGTTTGGCGAAATTTAAAAAATTTTAATTTTGGCATTTGCAACTTGCAACTTGCAACTTGCAACTTGCAAGCAAAGCCATCTTCTTTATCTTATATTGCATAGCAGTCCGTACTGATATTATGCAAAAAGCAAATACTCCATCAATAAACTTTCGTTTAAAGCAACCTGGCTAGCAAGTAGTTTTTTAATCTCGAGAATTTTATCAATAAATTTATAAATATATTGTCGATTTAGTTCCATTTTAGTTTTCAATAAGTTGTGGCATACAACATAAGCAATATTTAGAACATCAACAATAGATTTTTCTTGAGACATTTTACTTAATTCAACGACAGAAATTTTTCGAGCAAAATATTGCTCAAATCCGAAAGCCAAGTCCTTAAACTCATCAAGCTTATTATATGTAGGTGAAAAAAATATATATTTTTGACAGCGGCTTAAAATCGTCGCCGGCAGCGACGATTGATTTTCACTGATTAAAATAAATATACAACCTTCCGGCGGCTCTTCTAATACTTTTAACAATGCATTGGCAGCTGAAATAGTCATCTTGTCAGCACGAGAAATAATAAAAATCTTATATTCTCCACGCTGCCTTGTTTGGTAAGCATGCTGTTTAATTTCACGAATTTGATCAACACCAATACTTCTATTGTTATCTGTTGTTATACAATAAAAATCTCCATGTGTCTGAGCCAAAAAAAGATAACAATCTTTACAACTAGAACAAGCCTGCTCATTCTTATCAAGACTTGAGCATAAAAGATATTGAGAAAATTTCTTTGCCAACTCCATTTTCCCTACACCTTCATTGCCAATTAATAAAAGTGCGTGCGCCAAACGATGATTTTTTTTTGCATCTATAAGCTTATGCAGAATTTCTATATTACTAAACATAGCTAATCCCATGCATCTATTAATTGATCAATTCTTTCTTTAGCTAAGGACATAACTTTTTCTTTAGATAATGAAGCATCAATGACAAAATATCGGTCTGGAAATTTTTTTGCTAACACTAAATACATCTCTCTTATCCGCTCGAAAAAGTCTGTTTTTTCATTTTCTATCCTATCCAAATGGCTGCGACTTTTTAAGCGCTGCGCACTGACCTCTAATGGCACATCTAATAAAAAAGTTAAATCTGAATGATAATCTCCTATGCACCATTGCTTTAACTGATCAATGCAATCAAAGCCCAATACTCTTCCAGCGCCTTGATATGCATAGCTTGCATCAACAAAACGATCGGAAATCACCCACTGGCCTGCTTGTAATGCAGGGAGAATTTTGTGTTCCAAATGCTGTACACGGCTTGCAAACATCAATAAAGCTTCTGTTTTCGGCATTAACAATTCTTCGTGATGATGCAATAAAATTTGACGAATTTCTTCGGCAATTTCTGTACCTCCAGGTTCACGAGTCAACAAAACATTTATTTTTTTTTCTTGCAAATATTCTTGTAAAAATCTTGCCAACGTAGATTTACCAGCACCCTCAGTTCCTTCTAAACTAATAAAATATCCTGCCTTATGATTCATTTTTTTTCTCTTTCAATAAATATTTTACTATCGCTTCATTTTGCTCTGTCAGCGTTTTTGAAAACTGATGCTTACCATTCTTCTTAGATACATAATATAAATATTCAGATTCTCTCGGATGTGCTGCGGCATATAACGCTGTTTCACCAGGCATACAAATTGGTGTTGGTGGCAAACCAAAATGCAGATACGTGTTATATGGCGTGTCTTTCTTCAAATCACTTTTACTCAACCTGCCGCTATAATCGTTGGCAAGGCCATAAATTACAGTCGCATCCATTTGTAATTTCATATGTAACTTCATACGCTGATAAATTATCCCCGAAATAATCATTTGTTCTAGAGGATCACTTGCTTCTTTCTCTATTATCGAGGCAATAATTAATATTTCATAAGGATTATTATACGATTTTATTTTACTTAGCATTAAGCTATGCGCCTGCTGAAGAATATGCAGCGCAGTATCTGGGTAAGCATAATAATAAGTTGCAGGATAGAACTGCCCTTCTAAGTTTATCATGGCATCATTGCTGGAATTGACCTTTGTTTCATCGTACTGCTGCTTTGCCGAAGGGCTCATAGAGCTTAAAGAAATACTCGAGCCAACGGTTACAGCCTGAGACGAGGGAGCGAAGTAAGCTGTAGGTTTTAATCTGTTCTCTAATTCAAATTTAACATGATCTTGACTCTCTATTTGATTGAGACCGCTCAACATAGGAGACTGGTTCAAATGCTTAATCATATCACTGTATGTCCAGCCATCTACTAGTGTAAATGCATGCAACTCACGATGTGCTCGAGCAATTTTTGTCATTATATCGACAATAGAAGCATATTGATTAAAACAATATTCCCCTACTTCTATACGCTTATCTAAATGAATAAATTTTGAATATAATTTTATTATCATCGGGGAAAGATGCGTCGATTTTGACGCTATATCTTTCTCAATTGCACTAAATTTCTCACCAGGATAAATAATAATGCATGTATGCTTATCCCGGAAAACAAAAGGTAAATTGATATAAATAAGCAATAACACAAAAAAAACAACAAGCACTAAACTTATTTTTTTTAGCATAGATACGAGCGATTTGTTCATCGCTCGCATTTATTCCATTCTTGAGAAAATCAAACTACCGTTTGTTCCCCCAAATCCAAAAGAATTAGATAAAGCAATATCAATCTTACGCTCTTGCGCATGATGAGGCACAAGGTTAATGTCGCAACCTTCACTTGGATTATCTAAGTTAATCGTTGGTGGCGCAACATTATCTCTAATGGCTAAAATGGAGAAAATCGCTTCAACAGCACCGGCAGCACCTAACAAATGACCTGTCATAGATTTTGTTGAGCTAACAGCAACTTTTTCTACATGTGAACCCAATGCTTTCTTAACGCCACGGATTTCAATTTCATCACCAAGTGGCGTTGAAGTACCATGAGCATTAATATAATCAATTTTATCGACGCTAATTTTTGCATCGCTTAAAGTATTAAGCATACACGAACAAGCACCAGCGCCTGTTTCTTCTGGCGTGGTCATGTGGTAAGCATCAGCACTCATGCCAAACCCTATCAACTCAGCGTAAATTTTGGCACCGCGTTTTTTAGCATGCTCATATTCTTCAAGAACAAGCACACCCGCACCATCGGCTAATACAAAACCATCTCTATCTTGGTCCCACGGACGACTTGCACGCTCAGGATCATCATTTCGAGTTGATAAAGCACGCATCGACCCAAAACCACCAATACCTAATTCATAGGTAGCCATTTCAGTACCGCCACAGATCATGACATCAGCATCATTATATTGAATAGCGCGTGCGGCTAAACCAATATTGTGAGTACCCGTTGTACAAGCTGTTACTGTTGCTAAATTTGGACCTTTGGCGCCGTATTGAATTGAGACATGCCCCGAAACAAGATTAATAATAATGGCAGGGATAAAAAAAGGAGAAATTTTTCTAGGGCCACCTTCAAGCAAAGACTTATGGGTTTTTTGAATTAGCGGCATACCACCGATACCCGATCCTATTGAAACACCAACACGATGGGCATTAAGATCATTAATTTCTAATCCAGAATCACGCAACGCCTCATCTGTTGCCACCATGCCGTATTGGATAAATAAATCCATCTTTTTTTGATCTTTCAGTGGCACAACATGATCACAATTGAAATTTTTTACAGTTGCACAAATTTGTGTCGTAAAAGCTGACGCATCAAAATGCTCTATTTTCGCGACACCGCTTTTGCCGGCAAGAACTGCTGCCCACGTATCTTGAACATTCAAACCTAAGGGAGACACCATCCCCATTCCTGTGACGACAACTCTTCTTTTAGACAAAATGTAAACCTCTTTGAGTTTCAACTGTTATGCCAGGGCGAATCTAGATTTCAAAGAATCGCCCAGACTTAATGGTTATTTAATTAAGCATCCTGATGTTTATTAATAAACTCGATTGCTTGTTCAACAGTACGAATACCTTCAGCATCACCGTCAGGAATTTCAACACCAAATTCTTCTTCTAGGGCCATGACTAATTCAACAGTATCCAAAGAATCAGCACCTAAATCATCAACAAATGAAGCCTTAAGCGTGACAGCATCTTCTTTTACTCCAAGCTGTGCAACAATAACTTTCTTAACGCGTTCTTCAATTGTACTCATCTACTTTTTCCTCTTTTGTTTAAAAAATAATCAAAAACTAATTTATTAGTGTCACTAGTTTATTCAAATATGTAAAATTTTCAAGTATTAATTTCAACGAGGACAAGATGCCTCGTTCGCGCTCACCATGATTACCACATGACAACGTAGGCGAAAAATATGTTTTAATTCAAAAACATACCACCATTAACATGCAATGTTTGACCCGTGATATAGCTCGCTGAATCAGATACTAAAAATAAAACAGCATTCGCGATATCATCTGGCTGACCTATAGCGCCCATAGGAATTTGTTTCAACAAGCCTTCACGCTGCTCATCTGTTAACGCCTTAGTCATATCGGTATCTATAAATCCAGGAGCAACAATATTAGCTGTAATGCCACGAGTTGCTAATTCAAGAGCAATCGATTTTGTCATTCCTACAACCCCAGCTTTTGCTGCGCAATAGTTCGCCTGCCCGGGATTGCCTACGGAACCAACAACTGATCCAATAGTAACAATTCTTCCCCAGCGCGCCTTCATCATTGATTTAATACAAGCTTTATTTAAATGGTAAGCAGCTGTCAAATTAATATCTATAACATCATTCCACTCTTCGTCTTTCATTCGTATAAACAAATTATCACGTGTAATAGCGGCATTATTAACCAAAATATTTGGCGCACCAAACTTCGCTGTCACTTCAGCTATAAACTGAGCTATAGAGTGATTATCCTTAAGATGTAAACATAAACCGGCATTATTTGGATTAATCGCTGTTAAATAATTAGAAATTTCTTCAGCGCCAGCAGTTGATGTGGCTGTACCAATAACGACAGCACCTGCTTTGGCTAAAGTCATCGCTACAGCCTTACCAATGCCGCGACTTGCGCCTGTGACTAAGGCGATTTTATTATTTAGCTGCATACTTATCCTCTCTAATATTCTGCTACAGCAACGAGCTTGCACACCAGCGAAGGCTGCATGACACAGTAGTTAATACAATTTAAAACTCAAATAGTCAAATTATCGCAAATTCTTTTACAGCATCTTCTTGGTTAATCGAAAATGCATTTATTTCTTTATCAATTCTTTTAATTAAACCGGTTAATACTTTTCCAGGACCACACTCAATCATGGTTCGAATATTTTGGCTAGATATCCACTGAATAACCTCAACCCATCTTACAGGTGAGTATAACTGTTTTACCAATGCAGTTTTAATTTTTTCAGGTGATGTTTCAATTGCCACATCCGCATTATTAACCACAGAAATATCGGGTGTATGAAACGTAATGCTTTCCATTTTATCGCGCAAACGCTCAGCGGCCGGCACCATTAGTTGGCAATGCGATGGAACGCTCATAGGCAATAATGTTGCAATTTTTGCACCTGAACTTTTTGCAGCAAGAATGACCGCTTCAACATTGGGACGTGTTCCAGCAACAACAACTTGGCCAATACTATTAAAATTAGCAACAGACAGACTAGTTTCACTAGCAATGGTGAAGCAAATATCACGCACTTTATCATTATCCAGCCCAACAATAGCTGCCATAGCACCCTGCCCTTCTGGCACAGCCGATTGCATGAACTGACCACGAGCCTGCACCAAGCCAACAGCATCTTCAAAGGCAATAGCCCCTGCACAGGTTAACGCTGTATATTCACCTAGGCTATGTCCTGACAAATAGGAAGGTTGTTGCGATAATTGCGTTTTCAAAATTTCCCAAGCAATAACACTGGTCACTAATAAAGCGGGTTGGGTATATTCGGTCTGATTTAACTTATCTTCGGGACCTTCAGCAATTAGTTTGGCAATATCATAACCCACAACATGGGAAGCACGTTGACAATATTCGTTAATAATTGGCTGATGCGCCTCAAAATTCGCTAACATATTTAAAGATTGCGAACCTTGACCAGGGAAAACAATCGCGTAATTTTTCATAAAATTAGTACCTAACTAAAGCAGAACCCCAAACAAGTCCGCCACCAAAACTTTCTAATAAAACCAAATCACCACGTTTAACGCGACCATCACGAACAGCAATATCTAATGCTAATGGAATCGATGCAGCCGAAGTATTACCTTGATCATCTACAGTAACAATGACTTTCTCCATGGACATATGTAGCTTTTTTGCCATTGCCTGGATAATTCGTATATTTGCCTGATGGGGAATTAACCAATCAATATCATGTTGCGTTAGATTGTTAGCCGCCAGTGTTTCATCTACCAGCTCACCCAAACGTGTCACAGCGTGACGAAATACTTCACGCCCTTCCATTTTTACATAAGGAGATTCTGCATTTTTCTGCACGACTGTATTTGGCGCAAATAGAATGTCATGCTGAGAACCATCACAGTGCAAATGTGTTGACAAAATTCCAGGCTCTTGCGAAGCCCCTAAAACAACCGCTCCCGCACCATCACCAAACAAAACGCAAGTTGAACGATCGTTCCAATCAACAGCGCGCGTTAACATTTCGCAACCAATCACTAATATCGTTTTTGCGAAGCCTGTTTTGATATATTGATCTGCAATACTTAAACCATGATTAAAACCAGCACAAGCCGCTGATACATCAAATGCAACAATATTACGCAATCCTAATTTATGCTGAACGCACGAAGCGGTGCTTGGAAACATATCATCCGATGTTGCAGTTGCAACAATCACCATATCAATGTCTGAGGGGTCAACATTCGCACTTTCCATCGCCTTTCTCGCGGCATTGGTTGCAAGATCAGCGGTGGTATCAGTCTCTGCTGCGACATGACGGCGCTTAATACCAGTACGAGTGGTAATCCACTCATCACTAGTTTCCATCATTTTTTCTAAATCCTGATTTGTTAAAATTTTTTCAGGCAAATAAGAACCTGTGCCTAATATTTTAGAATACATAATGCCCCTCTTCGTTGAGCGTGAGGATTTTTGAGATTTCTGTGGTTAAAAGATTGATAACATCTTTATCTAATTCGTAATATGCTTCCGTAATTGCCCGGTAGAAGCCAAACTCTTTGGCGCCACCATGACTCTTAATAACTATACCATTTAAACCCAATAGTGATGCGCCGTTATAATTATCGGGATCAACACTTTTTTTAATAGAATTCATCACTGGAGAGATAATTAAAAAAGCCAACCTTGTCCACATGCTTTTCTTAAAGCCCTGAACCATAAAATGTTTAAATGCTTTTGCCGCACCTTCCATTGCTTTTAATGCAATATTTCCAGTAAAGCCATCCGTTACAATGATATCATAATCAGCTATTAGAGCATCACCGCCTTCAGCATAACCAACGTAATTAATATTTTTACATTGCTGCAATGCTTCTGCAGTTTTTTTTACTAATTCGTTACCTTTAATTTCTTCGGTTCCAACATTCAGTATAGCAACTTTTGGAGCTTCAATAGAACTTAGCGCCCTACTCAAAACAGATGCCATGAGTGCAAACTGTATTAAATGCTCGGGGGTATTATCAATACTTGCGCCTAAGTCTAGCATGCGAGTAATACCGCCATTCATACGGGGCATAACTGACATAATTGCAGGACGATCTATTCCTGGCAAAGTTTTTAATACAAAGCGAGCAGTTGCCATAAGAGCCCCCGTATTTCCGGAGCTCACACAAGCGTCTGCTTCTTTTGATTTAACAAGATTAATCGCAACACGCATGGACGAATCTTTTTTTCCGCGCAAAGCCTGAGAAGGCAATTCATCCATAGCTACGGTTTCAGAAGCATGGCGAACGACTAATCTCGGATGCCCCTTAGGCAACAGTTTTTTTAAGTAGCGTTCGAGCACAAGCTCTTGACCGACAAGCACAATTTGCAAGTCATCAAACTCTTTAAGTGCACGAATAACCGCGGGCACAGTCACCTTTGGGCCATGATCGCCTCCCATGGCATCAACGGCAATAGTCTTTAAACGCGTCAACGTTTTCTTACTCTTCTGTATCGACGACTTTCGCGCCAACTTCAATTACTTGACGACCACGATAGTAACCATCTGCAGTGATGTGATGACGACGATGAGTTTCACCTGTGGTGCTATCCACAGACAAGGTTGCACTTGTTAACGCGTCATGTGATCTGCGCATATCGCGTTTTGAGCGTGACTTACGATTTTGTTGTACGGCCATTGGTATCCTCTTTGGATCAAAACAAAGTCAGTGATTCTAGAGATTATCTGCTTTTTTGTCAATAAGTGCTTGCAGTTCTTCTGCCAGTGGGGCCTGAATCTTAATAGGCTTGTGATTAAGCAGCTGAATATTCAATCGCAAGGCATGCAAAAATAGCCTGTTTAAACCCAAAGATTTCATGTATTCATTGAATTTGGGATCGCCATAACGATTATCTCCCGCCAAAGGATGACCCTTATACTGCGCATGCACACGAATTTGATGCGTACGCCCAGTCTCAGGATAAGCCAAGACGCCTGTCGCATACTCAAATTGGTCCGCAATATCAAAACGCGTCACCGACGGCTTGCCATTAAATTTATCGACGACAACGCAGCATTCTGGAGTTGCTTTATCACGGCGCGTTAATGGCAAATTCACATACAAATCAGACTTCTTCCACCGCCCCAAAGTCAACGCATAGTAGGTCTTGCTAACGCGCCCTTCACGAAACGCATCATGAAGCCTTTTGAGCATACCGCGCTTCTTAGCCATTAATAAACAACCAGAAGTTTCTTTGTCCAAACGATGGGCTAACTCGAGATGGGGGTATTCGGGGTAAAGTATTTTCATACTTTCTATCACACCATAACTGCCATTATCGCCATGCACGGACAAACCCGAAGGCTTATTAATAGCTAATATCTCATCATCTTCATAAATCACCGCCGCTTTCAAAATATCTAACCAGAACTGACTAGGCTTTAAAACAATTTTATTTTCTTCTGGCTGGTAAAATGGCGGGATCCGGAGAATATCACCTTCTTCAACTCGATAATCTGCACGAACTCGCTGCTTGTTAACACGCACCTCACCTTTACGAATAGCTTTATAAATATGCGTCTTGGGGATATTTTTATAAGTTTTAAATAAAAAATTATCGACTCGCTGATCCGAATATCCTTCGGGAATGGTAATGT
Source organism: Alphaproteobacteria bacterium (assembly GCA_021151585.1). GTDB lineage: Bacteria > Pseudomonadota > Gammaproteobacteria > JAGOUN01 > JAGOUN01 > JAGOUN01. The sequence goes on along the minus strand of JAGKWX010000013.1, from coordinate 38,838 downwards.
AAGAAACAGGCATAATGAAATCATCTCACTTATTCAACCGGGCGAGCGCCACTCACCACGACACGCGGGCAGCGCACAATCTAAAAGCCTAAAATAGATAACCTAATGAATTCAATGAACATTTTGACAGCATCGAACCTTTGAGCGGCTACTTGTGGCAGCGAGTGGCGCTCGCCCTCTTCAAATTTGGCGCAACAACAATTAATTGATATTACCACAACACCCTGCTATATTCCTACTTGAGCGCAGAAGCGCCGAGTGTGGGCAAATCGCCCAATTTATAAACAACAAGCCCCTTTTTGGGCATTAAACGGTAGTTGTGGTCGCGATAACAGTACTAGCAGCGGCAGATTTTGATAAAAAATATTTTTAAAATGAGTTGAAAATTTGTGTTGAATTATACATAGAGGCTACAACATTAGTAGCAACTGTGTCATGCCAGCGAAGGCTGGCGCCCAGTCTTAAGCAACAAACAACAAGACTGCGCCCCACCTTCACCAATAATGAAAACAGCCGGCAAAATTTAAAACACAAAATACAGACACAATTTGCGAACCTTTTGGCTGCGTATTGTTTGCCACCAAACTGCCTTAACATGATAAGGTAAAATAATTATGGCAAATCAAATTTTAGTCGACGCAACGTATCTTCAACAAGAACTTCGCGTTGCAGTTGTTAATAATGGTGTAGTTGAACATCTTGATGTTGAAGCTGTTTCTAAACAGCAAACAAAAGCCTACATCTACAAAGGAAAAATCACTCGCATCGAGCCCAGTCTTGAAGCATGCTTTGTTGACTATGGCTCAGAGCGTCATGGCTTCCTACCCTTAAAAGATATTTCCCCAGAATACTTTTCACGCCCAGTTGGACCAGACGAACGCCCTTCTATTCGCGAGTTACTACAAGAAGGACAAGAACTGATTGTTCAAGTAGAAAAGATTGAGCGGGGCAAAAAAGGTGCCGCATTAACAACATTTATTACACTAGCAGGATCATTCCTAGTTTTAATGCCTAACACACCTAAAGCGGGCGGCGTATCCCGTCGTATCGATGGCAACGAGCGCAGCGACTTGCTCGACCTGTTACGACAACTCACAACTCCTGAAGAAATGGGAATTATTATCAGAACAGCCAGTGTGGGTCGCTCACTCGCCGAACTACAATGGGATTTGGATATTCTTGTCCACTTATGGGGCGCGATCAAACAAATCGCCGCCAGCCACAGCGCACCATTACTGATTCATCAAGAAAGTAACGCAATGATTCGCGCCTTGCGTGATTATTTGCGTCAAGATACCGACGAAATTATTGTAAATGAGCTAGAAGCATTTACTGAAGCTAAAAAATACATCGAACTTATTCGTCCAGATTTTGTTGAAAAGATTAAATTTTATGAAGATGCACAACCACTATTTGCATGCCATAAAGTAGAACCACAAATAAGCTCTATTTACCAACGCCAAATCCGCTTACCATCAGGTGGCTCACTTGCTATTGATCAAACTGAAGCGTTAGTCGCAATCGATATTAACTCCTCTAAAGCAACCAAAGGCAGTGATATTGAAGAAACAGCGTTGCAAACTAACCTTGAAGCTGCTGATGAAATCGCACGCCAATTACGCTTGCGAGATATTGGTGGCTTAATCGTTATTGACTTCATCGATATGATGCAAAATCAAAATCAGCGCGCAGTAGAGGAACGCTTACGTGATGCGCTAAGCAATGATCGCGCCAAAATTCAAGTAGGAAAAATTTCTCGCTTTGGTTTATTAGAAATGTCTCGCCAACGCTTACGCTCAACATTTACCGAAACGAATAAAATTGTTTGTCCGCATTGCCAAGGACAAGGTATCGAACGCAGCATACCCTCTATCTCTTTAATTATTTTACGCTCTATCGAAGAACGAATTTCTAGCGAAAGCGCATCTCAAGTACGTGTTCACGTCCCAATGGAAGTGGCTACTTACCTGCTAAACGAGCAACGTGGCGCTATTCAAGCGATTGAAGCTCGTCAAAAAGTTCAATTATTAATTATTCCACACATGCATTTGGATGTGCCGAATTTTGAAGTAGAGTGTTTACAAAATCAAAGTGGCCGCTTAGCTAAACCTAGCTACCGCTTAGCTTTAGAATTTAAAAACGTTATCAACAAAACTGATGTGGCGGATTTTGGTGAAGAAAATGCGGTAACAGCAGAACATGCGCCAGCGATTAAACACATGGCCTTGCCGGAAAAACCAAAAGAAGCACAGACATCAACACATGACGCAAAATTCAATAAGAAAAAAGGGCTAATCGCTTCGATTGTAGGTGCAATATTTGGCGACAAAGAAGAGGCAGCAACAGAGAAAAAGCCAGAAAGACGTTCACACGGACGTTATCAGGGAAATAATCGTCGCTATAACAACAATCGTCGCCCAAATCAAAATGGTAATAATCGACGCCCGCAAAACAATTATCGCGGCAATCAACAACGCCGATCACCATCGCAAAATACTAGACGCTCAGATGATAATGGTGGAAATGCGTAAGTAAAGGAGAAAAAACTATGACTGATACTCGCAAAGCAACATTAACGGTTGACGGCAAATCGTTTGACTTGCCAATATTCTCAGGCACATTAGGTCCAAATGTTATTGATGTAAGCTCTTTGGCGCAAAATGATATTTTTACTTATGATCCTGGATTTATGGCTACAGCATCGTGTAATTCGGATATCACCTTTATTGACGGTGATAAAGGCATATTATTGCATCGCGGATACCCTATAGGTGAACTGGCTGAACAAGCTAATTATCTCGAAGTATGCTATCTTCTCCTGAACGGCGAATTACCGAATAAAGAAGAGTTTCTTAAATTTGAAACTGAAGTTAAACAACATACTTTATTACACGAACAAGTACGTACCTTCTTTAATGGCTTTCGTCGTGACGCACACCCCATGGCTATCATGGTCGGAGTTGTTGGAGCGCTCTCAGCTTTTTATAACGATTCGATTGATATAAATAACGCAGAAAGCCGTCGGGTCACGGCGATTCGTTTAGTCGCAAAAATGCCAACCATTGCAGCAATGTGTTACAAATATTCTTTAGGCCAACCGTTCATGTACCCAGATAACTCGCTAAGCTTTAGCGAAAACTTTCTACACATGATGTTTGGATTACCGACTGAACATAGAAAACAAAACCCTATCTTAGCAAACGCATTAGATAAAATTTTTATTTTACACGCTGATCACGAGCAAAATGCATCAACATCAACTGTGCGATTAGCTGGATCAACAGGAGCGAATCCATACGCATGCATCTCAGCTGGCATTGCCGCTCTTTGGGGGCCAGCGCATGGTGGCGCAAATGAAGCTTGCTTAAATATGCTAAAACAAATTGGTGATGTAAAAAACATCCCAGCCTATATTGCGCGCGCTAAAGATAAAAATGATTCATTCCGACTCATGGGTTTTGGGCATCGCGTCTACAAAAACTATGACCCGCGTGCGAAAGTTATGCAAGAAGCATGCCACCAAGTATTAGATGCGGTCGGCCGTCACAATGACCCAATTTTACAAGTAGCGTTAGAGTTAGAAAGAATCGCCTTAAGCGATCCTTATTTCATCGAAAGAAAGCTATACCCTAACGTAGATTTCTATTCAGGCATCACATTAAGCGCTCTTGGCATTCCAAGCAGTATGTTTACGGTGATTTTTGCCTTAGCAAGAACAATAGGCTGGATTTCGCATTGGAATGAAATGATGTCGGACGAACATAGAAAACTCGGTCGGCCTCGTCAACTATATACAGGCCCCATACAACGAAAGATAACAAAATAAGCTGGCAATAACTACCCCTCAACCTCTGGGGAATTGACTAGACTGAATTGCCAGTTACTAACTATTGCAATCTAAGACTGAGGGCGTGAAGCTCTCGGTCAACATGCCAAACAGAAAATTAGATTACTTTAACCATAATGATGATATTTTCATGAAACAAAACACTGATTTTATACAAGCATTTCTCTTTGAAAACGCAGATATACGCGGAAAAATTGTCCGGTTACAAACAAGCACATGCAAGATCATGGAACAACATAATTATCCCATGGTCATTCGCGATATTCTTGGTGAATTATTACTAGCCTCCGTATTACTCTCGTCATCATTAAAATATGAAGGTCAACTAACATTACATATTCAAAGTGACGGCGCGTTGAAGATGCTCGTGGCGAAATGCAATCATCTGTCTGAAATTCGTGGCCTGGCGCAATGGGACGAAGAAGCCAATATCGATGAATTAAAACAGGCTTTTTTTTCTGGGCAACTCATCATTACCATTGAGAATTCACGTGATAACCAGCGCTATCAAAGTGTTATTGATATTAATCATCAAACTATTAGTAGCGCGCTTGAAACGTATTTTACACAATCAGAGCAAGTCCCTACAAAAATTATTTTAGCGCATGACAAAGAATTCTTTGCCGGTTTTCTCATACAAAAAATGCCAAGTCATAGTATTGAACAATTAGAATTTTGGCAACATGTTTCAATATTGGCAAATACATTAACTTCTGATGAATTAATTCACTGGGATAATGAACGCTTATTAAAAAATATATTTCATGAAGAAAATATTCGACTTTTTGATACCTTGCCTATTCTATTTAATTGCATATGTAGTGAAGAAAAATCGAAAAATACGTTACGATTATTGGGAAAACAAGAGTCTACCGACTATTTTCTCACAAATAAAATCCTCACAGTGACGTGCGAATACTGCAATCAGCAATATAATTTTACAAAATCTGACATTGAGCAACTATTTCATTAGTTAGCGTGTTGTTGTGGCTGCAAAGTCGGCGTTTTATATACGCTATTATTTTCTTTGCGAGCAGTATCATTCTCAACACGAACTGCCGCTTGATTTGACACTATTTTGCTGCGTAGCGCGCCTAAGCCCTCATCTATTTTTTCACGAAGCGAAGCATCGTTCTCTGCAACTTTTCTTGTATATATCATTAATATGAGGCGAGCTCGAGGATCAGAAACCTGATTTCTGACAAAGAAATCCGTGAATTTCGTGGTATCTTTTTCTGAGAGATTAGTAGAAATTTCTCCATTTTTGATACCTTCGTGAGTTATTTTTGCTAGAGAATACCGATATTGCTCAAGCTCGTCATCTGTCATTTTAGAAACCTTGACTGGCTGAGGGGGCGACGTGACAGCCAAAGTAGGTAAATGCGGCGTTAAATTTTGTTTAAAACTATCAAACTCCTCTTGAGGAAGTTGACTCATCATATTGTCAAACTCTGTTGGCGTGACACCCCTTTTCCATGCAGTTTCCACCCATTTTTCAAGTGCGACTGGACTAACATCAAAAGAAAGATGCTTTTTAGCAATATCAATCATTTCACTCAATACAGGCGGCATCCCCCCATGTAAGTCATAAACCGCTTCTCTAACGTAGCGTTTGAAATTGTCAAATTGTTCTTTTTTGACTCCAATAGCGTCATACCCACCTAATGACTGGATATCTTTCTCTACTGAGCGCTCAACAGCTCTATCAAGCTCTAGAAAATGCTCACCCACTTTTTTCAACATAGAAATAAATGCATTAAGTAATTTTTCAAGCTCATCTTTTTCTTCTGTATTGTTTTCACTGTGCGGAATCATATCCAGGATTTCTTTTTTACGCGGCTCAAGCGTAAGAGAAATTGTGCTATCAATCACTCGCCTATCCATCTCAACTTCTTCCTCACGCCAAAACATAGCATTACGATCTTTTTCCCAGTCTCTAATCATTTGATAAATAACCATAGCACTTAATTGCATACCATCAAGTGACCCCGCTATCACTGGAGCGCCGTAAACTGCCGGTCTAAAAGGATCGTGCTCTAAAGAATAAGCCATTATCTTAACCTCCAATTATTGATTACTTGCTATTGGTTCTTGCAACTGATAAAAGCCAGTTGGGCCATCTGTTGTCGCTGGCTCAACAGATGTTTCTGATATGGTATTGCCACCAAATAAAAATTTAATACCACCACTAATCATCCAATCATTTTGTCCGCCACTTAGCGTATAGACATCACGTGCATCAGCAACAAGACTGATACTAGGGTTAACAAAATATTCCACGCCGATGCCGGCATTGATTCCAAGCAGCGTAGTATTACCAGATACAGTATTGTTATCTGCTTGATTTGTGATACTTAAGCCAGCCAAGGCATAAGGATGAATAATAGCTTGCGCATCTTGATTAAAATGATATACACCGTTAGTAGAATACATATAAAAACGAGCATGTTGATCCGAGTTACTCGGCAATTCTTCAGTTGACGCCTGGCCATAAAATGCTTCCAGGCTGAATTGATTAGAAACAATAAAGCCAGCACTGATATCGGCCATCGCTGAATTTTGTAATGCTCGTTTATCAGAAAAATTATAATACGCTACGCCAGGAGAAAAATAAAACTCACCAGGATTATAAACACTTTCCGCAACAACTGATGTTGCGAAACTGAATAATAACAAACTTTTAATCAATATTTTCATTTTTACCTTTTTCTATCTCTTAATTCACGTTTTAATATTTTACCAACATTACTTTTTGGCAAGCTATCGCAAAAATATATTTTTTTAGGCAGTTTATAAGCTGTTAATTTTTTACGACAGGCACGAATCAGTTCTTGTTCTAAAATATGTGATTTATCCGTTACAACATAGGCCACAACCTTTTCACCACCTTCAGGCGTTGGTTCACCAATAACCGCGGCCTCAACCACATGATCCTGCTCTAACAATACTTCCTCTACCTCGGAAGGATACACTTTTAAACCAGAAATATCGATCATATCCTTTTTACGTTCTTTTAAAAAAACATATCCTTCAGCATCTCGATACCCCATATCACCGGTTAGAAAAAAACCTTCTGTGGTAAATACTTTTTTCGTCTCAAGATCTTGATGCCAATATCCCTGCATAACTTGAGGACCACGTACTGCTAATTCACCAATTTCACCTTGTTTTACTGGCATCAAGGCATCATCCAAGAACTCAATCTCAGTTGCTGCCAGTGGTTTACCAATCGAACCATTAAATTCACGGCTTTGTAAATCATTCATACAGACAACCGGCGATGTTTCTGTTAATCCATATCCTTCCAAAATCGGAACACCCGTCAATTCTTGCCACCGTTTTGCAACAACGTCTTTTACCGCCATACCACCAGCGACATTCAATTTTAAGTGTGACAAATCCAAGCTTGAAAATTTGGGGTGACGCGATAACTTATCAAACAACGTGCTCACACCAATGAACATGGTTACTGGATGTTTCCGTACTTGCTTGATTAAGGAATGTAATTGTCGCGGATCGAGAATCATAATATGTTTGACGCCCAACCCCATGGCTAACAAGAAATTAATAGTTAAGCAAAAAATATGATACATCGGCAAAGCAAATACGCTAATCTCTTTACCTTCCTGCAAAAAATCACCAAATAACAAACGTGTTTGCTCCAGATTAGCCAATAAATTACCGTGTGTTAGCATCGCTGCTTTTGTTGTACCGGTAGTGCCGCCAGTGTATTGCAACAAGGCTAGATCATGTTTATCGATAGATACAGGCAACAGCGAGAGTGAACAACCATGCTGCAAAGCAGCACGGAAGGAAGTGACATTAGCAATATAAAAACGTGGAATGCGTTGCATGAGATGTAGCATCATTTGTAAACCAACGCGCTTCCATGTCGGCAACAAGTCACCAATCGAAACGACTACCGTACTAGGGATATTGACAGTTTTTAATACCTCAGCCAATTTAGCGGCAAAACAATCAAGGACAATCACCACAGTAGGTGCGGCGTCTTGTAAGCGCGCTTCTAATTCGTACATGGTGTATTCTGGATTTAAATTCAACACTACGCCACCGACTAGGTGAGTTGCCATGATACAGACTGGGTAAGGCATGCAGTTTGGTAAAATAATCGCAATTCGATCGCCCTTCTGAATGTTTTTTTGCTGTAAAAACGCGGCAAATTTTTTCGCTTGCTGCCATATTTCGCCATAACTAATTGTGGCGCCAAATTGAACAAAAGCATCATTTTTTGCAAAACGTTGCGAAAATAAGGAATAATAATCGTTTAACGAGCCAAATTGCTGATACCAACCCTGTAAAATGTCCATTGCAAATCCATATCTAAATTAAGCATATACAGTAGAATAAACCAGAATTCGCAAAAAAAGTAGTAGCGAAAAAATTTCGCTCAAGAATTAGCCTAGATATTTCATAAAGCATGGTCACGAGAAGCTTAAATTTACCCTATTTAGATCCATTAACTGCACAAGCTCAGCTATTCGTTATACAGCGACTTCTTGATTATTGAGACAAATTCACGAATAATCCACTGCAAATAACTATTGCGTAATTTTATGAGCAACAACGGATTCCAATTAAAAGCTTCTTCGCTAACATTTACATCACTGATTTTATTTACTCCAAATTTGGATATAGTAGAAACTCAACTCGCTGCTTTGGTGGAAAAGACACCGCAGTTTTTTGATGCTACACCAGTCGTTATCGATTTGACCACCGTAGAATTGCAATCCCTACCCTTTGATGTCATTAAACTAATTAATTTATTGAGAAAATACCGCTTAAATCCGATCGGATTAAAAAGCTATAATCAAGAATACAAAAACATAGCTAAAGAACAACATTTAGCCATTATTGCACAAGCAGAAACTGCCACAGCACCTGAAAAACCAGCAGCGGAAATAAAACCCAGTTCATCAGCAAACACAACAACAAAAATTATCGACCAACCTGTCAGATCCGGCAAGCAAATATATGCTAAAGATGGTGATTTAATTGTTACCGCATCGATTAGCCATGGCGCTGAAGTTATTGCAGATGGTAATATCCATATTTACGGCAGCCTTAATGGACGCGCATTAGCTGGCGCTCATGGCAATGAAAACGCTAGAATTTTTTGTAGAAATTTAGACTCAGAGTTAATTGCTATTGCCGGCCATTATTTAGTAAGCGAGCAAATACCCGATCAATATAGATCAGGTCATCAGTTTTTAGAGGTTTTTCTTGAAAACGATAAACTGCAATTTAAAGTACTATAGCAACTCAGCGCAGCCATACCCAGGCTAGCCGTGAGCGGCTTCTTGCTGAAATAATGTTGCTAAAACAAAGCACACAGTGATAAATTACGTAAATATTTTGAATAGGAGAATCCAATTGACAGCACATGTAATCGTCGTTACCTCCGGCAAAGGTGGGGTTGGTAAAACCACCACTAGCGCTGCCATTTCTACAGGCCTAGCTCTTTGCGGCTTTAAAACCGTTGTCATTGACTTCGATGTCGGGCTTCGAAATCTTGATTTAATTATGGGCTGCGAACGTCGTGTTGTTTATGATTTAATTAATGTGATTAATAAAGAAGCTAGCGTTAAACAGGCGTTAATTAAAGATAAGCGCTGTGAAACACTATTTGTCTTACCAGCGTCACAAACACGTGATAAAGATGCTCTTACCGAAGAAGGTGTAAAAACTGTTATAGATGAACTAAAGGAAAGCTTTGATTATATTGTCTGCGATTCACCAGCAGGTATTGAAAAAGGCGCCATGATGGCAATGTATTATGCAGACACGGCCGTTGTGGTAACGAATCCTGAGGTTTCATCGGTACGAGATTCAGATCGTATTTTAGGTATTTTAAACAGCAAATCGCATCGCGCTGAAACCGGACAAGAACCGATTCAAGAGCATTTATTAATTACACGCTATTCTGAACAACGTGTACGTAAAGGTGAAATGTTAAGCGTAAAAGATATTCAAGATATTTTAGCCATTCCATTACTGGGCATTATTCCTGAATCACAAGATGTCTTAAATGCTTCCAACGCAGGAGTTCCTGTTACCTTATTTGATGAAAGCGAAGCTGGACTTGCTTACCGCCAAGCGATTGCAAAATTAATCGGTGAAGATAAAACACCGGAATCATTTCTAAAAAAACCAAAACGCAGTTTATTAAAACGTATGTTCGGTATTGGCGAGGATACAAAAGCATGAGCATTTTAAAATTTTTGTTGCCAGGAAAAAAATCAGCTAGCCTTGCCAAGGAAAGGTTACAAATTATTATTTCGCACGAACGATCAAATAATGCCGCCCCTGATTTTCTACCCAAATTAAAAAAAGAATTGATTGCGGTAATCGCAAAATATGTTCCGTTACAAGAAGATCAAATTAACATTCAAATGCATCGACAAGATAATCATTCGACGATTGAAATGAATTTTGTGATGCAAGAAGCGGAATAACACGTTGAAGCGAACTCAACAATCATACCACCCCAAAGGAGACTGGAGCCAAGTAGCCTTAGGAATAAGGAAACTAGGTGCCAGCCTTCGCTGGCATGGCACGATAGCTACCGTCATACTCGTTTTATCTTGTTTTAACTCCACTGCCTTTGCACAACCCATTGACACCCGCAGCTACACTATCTCTATTTTAGTATTCAAACATTTTCCAGCTGATAAAAACACAGCGCCTCGATTAACCGAACGCTGGACTCCGCAAATGTTTGCGAATACCACTGCTTATGACCTATTACCAGCGCGACAATCTCTCCTAGCAGATTCATATTATGCTTTATATAAAAATAAAAATTATGAAATTTTGTATAATGGCGCCTGGAATGCCGAATTATCTTACAGCGCGCCTTCTCGCTTTTATGCCCATAAAAACTTGAATAACGGTGAAGCATTAGATTTATTAATCGACATTACACTTAAATATACTCTCGACGTGCATTTTCAATCGCAACTTTTGACTCCTATTGCCAATGGATTGGTTGATATCGATACAGTAAATGAATCGTTTCAAACACCAAGCAATCAAATACAATATATTGACGGGCCAATTTATGGCGCTTTAATAAAAATTACTAGAGCAACACTATGATCAGCGTATTCGACCTTTTTTCAATTGGCATCGGTCCATCAAGTTCACACACCGTTGGCCCCATGCGTGCTGCACACAAATTTGCAATTAAAATGACACAAACTGAGTTTATAGACCAAGTACATTACGTTACCGTCGAAGCACATGGATCACTTGCTTTTACAGGCAAAGGCCATGGTACGGATAAAGCCATTTTAATGGGACTCGAAGGCGAAGATCCTGCAACGATTGATCCCGATTCTGTTGAAGAACGAATGAAAACAATAGATGGGTCGCACATTATTTTTCTGAATCAAAAAAAGAAAATTTCATTTAATCCAGCGTTACATTTAATATTAAATCTAGCAACCTTACTACCCAAACATTCCAACGGAATGAGCTTCAAAGCATTTGACAAAGAAAGTAACTTGATTGCACATGATATTTACTACTCGATTGGCGGTGGATTTATTATTGAAGCGAACGAAGAAAGCATCGAAGCTAGCAGCAATCAACCCCCTCAACACCAAGACAAACTATGCCCCTACTCTTTCAATACCACCGCCGATTTAATAACACAATGCCGCCAACATCATCTAACTATTGCGCAACTAATGATGGCGAATGAAGCCGCAATGCATGGTGAAGAAAAGGTACGTGAACGTTTACTAACAGTCTATTCCGTTATGCAAGCCTGTATTGAAAAAGGCTGCTCAACCGATGGCATTTTACCAGGGGGTTTAAACGTCAAACGCCGCGCTCATGGACTATATGAATTACTAATGAACAAAGGTAAACCGGCTTCGTATGAACATATTGATAGCATGAGTTGGCTAAATTTATTTGCAATTGCAGTGAATGAGGAAAATGCTGCGGGTGGACGCGTTGTCACCGCGCCCACTAATGGCGCCGCAGGAATTATCCCCGCAGTTTTACATTACTATTTAACATTTTACACGCCTTCTAATAAAGAAGAAAAAATTATTGCATTTCTACTGACTGCCGGCGCTATCGCCATTCTTTACAAGAAAAATGCCTCCATTTCCGGCGCCGAAGTCGGCTGCCAAGGCGAAGTCGGCGTTGCCTCTTCCATGGCAGCCGGCGCATTAACCGCCGTATTGGGTGGTACACTTGAGCAAATCGAAAATGCTGCTGAGATTGCCATAGAACATCATCTTGGCATGACCTGCGATCCCGTTGGCGGGCTCGTGCAAATTCCCTGTATTGAGCGGAATGCCATGGGATCCTGGAAAGCTGTCAATGCGGCACGCATGGCTCTTGAAAGTGATGGACAGCATAAAATCTCACTCGATCAAGCCATTCTCACTATGAAAAAAACCGGGGAAGATATGAATCATATCTATAAAGAAACATCATTAGGCGGATTGGCGGCTAGTTATATCGAATGTTAAGGCTAATTTAAACAATAACAAGCACGCTGATATACTTGACTAGCAGCCGCAGGGGCTATGAGTTCCCCTGGGCGCTAGTCGCTAGAGTCCGAATTTGTTCATAACAAGCACAGACGATTGCCATTACACGTTATTAGACAAGCCAGAAGGCAATTGTTCGTTATTGGGCAAGCCAGAAGTCAATTGTTCGTTATTGATTAGGTCAGCTGTTAATAATGCATTAGGCCTTGAACGAGAAAATAGCGTTGAACAACACTGAGTACGTTTAGATGGGCAACAATAGTGCGCAGCTAGAACTGCAATTATGTAAGATACGTTTATGAACGCGAAACCTAGGGATTCCTGAGCAGTCACTTCACGCGAGATACGCTGACCAAGTACGGCTTGACCCATAACAGGTCCTGCGAAGAAAGCGGATATAATAAATAGTGAAGATACAAAAGCAGGATCAAAACGTATCTCATCAGGAGCAGCCGGACGATCATCATAAACAATAAAGCGGCTGAGTGATCCAGCGATTGCGCCATTCACAACGCAGCCGGTAAATGCACTTAGTGTATTAGCACCAAGATTTTTTTCATCAGAATACATGACAGAACCTAAGGCAGTTGATATTGCTCCCATCAAGCCTAAGGTAACTGCTACTGTGCACGGGTTAATAATACATGGTAGATTTCTAATAGCCATTACAGCACCTTACTTATTTAGTTATTTTCAAAAAATTACGGTCTAATAAGAATTGTTAGGCCTTAATTTAAAAGTCGTGCAAAACTATAACAGAAAAAACTTAAGACAATCTTAGTAGAGATAGAACAGCGAACTAATTGCTTTGTAGGGGACAATTTTTTAATGAATTCATACTACACCTAAGCTTTCCTTAATTTTTTTTTACTATAATTTTTATAAAACATAATTTATTCAATAATAATGAAACCAAAGGAATCAGAATGACCAACGAAAATGAAAACCAATTACAAGTAAATAATCCATGCACAGGCGCAATTTCATACGGCTTGGGAGGAGCAGTATCAATCGCATTAGGTTCTTGGGCCTGGTTTCATGAAACAAATCTTCGTGCCAACACGTTAACTGTTCTTGCTGGAGGCGCTGTCACTGGTGCAATCGCTGGATCAGTAGGCTGTTGCGTTCCTGCCACCGATGAAGACAGCTCTTTATGCGCTAGAATCGGATTGGGCACATTAAACTCAGCTCTAGCTTTAACGGCCTATCTCACAGCACCTTTAATGGGCGAAGCCATGCTTAACTATGGCACCAAATGGAATGAAGTAGTTATCCAAGAACTTGCTGGGGGCGCAACCATTGTGGGCGGAGTTGCAGCTCTTGCAATTGTGGGTGGAGTTATTTGTTGCGCACCAAAGCTTGCTGAATGTTGTTCAACGCTATTTTCTGGCTCAAGCACTAATAGATCACTTACCGAAAAATTAAACAACCCTGTCGCTATGATGGATAAAGCATAATAGCGAGTCTGTAAATAAGTTTGTGTACTTAGCCATAGCGATTAATCTAACGCCGGAAGGCATGCAGAGAAAACGCTATGGAAATACTAAATTATTCAATATATCAATTAACAACAAGCTGCAAAGCCAGTGAAATTTTACTGGGCTCTTTGCTGCCTTATAAAAAGGTGATATTGACGCTACATTATCCTGGAAATCTGACTACACAGTTAGCTTATGACAAAAATAATGTAAGCGGCCGGCTAAGCTTTCAACCGGCTAAGCTTTCAATTACGGCGAGTTCAAATGTTTACTAGCTCAAATCTAGTCTTCCCTCGCTTTATTATTCAATACTTCCGCTTGATTTCTGCGCTGTTTTATCTTTACGCAAACACTTCCATGCAATCACTGGACCTAAAATCATGTAAGCGGTAAACGCATAAAACAAAACTTGAGCTGGATCAAGAGCAACGAGTAAAAGAATCATCATCGCAAGAACTAAGACGGTAAATGGTACGTGATGGCGAAAATTTAATACTTTGAAACTGTAGTATTTAATATTACTGACCTCTAAAGCCCCTACTAGCACGGTTAAACACGCCATAGGAATCGCAATATTTTTACCCATCATTGTGGTATTTTCTAGCAAAAACCAAACAGCAGCAACAAGAACAGCGGCTGCTGAAGGGCATGCTAAGCCAACAAAAAATCGCTTATCAGCCACTTCTAATTGCGTGTTGAAACGCGCCAAACGTAAAGCTGTACAAGCAACATAGAAAAATGCACACAACCAACCGATTTTACCTAAACTATGTAAAGACCAAGTGTATACAATAAAGGCAGGCGATAATCCAAATGCAACCATATCAGATAAACTATCGTATTCAGCACCAAACGCACTTTGCGTGTTCGTTAACCGAGCCACTCGACCATCCAAACCGTCTGCAATCATAGCTATAAATGTCACAAAACATGCGATACCAAAATGTTGCTGCATTGCTGCAATGATGGCATAAAAAGCAGCAAATAATGCTCCTGTTGTAAAAATATTAGGCAATAGGTAGACGCCGCGCTTTGGATTAGCTTTAGGCTGTAGCTCTTCTGACATGCAATACTCTCCAAATATAGTAGACTAGAAAGATAGCCTAAATGACAGGATTCAGGCAAGATATTCCATCATAATTTAGGAGGATTTTATATGCGTCGTGGTTTAATGTGGTTTCGTGAAGATTTACGCGCTCAAGACAATACCGCCCTTGCTGTGGCTTGTGATGAAAATGAGCAGATACTTGGCGTATATATTATTGATCAGCAAATGTGGCACGAACATGATATCGCCGCTTGCAGGGTGGAATTTATCTTAAGAAATTTAAAGGAATTACAACTTACTCTAGAAAAACTACATATTCCACTACTCGTCATAGAAACAAAAGCAACCTCTAAGACCCTATTTATATTCAATGAACTCATTAATAGCTATCAGATTGATACCCTTTACTTTAATCAACAGTATGAATGGAACGAGCTACAACGAGATACCATGATCAAGCAAAGTCTAGCAACTAAGGCGTGCTCATTTATAGATCAAGTCATTTTTCCGCCGGAAAAATTACTGACACAAAGTAAAACACCATATACGATTTTCACTCCATATAAACGCAATTTTATACTACATGCAGAACATGCTCAGCACCTTAGGCCTCTCAGCGCAATCAAAAAACGCGAAAAATTTCCTCTTACTTCCTCGTTGTATGAAACGCTTGCTCATCAAGACATCATCGTGCATAGCAAGGTGCCAGAAAAACTGGATAACTATAAATCAAGCATCCCTACTGAATATTGGCCAGGCGGGGAAATAGCCGCACATAAGCGTTTGCATAAATTTATTCATGACGACATTCAAAAATATCAACAACATCGTGATTTTCCCGCCTACCGCGGCACTAGCAAATTATCAGCCTATTTAGCTAATGGCGTATTATCACCACGCCAATGTTTTTCTGCCGCTATAGAAGCGAATCATGGTCGGTTACAAAATGGAAATCCTGGCATTGATACCTGGATAAGTGAATTAATATGGCGTGAATTTTACAAGCAAATCATCTGTAATTTTCCACATGTTTGTAAATATAAAGCTTTTAAAAAAGAAACTGACCAATGGCCGTGGCGTCATGACGCAAAATTATTCGATGCTTGGAAAAATGCCTGCACCGGATATCCACTCATCGATGCCGCCATGAGACAGCTTCATCAAACCGGATGGATGCATAATCGATTAAGAATGGTAGTGGCAATGTTTTTAACAAAAGATTGTTTTATTGATTGGCGTTGGGGAGAGAAATATTTTATGCAGCACTTAATTGACGGCGATCTTGCCGCCAACAATGGGGGCTGGCAATGGGCAGCATCAACTGGTTGTGATGCCGTGCCTTATTTCCGAGTATTTAGCCCTATTCGACAAAGTGAACGCTTTGATCCAGAGGGAGAATTCATCAAAAAATACTGCCCTGAACTAAAAGATGTCCCGAGCAAATTATTACATGATCCATCGAAATTGCCAGCAAATATTCATTACCCTAAACCGATAGTTTTTTGTAAAAATACTCGTGCCATGCTGACAAAATTACTAGGCAACAAAGCATAATCTAGGTGACAAATTTTTATGACAACAAACCCTGGTTTGTTAATCAAGCTTGCATATTAGTATGATTTTCTGGCACTCTAGAACGATAAGGATAAAAATTACAGGTTTAGTATATGAAAAAAAGACAAGCTTCTGTTTTGTTAACGTTTGTGGCTCTAGCCGGCTCCTGTAGTATTTTTGTATCAGATGAAGTGAATCGTAATCCAGCAATTAACTTTACGTTTTGGAGTTGGTTATTAACGGCCGTCTTCCTTTTTCCGTTTGCAATCAAACAATCGCTGAAACAAAAATTAGTGATTAAACAAAACATCGGCATATTATCTATTTTAGCTTTACTTGGCGCATCAATTTGCTCTACCGCGGCCGTACAAGCGCTGCACAAAGAACAGTTGGTCAATGCTGGGTTAATTAATGGCCTAACCCCTGTTGTCATTATTTTACTATCGGCTATTTTTTTTCGTCGCTGGATTGGGTTACGAAAGGCGGTAGGCATAGCCTGTGGCATTATTGCTGTGATTTTACTAATTTTAGGTGGCGAACTTAGCGCGCTAAAACACATTACTTTTAATGCTGGCGACGGATGGATGCTGCTTTCAGTGACAGCATGGGCAGGATATTCCATCTTATTAGACAAAGCACCTGCATCACTATACGGCTTACCCTTTTTGTTTATTATTGCCGTTCTGGGATCAGTATTTCTCTTGCCATTCGAACTGTGGAGTATTGCCCTAGGTGATGCCATGATAGTTAACAGCGTAACGATTATCGGCTTACTATTTACTTCAATCATAACCTATGTCATTTCTTATCTAGGTTGGAATAAAGGCGTCAAGGTACTTGGCCCAGAACAATCCGGTTTTTATTTGAATCTGTTTCCTGTATTTGCCATGATTTTAAGTGTATTATTTTTTCATGTCAGCTTAGCGTGGTACGACATCGCAAGCCTCGCTTTTGTTTTAGCCGGACTGTATTTTGTTAATAAAGAAAAATAATTAAACATATAATGCCATGCCAGAATATATAAACTCAACCACATCTACTGATGCAGATAATCTTTATCGACATGAATTTATTAAGAACGATTTTTTTCTGTTTCGCAACTCTGCCAAACAAGGAAAACTATCTGAGGTTAAAACTTACTTAGATTACGGAATAAGAAATCAACTGTTATTAGACATGCTTATGGCAATAAACTTTGACGCGTTTCGTAAAGCGCGCGAAAACAATCACCAAGAAGTTGTTGAGTTATTAATTGCTCGAGCAGCCAAGTATCCCAACTTATGTGACTCATTTATCACGAATAGTAGGGAGCCTGGGGCGCAACCAGCTCCACCGCATCAACCATAGACTAAGTATCGTAGTGACGATACAAAACCATTGTAATAACCCCAGCGCAAGCTGGGGTTAAAAATAAAATCGCTACTACTATAGGACATAATTAAAATAACCCTAGGTTCAGTAGTTAAAACAAACATTAGTCGCTGGCTTCTTCCACACCGACTACATCTAATTCACTATTTATTGCTGAAGCATCATCTTCAACATCTTCAATTCTGCCACAGGCCACCAAGGATTCGCCAGATTGCAAATTAATCAAACGAACACCTTGTGTAGCTCGACCAACTTTAGAAATTTCATTTACCCGGGTACGAACTAGCGTTCCTTTATCACTAATAAACATCACTTGATCTTCTGCACTAACTAATGAGGCTGTAACAACTAAGCCATTACGCTCATTCACTATAATAGAAGTCACACCCTGACCACCACGATGGATTCGACTAAATTCTTCGAGTGATGTACGCTTACCAAAACCACGTTCTGTGGCGGTTAAAACATCTTTACTTTCATCCGCTACCAACATGGCAACAACTTTTTGGTTTGCTTGCAATTTAATGCCACGCACACCGCCGGCTTGTCGACCCATACAGCGCACATCGGATTCATGGAAACGAATCGCTTTGCCAGAATCTGCAAACAACATAATGTCATTGTCACCAAAGGTTAATTGCGCACCGATAAGATAATCACCTTCGTCCAAATCAATCGCAATAATACCACTAGCTCGTGGACGTGAGAAATCTTCTAAAGCAACTTTTTTAATTGTACCGCGTGATGTTGCAAGTACAACATACGCTGTTTGCGCGAAGTCACGCAAAGCTAATACCGCATTGATACGCTCGCCTTCAGCTAATGGCAATAAATTATTAAACGGTCTACCACGTGCTGCCGGACCGGTTTCAGGGAATTGATAAGCTTTCAACCAATACAATCTGCCACGGTCCGAGAAACATAACAACATATCGTGTGTATTCACTATCATGAGCTGATCGATAATATCTTCTTCTTTGACATCAGCCGATGATTTACCGCGACCACCACGTTTTTGAGCGCGATAATTATCCAATGATTGACGTTTGACATACCCTTGCTGCGACACCATAATCACTACAGCTTCATCAGCGATCAAATTCTCAGCGGTTAAATCTAATTGTGATTCGATAATTTCTGTCTTACGCTCATCGCCGTATTGTTGCTTGATCGCCTCTAATTCTTCCTTAATGACATTCATCAACAAAGTTGGACTATTTAAAATATCTTGCAATGCTTTAATTTTCACTAAAATCTCATCATATTCTTCCATGATTTTTTCTTGTTCTAGACCCGTCAACTTATGTAAACGTAAATCTAAAATTGCTTGCACTTGAACATCGGTTAACTGATACAAACCATTTGTCAACGCAGGATTCATGCCAGCACGTTCTAGCATCGATAAAATCTGTCCTGGACGCCAGGTTTTTTCTAACAACTGTTGTTTCGCAATAGTTGGATTTTCAGCTTGTTTAATCAGCTCAATCACTTCATCGATATTAACAAGCGCAATGCCCAAACCTTCTAAAATATGTGCGCGATCTTTTGCTTTGTTTAATTCGCATAAAGTGCGACGCGTAACAACTTCTTGGCGATGTTTTACAAAAGCTTGTAATACCTCTTTAAGATTCAAGCATTTCGGCTGACCATCAACCAACGCTACCATGTTAATACCAAATACCGTTTGTAATTGCGTTAGTGAATATAAGTTATTAAGCATAACCTCGCCAGACTCACCACGCTTCAATTCAATAACAATGCGCATACCGTCTTTATCAGATTCATCACGCATGGCGCTAATGCCTTCAATACGCTTTTCTTTAACAAGCTCGGCGATTTTTTCAATCTGATTAGCTTTATTCACTTGATAAGGAATTTCATTAATAATTATAGTTTCACGATTCGAACTTTCATCACGCTCAATGGTTGCGCGTGCACGTAAATAAATTTTTCCACGGCCCGTCTTATAAGCTTGGATAATCCCTGCGCGACCATTAATAATTCCGCAAGTCGGAAAATCTGGGCCAGAAATATGCTGAATTAATTCATCGATTTCAATCTGAGGGTTGTTAATTAACGCAATTGTTCCATTGATTACTTCAGTCAAATTATGCGGCGGAATATTAGTTGCCATACCTACGGCTATACCTGCGGAACCATTGATTAATAAATTCGGAATACGCGTTGGCAATACAGCGGGAATAGTTTCAGTTTCATCATAATTTGGAATAAAATTAACGGTATCTTTTTCGATATCAGCTAATAACTCTGAGGTTAAACGCGACATACGTACTTCGGTATAACGCATCGCCGCAGGAGAATCGCCATCCACAGAACCGAAGTTACCTTGACCATCAACTAACACATAGCGCAAGGAAAATGTTTGAGCCATACGGACAAGCGTATCATACACAGCGCCATCGCCGTGAGGATGGTATTTACCGACCACGTCACCGACAACACGCGCAGATTTTTTATAGGATTTATTCCAAGCATTACCTAATTCATGCATCGCATACAAAACACGACGATGCACAGGCTTCAAACCATCACGAACATCAGGCAGCGCACGCCCAACAATAACACTCATCGCGTAATCAAGGTACGATTGGCGTAATTCGTCTTCAATGTTAACAGAAATAATTTCGCTGCTTGTTAAACCAGTCATATAGTTGCCTTACTTTATTACACCGGGCAGCCACAAGGCGCCGCCACTACAATTATTTAGATAAAACTTTCAAGATATTTTGTTTGATTTCGTCAATATTACCGAGTCCTGATACAAACGCAATATTGACTCTACCTCGCTCTGAGAGCTGTTTATAATAACCAATTAACGGTGCAGTTTGATGCTCGTAGACTGCTAAACGATGACGAACAACCTCTTCTTTATCATCATCCCGTTGCAGCAATGCCTCACCAGTTAGGTCATCTTTATCGGCGACTTTAGGTGGTTGAAAAAGAACATGATAAGTACGACCTGAAGCAGGATGAAAACGACGCCCTGTTAATCGCGCAACAATTTCTTCCATTGGCGCATCTAGCACAATAACATAATCTAAAGATACACCCATATTATCTAATGCTTCTGCCTGAGGAATGGTGCGCGGAAAACCATCAAGTAAAAAACCAGGCTGACAATCAACTTCGGTCAAGCGCTGTTTTATTATCGAGCAAACCACTTCATCGGGAACTAACTCACCACGATCTGTATAACTTTTAGCAGACAATCCTAATTCTGAGCCAGATTGTATGGCGGCACGTAAAATATTACCCGTGGAAATCTGGGGGATACCAAATTTTTCACAAATAAACTGTGCCTGCGTGCCTTTACCAACACCAGGGCTACCCAAGAGCATAATTCGCATGGATGCTGACCTCTTTCAGCTGTAAAATAAGTAGGGTATTATAACAGGAAATATATAGCATTTCGAAGGATTTAAGTCATGGATAGCAAAAAATACACAGCCTTTATTTCAGACACTCACTTCAACGAAGATCAACCAGCAACCCTAGAACGTTTTATCGATTTTTTACGTCTTAACAAGACTTCGCTTGAGGCCCTCTATCTTCTTGGCGATATTTTTGATGCCTGGATTGGCGACGACTATCACTCCGACTTGATTCACAAGGTCAGCACCGCAATTGTCGACTGCTCAAATGCCGGAACCAAAATTTATTTTATCCACGGCAACCGCGATTATCTGATCGGCGAAAAATTCGCACAAGATTGCGGCATGACTTTAGTGGGCGACCCCTATTTTGTTTTGCTTTATGGAAAACCAACGCTACTCATGCATGGTGATTTATTGTGCACAGACGATCATTCCTACCAGCGTTATCGTAAGATCATGTTCGCGCCATGGATGAAAAAACTATGTCTTTTATTGCCATTATCATGGCGCAAAAAAATTGCATCTCATCTACGAGCTCTAAGCCAAGCAAGCCTTACAAAAAAATCCAGCAATATCATGGATGTTGCGCAAGAAAGTGTCGTAGACGCGCTTGAGATGAATCATGCACAATGGCTAATTCATGGCCACACGCACCGCCCAGGGCAGCATGAAGTTAAATTGGCACATCACATGGGATATCGACTAGTTTTAGGCGCGTGGAGCAATGATGAAGGCAATGCAATCATTGCCTGCCAAGATCAAGCACCACGGTTAATCACATTTAGCGCATCACCAAAGATCTAGCTGGGTCAATAACGCCTGGTATCCGGTTGATGTAACGCCATAATAGCCGCGGTATGGAAAATTAATGCTGGTTTGTAAAAATAATAGCAATCCCGTAATCACACCTATACAAATTATCATAATAAAGTATTTACGACGATCGACAAAATGAAAAAAAGAACTAGAGACGAGCATCATGATTGTGGCCAAAATTAAGCAATACCATACGCCACTATTGAGCGATAAATCTTTCGCATAATGCATTCTATCTTCATGCTCTTGGAATAAATTGTTAGTTTGCCGAATTAAATCAGTCCAAAGATGAACCTGCACATCATTCAAACTATTTGGCTGACGCGCAAGGATGAGGTCTTTTAACTGATATAATGGTTGTAAAGCAGCATTGTTAACCTGACCAGCTTGCATCGCAGGCCACTCTTGTTCAATAACATCATGCAAATAGGCTTGCAAAATTTTTCTCACTTCCATACTTGTTGATGCAGAAAAAAAGCTTGCGTCGTAGTTAATAGTACTCACAATATGAGCTTCTGTTCTTGCCGCCTCTGTCGCGGTTTGTAAATTGTTCACTGAAGAAAAAATAACAAAACCGATAAAAATAGCATACATTACCGAGACAATAGAAGAAACGCCATTAACGGCCTCATGATCATCGTTATGGTGCGTAATATGCCTTTTTACCAACAAGGCACTACCCAGCAAAATACATAAGATAACAGCATTGATTGATAAACGTAAAACAAAGGGTGGAATAGAATAAATAAAATCAATCATATGATCTTCCTAGTTATTAAGACTAAGCACTCAAACCCAACCAATGTTCAACACCATACACTTGGGCTAATGTTAATAAACGCTCTGTAGAATGAATAAAAGCGATTTTCTGATTACGCGCCGCAACATATTTTTTTAGTTCTACCATTAAGCCTAAAGCAGCACTATTCACTTGCAATACACCAGCTAAATTAATAGAAAACTCTGACAAAGATGGACTCTGTTTAAACAAGCTGACGATATCGTGCTCCAGCCTTGCCACGCTTTCAAAAACGATATCGCCCTCTATTGTGATTACTTCATTGTGCTGCAAAACTTTCGCTAACATGATGATTCCTTTATGAGGATGACGTTTGATTATGAGCAATTATTACTCGCGTTAAATCAGACAGAGCTGGGTTAGACATGTCAGAGACAATAGATTGAATTTGCTGTTGCAATGAATTTAAAGCACTCATAGACTCCACGACAAAATCAACAAACATCCAAGTGCAACCATGCTTTATTAAAATAAAGGAAACCGAGATGTCAGCTTGCGGCCCTGCGCTTGGATTTCGAATGACTGAATTAATTTGCACAGTCTGCTGGGTCTGCCAAGATACACGCGTAGGAAACACTTCAATTGTTTGATTACTAAAATTTCGCAGCGGCTCCGTATATAAAAGAGCAATAAATTGCAAAAATGCCGCATTAAATGCTGCTCGATCTTTATGAGAAGCAGCAGCCCAAATCGCTGGCGGCACAACAAACCGAGACATGGCGTTGATACCAATCGATGGCTTCAGTTGATCAAGAATATCCAACTGCACTAGTGAAAAATTAGTCGCTATTTTACTTTGATCTTGAGTCAAAACACCAAGCACTTGGTTAACTGTATTTTGTACAAACGCTTGAGGATTCATCAACTCACAGGAAGAAACAGTTTGCACAGAACCACTTGCCGTCGAGGCGGAGCTAGTACTTGTTGCTGACGATGTTGTTGATGTTGATGTCGTCGTGCTTGTAGCAGTTTGAGCCAAAGCAAATACTGGCATAGATAAGCCTAGGGCCAATAGAAAATGACTATATTTTTTCATTATACAACCTATTATTTTTTCAAATTAAACACTAACTGACTAATTAATTGTTCTAAAATAAGCGCCGAATTCGTACGCTGAACAGTATCACCTGATTTTAAATTTGTTGGAGCATAACCAGGTGAAATACCTAAATAGTTCGACCCTAACAAGCCTTGCGTTAAAATACTAGCTGTTGAATCGCTAGGAATAGAAAACTGATTATAAATCAACAAGGTGGCAACAGCTTTATAAGTTTGCGGATCTAATTCAATATCCATCACTCGCCCTACAACAACACCCGCAATTTCAACTGGCGCACGTACTTTTAAGCCACCAACATTATCAAAATCCGCTGTGATGACGTAACCATGCGACATACTGCGTTGCGTCAAGCCACTCACTTGAAACGCAAGAAACACTAATCCAGCAATCCCTAACAGTAAAAATATGCCTACTAAAAACTCAACAACACCCTTATTTCTCATTTTACCAGCCTCCCATCATCATTGCGGTTAATACAAAATCCAATCCCAAAATCATCAACGAAGAAAATACAACCGTGCGTGTTGTCGCGTGCGAAATACCCTCAGAGGTTGGCACACAAGCATAGCCTTGATAAACTGCAATCCATGTTGTAAAAAAGCCAAAAACAATACTCTTAATAATGCCATTAACAATGTCGATACGAAAATCAACGGCAGCTTGCATATTGGACCAAAAACTTCCTTGATCTAAACCAATCCAATCAACACCAACACCGTAAGCACCAAAAATCGAAAACATACTAAAAATAATTGTTAACAACGGCATACTATAAAAACCGGCCCAAAAACGCGGTGAAACAACGCGCTGAATAGGATCTACCGCCATCAATTCCATGCTCGATAACTGATCTGTTGCTTTCATTAAGCCAATTTCAGCTGTTAAAGATGATCCTGCCCTACCGGCAAATAATAAACCAGTGACCACAGGCCCTAATTCTCGCGCAACACTCAATGCGACTAACGGCCCTAACTCGTCTGCAGCAGCAAATTTATCTAAAATATTATAACCTTGCAAAGCTAAGACCATTCCAATAAACGCACCAGCAACAATAATAATCGGTAACGATAAAAAACCAACGATATATATTTGCTGGACCAATAAAGGAAAATTTTTATGCCAATTAGGTCGCTTAAACACTGCGCCAATTAACACTAAACCCGCGTCACCGACTCGCGAAATAAAATTCAACGTTGCAGCACCCACATTTTGAATACGTTTTATTAACTGTAACACTAACAACCCTCCATCAAATCGGTGGCAAATTCTTGTGCTGGATAATGAAATGGCACAGGACCGTCTGGCAGTCCATTTAAAAACTGCCTCACTTGCTCATTAGTGCTATGAAGCAATTCATCAGGCTTGCCCTGACCGATAATCTTGCCATCCGCTACGACAAAAGCATAGTCAACTAAATTAAAGGTAATATCGATATCATGAGACACTATAACACTGGTCATATTCGCGCTTTTATTCAGCAAGCGCATCAATTTAACAATCATGCCAACTGAAATCGGATCCTGGCCTGTAAAAGGCTCGTCATATAAAATTAACTCTGGATCCATAGCGATTGCACGCGCAAGTGCAACGCGTCGCGCCATGCCACCAGACAAATCATGCGGCATCAAATCACGAGCACCACGCAAACCTACTGCTTGCAATTTCATTAAAACAATATTGCGAATAAAACTCTCAGAAAGATCGCGTCTTTCGCGCAAAGGATACGCAACATTGTCATAGACCGACAAGTTTGTAAACAAAGCATTGCTTTGAAACAGCATACCCATCTTTTTTCTAATCTCATATAAACCAGTACGCGATAACCCTGTGACATTAACATCATCAAAAAAAACATCACCGTGATCAGGACGCAGTTGACCACTAATTAAACGCAATAGCGTCGTCTTTCCGGTACCACTCGGGCCCATAATAGCCACAATACTACCACGCGGTATTTCCAAACTAAGATTATCGAAAATCTTACGAGTGCCGCGAGAAAAAGTGAGATGTTCTATTTTAATGCAAGTTTGATTTGGCATTACACCTTTTCCAAAAAACATAAGTATTGTATAGTTATATCAATAAATAGACGTATTAAGCAACAGTGTTATCATTTTCATTTTTACAGCAAATAGGTTAGTATCAATCTTTTGCGAATAATAAAATCATGCGAACAGCAAGCAATGCAGATGTATTGGCCTTAGCCAAAAAGGTTTTAGAGACAGAAAGTCAATCTATTACTTATATTTCTCACAAATTAGACCATCAATTCGTTCAAGCTGTTGATCTACTCCTCTCTTGCAAAGGACGCGTTGTTGTCACCGGCATGGGTAAATCCGGACATATTGGCAATAAAATAGCTGCAACCCTCGCCAGCACCGGAACACCCGCCTTTTTTGTCCACCCAGGCGAAGCCAGCCACGGCGATTTAGGCATGATTACACGTGATGACGTCGTTATTGCTATTTCGAATTCAGGTGAAACACAGGAAATTTTATCTATACTACCCATGTTAAAGCGTTTCGATATTGTTTTTATAGCAATGACCGGAAAACCCGAGTCGACTCTCGCAAAAACGGCAAACATTCACCTAGACATTGGCGTTGAAAAAGAAGCCTGCCCTTTGGGCTTGGCACCCACATCCAGCACCACTGCAACACTGGCTATGGGTGATGCACTTGCGATTGCAGCGCTACAATACAGAGGATTTACAGCAGAAGATTTTGCGATCTCTCACCCAGGCGGAACATTAGGCAAGCGCTTGCTGATTCACGTTGAAGATATCATGCATGCAGGCACAACCTTGCCTATAGTCACATTAGACACCTTGTTACCTGATGCAGTTGCCGAGATGTCAGAAAAAACATTTGGCATCACAGCTGTTGTTGATGCTGATGGTCGTTTATGTGGCGTATTTTCAGATGGAGATATTCGACGTACCATTGGCCAACTTAAAGACCCTCATTCCGCACGCATGTCAGAACTGATGTCACCCGGTGGAAAGATGATCAAACGCAACCAGCTTGCCGCAGAAGCATTAGAGTTAATGGAAAAACATAAAATCACATCATTATTTATTGTCGATGATGAACATAAACCTATAGGCATAGTACATTTGCATGATTTATTACGCGCAGGAATAACTTGATGCGCTTACTGTTTTCTTCATTATTTTATAACATTTTACTTTTTATACTCGTGGTCATTGCCGGGGCTATACTTTGGTACAATTCAACGCCAGCTAAACCAAAAAAATTGGCCCTCGAAAATGATTATGATGCTTTTGCTACCCACGTTATTTCCACTCAATTTTCTAGTACTGGCAACAAGCGCTATGAATTAATAACGCCACGTTTAAACCACTACAAACAAGAAAATAAAACCTATGCCGTCACTCCAAAATTATACTTATATAATTCAGAAAATGATAAATGGCAGATCACTGCAGAATATGCGCTCGCGACACACGGAGAAGCGTTAATCGACTTTATAGAACATGTTGATATTTCTGGGGCGGATACTAATAATCATAAGAACACACAGTTACTAACAGAAAAAATCAGCTATTCGCCCGAGAAAAACATGGCCACAACGGATGCCCCAGTGACCATAGTACAACCAGGATCAATAATTCACGCAACAGGCATGAATGTAGATTTCAATACTGGCAACGTTACACTAAAATCAAAAATCAGTGGAAGTTACAATCCTGGTCAAAAGTAACACGATTATATCGCAAGCGCCCTATTGACTAAGGCAGCCTGCTCAATTGCATGCACCTTAGCAAAGCCAGTCGCAGGTGAAGCTGACGCTGGTCGACCAATATAGCTTAGCTTTTGCTGCTCGCTTAAACACGCCGATATTTCATCGCGAATATACATCC
Organism: Alphaproteobacteria bacterium; assembly: GCA_021151585.1. GTDB lineage: Bacteria > Pseudomonadota > Gammaproteobacteria > JAGOUN01 > JAGOUN01 > JAGOUN01. The sequence goes on along the minus strand of JAGKWX010000013.1, from coordinate 11,059 downwards.
ACGCACCTTGATTTTGCGGCTCCTCTTGACACCAAACAATATCTTGTACGCGGCTATAAGGCAACAATGCATTCACCAGCTCTTCTTTAGGGAATGGATAAAATTGTTCTATTCGCACAATAGCAACATCCGTCTTGTTAGATTCCATACGCGCAGAAATCAAATCGTAATAGACTTTACCGGCGCACAAAATAACGCGCCTTGGCGTTGTTATCTCCGTATCAGCAATAACTAATTCAAATTGCTTCTCTGTAAAATCGTCTATAGAAGAGACCGCTAGTTTATGACGCAAAATACTCTTAGGCGTAATCACAATTAAAGGTTTACGATAAGGACGCAACACTTGCCGACGCAACAAATGAAAGATTTGCGCAGGCGTTGAAGGCACGCAAACTTGCATATTATCTTGCGCACATAATTGCAAAAAGCGTTCTAAACGTGCAGAAGAATGCTCAGGGCCCGCACCTTCAAAACTATGTGGTAACAACAACACCAACCCACACAATTGTTTCCATTTTTGTTCGCCGGCGCTTAAGAATTGATCAATAACAACTTGGGCACCATTAACAAAATCACCATATTGCGCCTCCCACATGACCAAGGTCTTTGCGTCAGCAGTAGCATAACCATATTCAAAAGCCATAACAGCTTCTTCAGATAATAAAGAATCAACAATGGTCATCCTCGCTTGACCTGTAGCGACCGAAGTTAACGGCATATAAACTTCACCCGTTTGTTGGTCATGAACAACCACATGACGGTGAGCGAATGTACCCCGACGCACATCCTCACCAGATAAACGAACAGAATAATTTTTTGCAAGCAAAGAGGCGTAAGCCAAGTTTTCAGCAAACCCCCAATCGACAGAAACTTCACCAGATGCCATTTTTAGTCGCGCATCCATAATACGTTTAACTTGTGTTTGTAACACAAAATTTTCTGGTAGATTCAATAAACCTTGTGCATAAACTTTAAATTCTTGCACAGAAATACGTGAATCATAGTTAGCACGCCAAGACTGATTACAATATTCTGACCACTCTTCTGGCATTTGATAGTCTACCATCGTAGCCGTGATGGATTTATAAGAATCACCCGCATCTAAACTATGCTGATAACTAGCAATCATTGCATCAACTTCATCTTGATTGACGACATGCTCACTGATCAACTTATCAGCGTAAATCGCACGGGTTGGTTGATGTTGTTTAATCGTATGGTACATCATTGGCTGAGTTGCAGAAGGCTCATCAGCTTCGTTATGGCCATACCGGCGGTAACCTACCAAATCAATAACCACATCTTTGCGAAATTTCGCACGATAACGCATCGCTAAACGGGTAACAAAAACAACCGCCTCAGGATGATCAGCATTAACATGAAATACCGGAGCAGCAATCATTTTTGCGATATCAGAACAATACATACTAGAACGAGCGTCCTGCGGATTACTCGTAGTAAACCCAACTTGATTATTAGTAGCAATATGAATTGAACCACCCACTGAGTAACCAGGCGTTTGAGACATGGCAAATGATTCCATGACAACACCTTGCCCAGCAAACGCCGCATCACCATGTAATAAAACAGACAGTACATCAGGATGTGTTGCTTGATTTGCCTTTACCGCCCCCATAACGACAGGAGAAATAATTTCAAGGTGTGATGGATTAAACGCCATGGTTAACATCATATCATGATTATTTACTGACATTTTTGACGAAAAACCTAGATGATAGACAACATCACCAGCATAATCGGGATCAATTAATTTACTATCCATATAATCGACTAGATATGAAGGCTTCATCCCTAAGACATTGACCATAACATTTAAACGACCGCGGTGCGCCATACCAATGATAACTTCATCAATCTTGGTCTTAGACGCCTGCGCAACAATTTCATTCATACAGGGGATTAGACTGTCTAACCCCTCAATCGAAAAACGTGTTTTACCAACATAACGACGGCCTAAAAATTTCTCCAAACCTTCCGATGTGATTAAATCAGATAAAATCGCTTTCTTCTCTTCAGCGGACAAATGAAATTGACCATTATTTTTTTCAATCTCATGTTCTAACCATTCAAGTTCTTCAATATTTTCTATGTAAGCAAACTCATAACCAATGTGATGAGCATAAATATTTTTATATTTCTCAAACACAGTGATGGCTGCGGCATCTTGTTGTAAACCGTAATACTCAAGAGACAATTTTTCATGACCAAGTGGTTGCGACAAATTCAATGGGTCAAGATGTGCAAGACGGTGACCATAAGCACGAAAAGCCTGGATCAGATCTGCAACACCAGTATTTTCTGTAAACGAACCTTGCGCTTGCCCCATAACGGAACCAGCATCAGCTGATGCAATAAGATCTTGAATGATTGATTGATGCTCCGATTCAAGAACATCATTTTCTAACATCGCCAAATAAGCGGCATTTTCCGCATCTAAGTAAGACTCCTGCCACTGTTGCTGCATCGATTTGTTTTTATTTATCATGTGCTTTTATTCACCAAATAGTATTAGTATTTTATATTTACGGACAAAAATAGAGAAAAAACTCTATCAATATTTGCAATTTTATTGCGCAATTGTAAACAGGAGCTAAGATAATGTAAAGCACAAAGAGGCATTATCCTCTATATAAAATTATCTAAAATCAAAAAATTAATCTGAAAAACAGGTATAAAATTAACTTGTTAAGTGCTTCAACATCTTCGTGACCACCTGCTTCACCACCTTCACCTTCAGCATGTGATCCATATAACACCTGCCAAGGCGGCACTTGCCAGCCTTTAGGATCAAACATGTCGACCTGTCTCGATACAATACGCCCTACAGGAGAGTGCGTCACTTATAATAACCCAACATGCTTTCTATCACCACCAAACAATACGACATGCAGCTCTTCATATGAGAATGCAGGATGTAACAATATATATACCGCCACTCAGTGCATAAAGGGAACCTACTCAACATGCTCCACATGTAGTACAACATAATTTTTTTGCAACACACTGGCTTAGCAGACAACGGAATGTGGTTTTGTAAAATATCAATACAAATAATTACTTATGTCCAATAATTTTGACGCGAAGATTGTCGCAAAATCACTTAATACTGACAGGTAAAAATTAGCGATGCATTAACTGCTCAAGCACTTCCGAAGATTTTGATCGCACGCTTCTTTCAAGCCAGCAATTTTTTAACAATACACTAAAATGTGGAAATTTCTCTTCAAAAATTGTCGGAATCATATCACTTAAAGGAATGTGATTTTTTTCTTTTATGGCCGATTCACTTTCACATGCAGCGAATGGCAAACCCAATCCTACCATATAATAAAAAAGCAAGCCTAATGACCAAATATCATCTTCAGCGCGGCAAGTGTGGCTTGCTGAAAAAATCACCTCAGGTGACTGCCAGCGCAAATAATCCATCATCAACAAACTTGATGCATCGGTTTTCTGAACAAGCTGCTGAAGTGATAACACCCCTCCCCCAAACCATTTAGCCTTGCCTTCAACAATAATACATGCTTGAGGAGTAATTGCACCATGACAAATACGCTGTAAATGCAAATAATCCAAACCTTTGGCCAAATCAATCATAATTGGAATAAAAAAAGATAATGGCATTCCAATCAACTGATCTAGCATAATAGGCATACAGGGTAAATGGTATAACGCTTGAGGAGAATTATATTCCGGCAATAATATTTTTTTTATTGTTAAAATGTTTTCATGATCAATAGCCTGCAAAACATCAAGCTCACGACCGATATTCTGGCGCACGATCTTGCTTTCAAGCGCGCAAGGATAATGTTGAATAAAAACAAGATCCATCAAAAATCGACCAACAAAATAGGCGCCATAAATATTGTCACTTAAATATTTGTAAAAAAATACATCTCTAGGGGCTATCATATCATCCTTAGCATTTAATCCTATATTAGATATAAATTTGAAATCCAAAAAAGGTAAGCCACTATCTTGAAAATAGTCATAAATATTTCGTGAGCGAGAAAACCTCAGGCGAAGAACCTCAATGGCATTAAAACGCTCATGTAAAGTAGTATTTTCAGGAAATATTAGCGTCAAATTTCTTAGCGTCTTCAGAAAACTTTCACTAAATACATTTAATCGCCAAGCATAACAAGAAGACACCCCTTGCAAAAGAATATCAAAAGCTATTATATTTACGTCACTCGATTGATCACACATAGCTTGACACAAGACTGGCAAAATCCCCTCATCAATACTTAACACTCTTATGCTTTCATCAGCATGAAAAATATCCTTTAATATAGTCAAAATAATCATTTTTGATTCAGAACAAGAATTATCATCATTCAACAAATTTATAAGTTGCGACAACATCCCATAAGACTTTATGAGCTTGAATCCAAAATGGCCCATGAGCGAAAATAGCACGCTTATTATTTTTAAACCATGTAAGCGAAATTCGGTGGACGGCTGCGTCGAATACAAGAGCAATGAACGAAAAAAACGTATATTTTTAACTTTTTCTTCTAGATTAATCAGCCCCTTTAATTTCAAGAGAATTAAAAGAATATTATCATTAAATGGGTCGTCATTAAAAAAACCGATTAAAACAGAAACCGTTCGATTCTTTGAAAAATGCTCAAGACTATCACCAGAATAATCTACGATTACTTGCAATATATCAAGTAATTGATTAAAGGTTTTTTCATGACTTACAAACAAATCTAAACTTTTTATTGAAAAAAGTTCGACTATCTGAACCATGACACCTTCTTCATCCATCGTCTCCAAATCATCGTCGTCTTCGATGTAACAATGAATATCTGAGATAGCAGAGCAAATTCGATGAATATCGCGTGAGTGCAAATCATATGACCATATCTGAAGAAGCTCTTGAAAAGTATGCATATAACCTTATTTAACGCCCAATCAAAGGAAGTACCTCAGCATTGCAGGCCCGTATTTTCTCTATATCAGCAGAAAAAAATGTAGCTGCGCCTTGCAAAGCCTCATAACACTTTATAGAATCTCGATTACTAAGAATTGACTCTTTATGTTGAATTAATTCTTCATCAACTATTTTGCTCAGCTCTTTGACTGGATCAATGAAACTTTCAACAGATATATCCCTCAGTATTTCACGCAATCGCCCTTCAGTTTGAGACAAACGCTCTATCCATGCGCTATTACTTGATGTATGTAATTGATAATTTTTACCAATTACATAATTATATTGATCAACAGTGTCTACAAATATTCTGAAAGCTTCTAAATAAGAGGTATCGAAAGCAAAATCCAAATTTTCCATAGAAAAGGAATGCGCATCTAGTTGCAGTTGTTGATCAAATAGTTGCTTTGTTTTTGCATCGGTTATTATTGGAATAACAATCATACGCTCAGTAAATTCTTGCATGTAAGCAAAAAACTGATCTAGCTTTCTAGTTTGCTGAGAAGCCAATGGGGCGCCCCCAGAGATAATTTGGCGCTGCAATCTTTCAAACTTTCTTTTAACACTCTCAATCGTGCAAGCCTCAACCGTTTTATTTGATTTTGTTACCCATAGTTGAGTTACATCTAAAGCGCTTGTTAAGTCCTTCTCATCAATCATGTTTAAAAATTGTAACAATGGATCTCGAAAATTTTTAATATTACCAACATTTAATTGATCCCAGGCAAAAACTATCAAGAATTTTTTAACTTCTTTAATTTTTTTAGAAATTAAAAAATTACCAACATTTGCGGCAACAATATATGGGTTAAGATCTTGCGAGTTTACCGATCGATTATCGTCAAATCCTGGAAAATCTATCAAAGCGACACTTTCAGACAAATGATGCATCGTAGGAACAGACGTTTCAGAGTTTTCCGTTCGACCAACACGAGCTCGCTCTTCTTGACCAGGAATGGCTGTTATTTCATCATCTACATACCCAATAGTATAATCAACACCAAGCAGATAATTAATTAAGGTACTTTTTCCAACACGCGAATTGCCTAACACCAAAACGCCACTTTCAATGCTCTTTAATTTAGATATATCACTGAGTGATTTTTGAATTAACATGGAGATTCTACTATCATCAAGTCGTTGTTCCTTAGCAATTTTTTTACGAAACTCGTATACATCAAAATAGGCTTTTATTATCTTATCCTCCTCTGTCATACTCAACAGATCACTTGCCTTTCTTCCATAACGATCTCGAAGATCAAGATCTAATGAATATTGAAGAAGTAATTGTATTTTTTCTTGCGTGCTCTGTTTTTTCTGCTGTATTTGACATAAAACATGTAGCGCATAATCCCCGTGTTCATTTTTTAATCGCCATAGCTCCATAAGATTTTCTGTAGACTGACTTTCAATCTCTTCTAGAAAATTTTTCAGCACTTCCGCTGAATTTTCTCCTTGAATATATTGCCAAAAAAGTGTTTTTTGTTCTGGTGTTAATGCCATGATAATATGCTCCTTAATAAATTAGTGGTTATAAGCAATCGCAAGTTGCGCTTCGTTTCCTGTTGCCGCAGCTGACTGGTAAAAATTTGGGCCCCATGAAGAATCGAGTGGGTAAATGCCTTCACTTGCCATGTTATTTTCATACCCGCGCAACTCTAATCGGTCAAAATGATTGCCATTAACGAACAGCAAATCAACACGACTATCAACTTGAGGTGGAGTGTAGACAGCATAATTTTCGTCATAAACAGTATGCTGCACCAAGACGTTATTTTTTCCTAATTGCCATATATGTAATTCAATATTTTTAATATGCGCTAACGCTTGCAAAACAGCAGGATGACTATAACCAGAATCAATACGACGAAGTGCTACATCATAGTGAATATAAGCATTTATCACATCTATATTAACTTCGATTTCTGCTACAAGCTCATCATGCCCAAGATTGGTAATACTATTATCAACCAAATACTGATAAAAATCTTTAGTTACTAATGCTTGCCTAACAGGAATCTTGATTATATCGCGAATATTTAGGCTTTCATTTAAAAGAAGTTTTGCTGCCTCTTCACGAGTTATTCCAAGTGCAGTATATCCGCAGTTTCCATCTCCCAACACCTTATGTCGAATATAGCCTTGACTTTGTTTAACCACACGATTGTTCATAGAGCCGTTTTCTTTTGCCGCAGCTGACTGGTAGAAATTTACATACATCCGCCTACTACCCGATGTCAATGCTCTTTGACTGCCCGAATGAATTTGCCCTAACTTTTCCTTATATCCATTAACTTCTTCCCTCAAATTTTCAGAAGCTTTTATTAACATCGTCAATTTTTCTTGACACAATGTCAACGTGTCATGACTTGGTAAAATATTATTCTGAATAAGTTCATCTAATATATTTTTATGCGCGGTTAATATATCAATAGCACTTAACATTTGATCAAGTTTTTCTTCAACAACAGTAAGTTTTCGATTATATAAACGCTCTAAACTCAACTCTTCTTTCAGATCTTCAATTAAAGCTGTGGCCATCGTCATTTCTTGATAAAGAGCATTATCTTTTAAATCAACTGAAATCCAATCATTTAATAAAAATTGAATTTGCGCTTTCTTGTTGCTCTTAGCTAATCCAAGCGGGTCTCCAGTGGCTGCATGTGGCTCAACAGCATTCTGAATAGCCCTGCTTGCATTTTCGTCTGTTAAATGCAGTAAACAACGTCTCAAATTTTCTCCATTTGAATCTGTTAAATCACGAATTAACAGGTCTTCAGTTAATAATTCGAATAAATTATTCACACGCTCAATTGAGCCATCAGCTTTTATCGCATCTAATCTTTTTTCAATTTCCTTCTGAGTTAAAAATTGAATTGAAGGATTGATCAGCTTAATAAACACAAATAGCTCTACTCTTACCCTATTATATCTTGCATAATTAGAATTTATATTTAAATGATTTTTAATTATAGCAACAGCTTGTAATCTATTAAATTCTAAAATTTCCTCAATTTCTCGACGAATATTTTTCATAGGGTCTTGAGCTGAATGTATAATAAAATTATCGACAGACATTCTAGCCTCTTGATTTATTTGATCAAGACTTGGCTGAGTCCAAATTCTTGTACGGTCAATATTAACTTCATCATACCAACCACCATTATGATATGAGCGGCTTTCACTATCATTATTATCAACAAAAGCTTGATTAATTTGAATCGTGTTGATTGATATAGAAATTTTTGTAATGTGACGGTTAAAACTCCAATGTATAACCTCAGTAGGAGCATTTCCAAAACAACGCGCTCCAACGTCAGGATTAATTGCTCGCCCCCAATTTACCATCAAACCATTTTCATGATCAAAACCATTTCCACCATCCTCAAGTCTACCAGGGCCAGGCGGGCCTTTTCTTAAATGTTCTTTTTCAACCCTGACAACAACATTACCATACAATATACCTAACAACATTATTGGATCATGCAACATATTTTTTACTTCTAGACGACCATACATTATTTGAATATGCTCATAAGGTACACGAACAACTCTCTCTAAATATCCCTTAACAATCGCCTCCCTTTCATCTTCGCTAAGCTGACTTATTCGAGCAATAGCTTCATCAACCGACTCTGTTAACAACAAATATTTATTTTCTTCAGGAAGATTAACCTGACGATTCATCGCTTTGCGCTGCTCTTCAAATTTTGATTCAAAATCATTGCGCAATTCAGAAACAGCTGTGATATATCGTTCAATCAATAAATTCCACAATTCTTTAGAACCCTGTACTGATTCTAAAAATTTAGTCACTTTTACACTCTCTTGTTTCACCGCTGAAATTTCTTCTAAATACTCTGCGTAATTTGGAAGTTCAAAAATTTTATCTTTTGCTCGCTTATTTAAATCAACATAAGAGATTAATAGATTTCTCCAAAGCTTTGGATTAATCAAAGAGTAGTCACCTAGAGAAGGCAATATAGCTGCCGATAAACTACTCAGTAAACCTAAGCGTTGAATATATCCCGAACTTATTTCTTCGTCACTTAACGCTGTTAAAAGTAAATCATATATAATACTATCGGTTTCTTGCAGCCCGCCATTTAATGTGCTTAATTTCCCAGAGCGTGCTTTTGTTCTTGCCTCAGTGATTAAAGCTTGTTGCAACGTTGTTGAATGTTTGACAAATTTATCAATAAATCTTTTTCCTTCTTCACCATGCGCATATTGCAATTGTCTAATTACTTCTACAGCTCGCAATTCTCCAATATACGTCAAGTAATCGACTAATTCTTGATGATTATGCTCTGCTTGAGCTGTCGCATTTTCACGCATGCTTTTAATGGATGAATATACATAATCAAATGATTCTACCAAAGTATGGTAAAGTATATTAAAACGCCGCTGATTATTGACTTCGCCATGATAAATGAGAGTCGTTATATTATTAAGCTTATCATTGATATACCCTAACATTTCCCAAGTGATTTCAAAATTTTCTCGCATCTCTTGACGCAATTGTTCTATGGATTGGCTAATAGCCTGCAAGGCTTCTCCCAAGCCATTATCATCGCCATCATTGGCAAACAACGCGCAACCAATACTAATCAAGCCCACTGCCATGCCAACTCCGGTGCACATCATAGGCATCATCGCACCAGCCGCCATCGCTGCTTGCGCAGCTTGAAAGCCGGCCATTGCTTGCCCCACTTGCATACAACCTTGACCGGCTAAACCAATACCTTGCCACGTACGTTGATGACCACCCAGCATGATGGCTCCCCATGATATTTGATTTACCATAGCACCTACTTGATAAAGATTTGTACCAAACTCAGTGAGTTGCGCAAGTCGCGCTCCTTTAACGCTCGATAAACCTGACAATTGATCATTAATGCGTTTGGCTTCTGAATCCAAACGCTCTTGAAGTTGCGGAATAATATCTTTTTGCGTAATAATATCTTTTTTATTTAAATATTCTGTACAAGCATCACTGATATTTTTCGCTGTTCCTTCAATGGCCTCAGAGGAAAAAATTTGACTTACTCGATTGAGTTGCTCGACATTACAGGCATGTTGACGCAAATATTGCTGAACACCCTGTGGCACAATGTATTTATTATATTGCTGATCAAAATACACCAGGCCTTGTGATAAAACTTGATCAAGCGATGTAAGATAAGTTAGCCCACCCGCGCCATTTAATTCTTGCGCTGCTAAAACACTATTGATGTGTTCTCGCGCTAATTGGTGAAAATCAGACGCGCTCATAGAAACACTAGGTCCTGTTGCCTGATCAATATACGTCGTTAACTTGTTTTTGATGTTGTTATAACAGTCCACTATGGGTTGAAAAGATTCTGTTTTTCCTTGAATTAAATCCAAACCAATATCTAAACCATCGCCAACTCTCGCCGCGCACCAAACCGCCCCGCGCAAAATACCGTATAGAGCCAAATCTGGCTGACCAAGGCTTTCTTGTAAATCAGCAGGCAATTCATTAAATGCTGTATTCAACTCTGTTGTATTCGGCACATGACGATCAAGCAACTGTGCAGTGCGCGTAGCTAATACCGGCATTCCATATCCGCATACAGATAGCCCCGTTTCAGCTCCGACTCTAACAGCCGCATCTGTAAGCGAGCGACCGTGCCCAACTTCTCCGGCAAGCGAAATCGGGATCGTTGTCAGATGGCTAACTGCCATACCAGGAATGCCACTGCCGCTAGTTGCATGACTGAAATACTCGTTTAAAACTCCTGCGAGTAAGCCCATTATTGAAAATAATTCACTGTTTTGATGAGAATGTTGATTTTGCATGATCGCTCCTTGTTAATTTAAAATTCTTAGACAGCACTTATAAGCTTTATATATTCGTTTAGATAAATTTAATTCGATTTCTATAACTCTTATTAATAAACGCGCTTGTACATTAGTTAAAGCGCCTAAACTAAACATCATGGTGATCGTCAAGACTTGCACAGGCAAAAGTGCGAACAAAAATAAAGGTACAACAATTTTTTGGCCGAAACTTTTCTTTAGAGAAGATAATAAATTATTATCTATTTTTTTATTAAAACTCATCTGGCTTAATAA
>JAGKWX010000030.1 GCA_021151585.1 Alphaproteobacteria bacterium | reverse complement strand
GGAAATACTGAGGAAGAAAAATTTCTAGAAAATCTTATAGAAAGTGGCAGTATTATTATTGCGACGAATATAGCCGGGAGAGGAACCGATCCTCAAGTAACACCGCAAGTTATTGAGGCAGGTGGATTGCATGTTATTTGTACTTTTTTGCCTGAAAATCAACGCGTCGAAGACCAAATTTTTGGACGCACATCTAGGAATGGTGAACCCGGAACAGCTCAACTTATTATTCATAGCGATGAAGTTCTCCGTAAGCTAGGTATCATAGAAGAATCTATTCAAACAATTAAATTAAAACGTGAAAAAGTTGAAGGAGAACATTTAACAATAATTAGAAAGAACATTGTACCAATAGATAGAATAAAAACTGTATTTTTCCGTCAATATTTAAAAATATTGCATGAAGAATTACATCTAATCGATGAAGATAATTTTATTTATGAAAACATATTAAAAGAATGCCACGTACCTTTTTCTTTCTTAAATACCTTTAAAAAAGAAATGATCTTCATGAAACGACTTACCGTAGAAGAACAATGGGGACTATGGCTAAAAGGAAAAGATTGTGAGATATTTAATGATAATGAAACGCCGTTTGAGACTTCTCACGAAGATAAATTATATAAGGCATTTAAAGCCTTTAGTGATAAGATTGTGACTTATTACCAGGACAACCGTCTCATTGAAAATCCTATTTATTGGGTTAATCTTGGAAACAAATTTATTAGACAATCAAATTTTTGGGTGAGTTTATTTAATAAGTTAAATTTTTTACGTTTGGCGGAGTATTGTTACACTCAAGCCTTAATAGCAGATCCTGATTATACATATATTGCTTCATTTAATAGGGTATATATACTGCTTAAAAGTGTCAGAGAAAACTACAAAGAAGAATCACTTAGATATTTGAATTCCGTTGCAAAAAGATTGAAAGACATATTAATTTTACGTGCTGAATCACTAGCGCTTAATATTGAATGTATTAAACAATTCTCAGAAGAGAACTTTCATGATGATCTTGCTAATCAGATATCCAATGATATTCAAGTGCTTCGTACACTTCAAGAATCTATTCAATTTTCTATAGAAACAATACAGAAGTCTGAACTATTATTTTCTTTAGAACAATATTGTTTCACTGAAGAAAGCCAATTTACGGATACTTTTAGTGCAATTAGCCATAAACAAGTTCTAGAAATTATTAACTCAGAAAGCACTGCCAAAAAATTTTCCATTACTATACGAGGAGTTAAAAAAAATCTAGATTTAGGTAATCGTCATGCCTTTCTTGAACTATTTGTTGAATTTAGAAAAGCTGCGAGCCACCCTGTAATTAATATATATTTCGATAGCAAAGCATTGACAGTAGAGGAAAGCATCAATAGTACTCTAAGAAAATTGCTCCCTATGAATCGTAAAAAACCTATACACAATAGTTCATCTAAAACTACTAATGATCTATCGCAAGAAAAGGAAAAATTAGTTGGGTATATAGAAAACTTTAACTACTATCTCGGTGTTGCTGCAACTTTTGCTTCCTCATCCGCAAGTTCTGTATCAAGAATGATTAGCGCCCCAGTGAATAGCACTATTGATGTTGTTTATCATTTAGATAGAGCAGAGTCTGTGCCAGTTTATCTTGAAATTGATATTCAATTAGCTGAAGCACTTTCTCTTATAAAGGAAATACAAAAAACTGAATCACTAAGTACTATGCGCTCTTCTTTTGTAATTCATAACGCAAATGAAATTCTTTTTTCAGTGATAAAAGAAATACTAGAAGAAAATCATGAGCTGGGTTCATTTGTGAAGATTTTTGTTAAAAGTGAGCAAGGAGAATCTCTTCCTTATTTAAGAACTACTTTTGTTGATATACTAGACATTATACCAAAATCCTATGAAATACGATTTAATTCTGATAGCCAATATAGCATTTTTTCTGTCTTAGAAGCTCTAGAAAGTAAAATAACAACTTTGGATGAAAAAAGAAAACCTTTATGTCTTATTCTTAATATGCATTTAATGATACATGACCTCTCTCAAATTCAAGTAGATCACATTCTCAGTTTATCTTTTATTAAAGTAATTCGATTGGGATTTCTTTCTTTAAAAGAAGAAGATCTGTACCCAATTATATATACAACTGATGAACAATATAGTAATGCATCATTTGAATTTGCTTATTTATCTCAAAAAGAGATTAAAAGCTTATTGAACTGTTCTAAGAGCAAAGGCGAAGGATTAATCATTAATCTAAAGCCAATAGAAGTGGAACTATTAAAAATAGATTCTTCTCCTTCTTGGATTTCTTGGTATAAAGCCAATGGCTTTGATTTTTTTTACGATATATCTGAAAGAAAGCCTTTACCATGGAGAGCCATGTGTTTAGTCACTATTTTAGGTACGCTACAAATAGTAGTTGGCTTTCTTTTAATGGCAGGACCACAAGGTTTTTTAGCGAACTTTGGGCTAGCACTAGTAGCGGAAGGAGCGGCAGATATACTTCGTGTTTTAACATCGGCGTATACAAGAGAACTCAATATAACTGCTTATACGATTCAAAAAGCAGTTACTTTAACATTGGCACTTATCACAGCTGGGTATTCTACAGTTGCATCTAGTAGTGTTGCTCGTGATGCAGCAGATATGAGCAATTATGCTGTAAATACTTACTATTTAATTCGATCTAGTCAACAGGCAGCTATTGCTGCTAATCGAGCAGCGATACAAGTAGGAGAAAAAGTTGCAACTGTTGGAGCTCGCATGGTGGTTACTCAATCTAGCAAAATGGCAGGTGAGTTAATTAGGCCAGAATTAATCAAAGAAGCAAAAAAGATAATTCAACTAGAATTCTCACGACGCTATTGGGAAACCATTTTAAATAAAATATTTGCGATGGATCATTTTGTTTATAACAATGATACTAAAATGAAGGATTATGAAACTCGATTAATCCTCGCCATTGATAAGAGTTTGAGTCAAACATCTTTTGCCATTCCAGGGTTACAATTATTTAGTTTAGATAGTATAGATAAATTTTATTCCGAAATAAAAAGAGAAGCGATTCTTATAGAAAAGGAATTAAATAAATTTCATATTATTTTACATAAAAGACTTCTCCGTATAGAAGATATCAATGATTTATCTGAAGAAATGGTGAGGAATTTATGTAAAATTCTGCAAGAAGAAAACATTATATCTGATAGCGGTCGTTTAAATTTAACTAGATTAAAAGACATATCCATACAAACATTTAGAGAGTCCCCCAGCGATATTTATGAAGCTCAATATTATGATTTTGAAGCCCTTAATCTGGGGAAAAAATTTGAACCATACGAACAACACAAACAGAAAATTTTTCATGCTTTGCTAGCTTATGAAAGAAGCATGAGTGACTTATATACTCAACAAATGAAAAGCTTTATTAATGAAGTCGTAGTTAAAGTTGCCTCGCTTTTTCAAAAATCAACAAATGCTGCTCTAAATATTGCTGGAACTGTAGCAACGACAGCAATGACGGTAGGCATTCATCACTCAACTCATTCAGGCCATGATCATCACACCGACGGGAGTAATAGTCAGCACCATGTTCATTCTAATTCAGATAATGCACATGAGTTTGAAAGAAATGAGCGTTCAATGATAGACTCATCTTATGGTCACTCTACAATTATTGAGCATCACTCAGCACCTTCTTCTGAACATGCTATTGAATTAATCGCAGACAAAAGTCTTGATGCAAAAATTGAGGTTCATTCACACGATTTTCCTGAGGCTGTAGGCACGCATCATGTGCATTCCATGAAAATTTCCCATTCTGCTGCGATTCATAAATGGGATAAGCTCAAAACAATTAGGGGAAGTGATTTGCATAGCTCTAAGCATCATGCTCATGCTTTTTTTCATCGAGAACATAGACATCATTCGTCTGCAACGATTTCCGGTAAAGATCATTCTCATTCTAGGCTTTTTTCTTCTCACCAAAAATACCATCATACAAAAACTTATCTAGACAGATTAGATCATAAAACAAGTCAAGTAGTAGACTTTTGTTCTTCAGAATGGCACAACAGACTTCTTGAAATTGAGGTTTCTATAGAAACAATCAAAAAAACATGCTTGGAGTATTATCAATTACTATTGGATACAGCTGCTATAAAAGAAACTATAAAAATAATTACTTCTACTCAAAATATTGCAGAAATATCATGGTTGCAACAGAATGAACTTTTGCGAGAACATAAAAAAATAATTAACATATTAATACCCGTTATCATAACTGAATTAATCTCCGCAAGTATTGAGCACTCTCTTTTATCATCAAGAAATCAATCTATTAACCAAGAGGAGGAAGTAAAAAAAGCTAAAGATAAAATTGAAACAACTGCCAAAAAAATCATTGAACTTATTCTTAAAACACCCTCATATGCTACCGAAATTATTCAGCATTACTTGGATGTTGATTTAGAAAAACGTGATGATGAACTTGGTATTTTATTAAAAAAAGTACTACGCGATTATAATATCGTACAACAAAATAGGGGAAATATTATGCCATTTACAGAAGAACTGATTAAAAAAATGTGTGAAATTGACGTTAAGGGTGCGGGTGAATCACTTTCTCGCTATATTGATAATACCCAATATTCAGAGTGTGGTCGCCTATTTAGAGATGGTCACCTTGGTACATCTGGATATCTAGCGGGAACCATGCTTGATGGGTGGTTTAAAACACAACAAGCGCAAATTGCTGCGAGTGCAAAAGTAAAAACAATGATGATGGAAGTAGCTAAACAAGTGACAGAACATCAAGCAAGATTTATGGACATGATTGGAGAATCTATTGCTGATCGAAGGAAACTTGTAACAAGTATAATGGAAATGATGGAGCGAACTTCAACGAAATGGTTTACTGCTTGGGAACAAGTTCAAGACAAGATATTAAAAGCCACAGACAAAATTTTGGATGGAACGCTAACAGAAGAACGCTATATTCTTATAGCTAAAGCATGCGATAGGCAACTAGATTCTATAGAAAGAATGAAAGCAATGGATAGTACGGATGCTGGTCATCTAGCACGAATAGCCGAAGCTAATTCTGTAGATCCTCGTTTGGTAGAAACTTGTTATCAACATCATCTTGAGGTTATCCGTTGCATTACTGATGCTGTAAAAGAAGTTGTTGGAAAGGATGAGAATAGCATGAGAGTATTTTTTGAACAGACTCGTGGCTTAATTGCTGACATTAGAGGTGTTGCTTCAGCAGGAAATCCTTCAACAGGGCTTGATGATGCCCAATCAAGACCGTCTGCAGCAGGTCTATACAGCAGCGGCACAAGGCCCACTCTTACCTCAAGTGACGCTACTGCTGCTGTGACAAATCCTGCTCCAGGGACAACAGCTTCTAGTGCAATATAATCATAAATAAGACTCAAGGATGAGTCATTTACTCGATTATCAGGACGGCCAACTTGCTAAACCGAGAGAATTTCACTCTATACATCATAGCTATCATTTACTGATAGTTAAATGCATTGATTTTTCTTGCGCATTCCAAATACTAATTTTAAGGTTAGCATAATTATCAATTTTCTCAATAATATGCCATAATTCTTTGAGTTCGTGCGGAAAAAATGAATTTATTATTTCATTGCGAAGTAATTCTTCCATATTATCCAAATCGGTAAAAATTTTTACCATGCTTTTTTCGCATAAATTATCTAAAAGATATTGACCAATTTTTCTACTTTGTATAAACCATCTCAACTTGATTTCTGGTGTTAATAGGCTGAATTGCGATTGAATTGATTGTTGATCTTGAAAAAAACGAGTAAATTGAGAACTTATTCTAATAGTCTTTCCTTGAAGAAGATTTGAGTGTAGCTGATCTATGCTTGTCTCAGCTCTAGCAACTGCTTGTTGTTCTATTCGCCACGCAGATTCTAGATCTCCATCAAGAGAAATATAATGATTATTATTAACCCGACCAAGGCCTATACGTTGTTGGTATCCATTATTCGAGCGAAACCCAGCCCCAGGTCTTTGTCCGTCATAAATATCAATATCAATTTGGAGGATATTGGATATCACTTGTGGGAGCCAATCTGCGGCGTTCACTAATTCACCGGGCGCATCATAACGTCCTAAATTAATATATTCATAAAAACCGTCCCTGAATTGTTGCAATCTTTTGCTGTAGTTGTCTGGATTGTTATATTCTACTAATGACTTTTGATATAATGCTTCGCTTTGATCACCAGTTCCAAATTCTTCTTGCCTTGGTGGCGGAAAGACTTGTTCCATTAGTTGACGATCATTTTCATGAAAATACAAAGCTACCCTAGCTAAAATCTCTTCTATCGTTGTAGGTAATTGAGTAAATAGCGAGGGTCGTTGAGAGTTTAGATGACGATCCGTAATTTGTCTTGCAATTGCCCTAAAAAAACAAAATCCATCACCTTTTACGTTTTTACATCTTAATTTTAATTCTACACAGAAGCGATTATTTTCAAGATCAAAATTTTGATCGCCTTCTCGCAAAGATAACGCTGTTGCAAGTTGTATTTGTTCATCATATGTCATATCAGCAAGTGATTTTCCAATTCCGATTTTGGCAATTCTCTCTATAACTTCTTTATTTTCTTGAAACTCTTTAAAACGAGTATGATGAGAATCCTGCGCTGAGCTATCCTGATGTTCATAGAAAAAACCAGATAAATAACCTTCATTGGCTGCTGATGAATGTGTTTCAAAAATTTCAACAGAGATTCCATCTTCTATCAAACTTGCAATAAATGGAGAAATAATATCGCCATTGCTAACCGCGGCATTGTAGCAGTCGTTTCCTGCGAAAATATTAATTTGCGGCAAATATAGGCATCGACCTTTATTTGTATCGTTAATCCAATAAAAAGAAAAATTATTCTTTTTCAACCAATTTAAAATTATTTTTATGGGTACTCCATTGGGTAACTCTATAACGGCATCTTGTTGATTATTATTTTTAATTAAATGTAATACGGGCAATAATGTTTGGTTACCAAATACACGGTAAGAAACTCTTTTTTCAGTACTCATACTCCATGTCTTTATCTGAAGCAAACACTCTCTAAACATTGAACGTAATGCGAAGAAATATACATCACCTTCTATTGGCAATGAAAATTGATATGTTTCAAATAAAAATGAATATGGATGCGGTGTTGGTTGATAAAAAGAACGTTTGCAATAATTTGAATTGAGATCTATTCTTAAGCATGGCCCTAAAACAGTATCGGTTGTTTTTTCCGATTGAAAATGATGAAATTCACACCATGCCTCAATCATTGAGATATTCACTTGCCAATTTATTTTAATTAGCAATGCATGTGTTTGACCTTTAATTATCCTTTTTGTTTCAATTTCTTCTGATAATGCCTCTTGAAATCCAACTTCAATGCTAGTTTTATATTTTCCAAGATTTCTTGGCAGTTTTTTTACTAATCTTTCACGAGAATTTTTGAAAAATTCCTTTTGTTTTTCCATATCTTTTCTAAAAGATGAAACCCATGATCGTAAAATGTTCTCTAATAAAATGAGCTCAGAAGGAGTATCTTTTTTACTAATGGTTCGATGTTGTTCCCATGTTGATTGAGAATTTGTTTTTTGTGCCAAACCAGTAACCATCGTATGGCTAATCAGATTTTCTGAATTGATTAGTAACTGATAAGAATCCTTTAGTATGTTTATATTATTGTTTTCTGTGTGAAACAAAGTTAATGCATAATAGGTTATATGCTTTAAACAGCTATCTTGTGCGGCCATAGCCTTGAAAACATCTTCAACTATACCATGACAACTCTCATATGCACGTCGATAAGCAACCGCAATTAATAATTGCAACATGGAAGCTTCTTCGTCATGAGTCTTAAATTTTTTTAATGCACTAATTCCTTTGTCAGCACCGCTCATAAAAACATTAAAAGCTATTGACGCAAAAGTTGACTGAAATCTTTTATCTTCAACCGTGACGCGTAGGCTATATACCGCACTTACATAACCAATTTGCTCTTGGAAAGCAAGAGGAAAATTCTGATCTTTCCTTTCAAGAAAATCCAAATCACATTGCGCATTTGCTCTCAATTTATCATCTTTCATTAATTCAGGATGCAACACTAAACACTGAACTCGTGAAAAACGAAAAGCAACATACTGTGGATGTTGTTCGCATAAATAATTATATAATTTTAGTGCTTGACTATAATTACCCACAGCATCAAATTTTAACGCTATCATGTAGGCTTGACCAGGAGTGAGATGTATAAAATGATTTTCTACTTTCTGGTCAACTTGCTTGGGTACGCAAAGAAAATAACCAAATTCTCCATTTCTACCACAACTAACAATTTTCAGTTGTCGTGGATCAGCAATTAAATGCATTGCTCTCTCAAAGGGTTTATTTGTTTTAACTAAAATGTCATGATCACCTGGCATTGATCTATAGCTTAGTTCAACACGCAATAGTAACTCTAAATCGCGCATGATCAATGGCTGGTCATTCTCTTTAAGTAAGTAGTATGTTGGCTGATATAAAAATGAAATATAACTAGATAATAGCTTTATACTAATGCCATTAAGTTTGATTATCTCATTCAACCATTTTGTATATAGCAATTGTGTTTTTAATTCCGGCCAACTAATTCCGTAATTTGATTCTATTGCGTGTTGATGCACAGCAGGATTTGTTTGTATAAATGATCCATTATGTGCCATAGGAAGAACACCACCTAGAGCGTCCATACAATCTGCTAAGATAAGTTCTTGCCAACTTGCAGTATGAATATTCATCTGAGCTCGTTGAGGCAATGCAGCAACATATCTCCAGGACGCTTTATTTATTAAGGTTAAAGACAGTATTGCAAAAGGCGCAAAAAATACGCGATTATAACGAGCTGCTTCTGCCAAAAAACTTGCGGCAAGCATTATTATGAGTATACGAAATTGTTCATCAACTGGTTGATTGTATAGTATGTTTGTGATTTGTTCACATATTTCAGCACTAGTGTGCCCTGCATTAAAATAGTTATTAATATGACGTTGAATAGTTTGATATGAGGCATCTTGTTCTTCTTTTGGTAAGCTACCAACACCTTTAGTAAGCTCATTATCTGTAAGGTTTCCTCGAAAAACATTTTGGATACTTTGAAAAATTTTAAAAGATTCACCAGATAATTTTTCTGGCGCTTTAGGTGTGGCTTTACCTTCTGTTATGCATGCAGAGTTTCGAGCCTCTGTTGCTTGATTTATCCAAGCCATTTTTGCTTCATCTAAAGCTTTGAAGATGCTGGCACTATCTAGATGCTCAAAATCATTTCGATTAATTAAACATTTTAAAATAAATTGAATCTCATCTTTTGTATGTTTATTTTCTGCTTTTATGGATTCTACAATATAATTTTCTGCCGGTCCTAAATCGGTAATGTAGTGCATACTGCTGTCGGTCATACGTCTAACAATTATATGCCCAGAAATTTGATATAAAAAAAATTTTCTTTTCTCTGTTAACTTATCATGCACAGTTTTTGCCGAGAGTGCGGCATAATACCATTTCGCTGGAGTATCTAGTGTTGATAGGCCATTTTTACTAAATTCTGGGGGAGGTTGTCCGATTAATATTCGAACAACATCTTGTATAGTTAATAATGGCTGTAAGTGCTCAACCTTTTCTTCTAACTCAAGCACGCTATCAATGTCTCCTGCCATATAGTTGCGTACGGTAGTATTATTGATACTAAACACCCCATCTGGGTTATCTTCATTAAAACGAAAAGTACGTCGGGTATGGTTATAAATTTCATCAACTAGTAATTTACCTGGGAAGCTAATATGTTGTGGAGCTTCGTAACTGTCTTTCTTCATGTATCGTAAATTAAGAAAAACAGGTGGCAATGTTATGGAAATAGTAGCGTTAAAATGATTAATTAATAAGTCTGGCACATAATTACCGATGGCTAAGCGCGGTAAATTTTGAATATGTTCCAGCCATTGAGTTAAATTAGTAATAAAATCTTGTTTTTGAAAATCTCCGTCAAGCCGATAGTCAATACCAGTAATCACTACCAATGTTTCATCTTCAATAAACTCGAACTGATCATTTATCAAACGACCTAATTGATTTAGATTCTCTTTTCTATCGTTGGTAAGCTGTATAGGTAATTTGAGTATTTTAGATAAAGGTAACCATAGTACTTGTTTGTACTTTTGAAATATTTTTCCTCTTTGCCATGCATCAAAAACTTGTAACCCAAGTAAATGAGCTGCAAGACCCGAGGTGTCACGTAGAAACAAACCATGTTGACAATCAACGGTGGTTAATTCTTCGATTAGCAATGAAAGTTGGGGGTTATCAACTCGATAATTATCAAGTAACGTCCGTAAATTAAAATCATATCCTTGCCATATGGAATTTAGTTCATCAAGTAATTGAATGGGTAACATGTTAATACTCTTAAATATTTTGGTTTATCTAAAATTATAGATATTTTGTACTATCCGAATTTTTTATCACCTGCGCTGCTGCATTTTCTTCAAACCGTTGCGCAGCCTCAATGTATTCCATTACGGTACTGACTTGTTTCCATCGCCCTTGCCGCATAATTGCCGGCAATGATACGCCTTCTCGACTGGCAGTGGTAGCCAAACCGCGACGCATGCTGTGACTGCTAAAATCATCAAAGTTTTCAATGCCTGCCGCCTTAGCATGGTTCTTTAATGGGGTTCCGCCCCGATCCCCCACAAATGTTCCTTCGGGTTATTTTGTTAACTCATCCTACCTGGCAACATCGTCTGCAACTGTTTGAATTGACCCTCTAAATTAGCTTTTTCCTGGGAAATAAATTGAAACTCATGTCGTAGTGACTCGATTTTATCATTGGCTTTTTTAAGGGTTGCTTCTAACTCATTAATTTTTTGCATATCTGTTTTTAATGTGATTTGTAATTCAATAATTGTATGTTGTTTGGCTTCTAATTGCTGAGCCTGTTGCTGAACTTGTTGACTTAATTTTTCATGATTTTGTTGTAGTTGATCATGTGCAATGGCTAAAGGCGATTGCTGTAAAACAAGAACATTATGCGCTTTTTCTAATGTTTCATGTGCCTCACGGAGCTGCTGATATTGCGTTTCGATAATAGATTTTTCATTCACGGCTGTTTGCGCTTGGGTTTGCCATTGAATAAGTTTTTGCTCGTACTCATTGCGCTGTTTTTCTATCAGTAACGATTGCTCTTGTCGCACTTGCTGTGTCGCTGTTTGGTAGTGTTCTAAGCTATCTTGTGCGTGTTTTAACAATTGATGTAGTCGTTCATTTTCCGCGATATTTTCTTGGCGACGAGCTTCAAAAGACGCGACACGTTCAGTGAGTGTTACTTTTTCTTGTTGCTCAATGATAAACGTTGCCCTGAGTTGTTTATTTTCTTCCATTTGTTGATGCAAGCGTTCTTCTAAGGCATGATGATTCTGCTGCAAGTCTTTGTGAAGCCTGTGTTCTTGGTAGTATTGCCGCTGAGTTTCCGCAATTTTTGCTTCAAATTCTTGACGTTCATTTGCGATCTGATTGTCGGCTTTTTGTCGTAAGCGATCCCACAGTAATTTAACGAGTTCGGTGAGATCTGGCGGTAAGTGGCTATCATCTTCTGGCCGCAAGCCTTGTTGAGCTTTCCATTCTCGTAGCAATTTGGCAATGGTACTTTTACTGCCCGTACCGAGATATTCACGAATGTTATCAATCGAAGGTGTTTTGCGTTGCTCAATAAGTTTAGGCACGGTTTCCGCGATATCGTGAAAAGTAACGCCGTTTCTGCCCATTGTTTTGACCCACTGTTATTTTGTACCATAGACTGTAAAGAATATTAAAACATAGGTTATAAAAATACAAACTATTATTTGTATTAAAATAATTCGCCGATAATCAACCTTATCGCTTATTTTTCATCATAACTTTTGGTACACTGCTGTACTGAGTGTTTAAAACCTCGATTTTTAGTTTATTGTTTATTTTCACCAAAACAGGCATTTTTACCGCTACAGGTTACTTTATGACCAATATCGCCCCTTTACATCTTGCAGAAACAAGCGAAATAGCGATTTCTGCGCCTCATCATTATATCCATGCGGCAACTAGCGCGAATACCCGCAAAGCTTACCAAGCCGATATTCGTCATTTTTTGCAATCCCGGCGGGTGCTTCCTGCAACCACCGAGTCTATTCTCGATTATTTGCATGCCTACGCGACGACCCTCAATCCACGCACACTCACTCGTCGCTTAACCGCTCTTAAACAGTGGCATATTTTACAAGGTTATCCTGACCCAACATCGCATCCTTTAGTGCACAAAACGCTTTCTGGCATTCGCAATGTCCATGGCAAACCAAAAGACAAAGCACCGGCCATAACACTCGAATCACTCACGCAAATGATCACTCATTTAAAAAAATCTAATCGCCTTATCGATTGTCGTAACAACGCGCTATTACAGCTCGGTTTCTTTGGTGCGTTTCGCCGAAGCGAAGTGATCACAATCACCTGGGACAACATTCATTTTGTTCCCGAAGGCATTGAAATCCTGTTGCCACGTTCTAAAACCGATCAAGCGGGCGAAGGGCAAACCTGTGCTATTCCCTATGGCGATAACGCATTATGTCCTGTCACAGCACTGCTGTCTTGGCAAGAACGCTCACAATGCTCCACAGGCCCCATCTTTCGACAAATGACACGTGGCGAAACCATAAAACACGCTGCTCTCAAACCACAACATTTGAATACTATCATTAAAACGATTGCGAGTGAATCGCAATTGCCTAATGCCGATAATTATAGTAGCCACAGTTTACGGCGTGGATTTGCGACCGAAGCCAGTAAAAATGGTGCACCATTTGGCTCCATCATGCGTCAAGGTCGCTGGCGTCATGAAGGCACTGTATTAGGTTACATTGATGAAGGAAAGCGATTCGATCAAAACGCTGCCGGTTTATTATTGCATTCAACAAAAAAATAAATGATGAAAAAACAACAGCGGCTACATATTTTAGAGGAAAATGAAGTCAATGCGCTTTACGCTAAGCCAAGTTTTGCTATTAACGACTATGGCTATTATTTTATGTTGCCTGATACTCTTCACGCAGAAATAAATCGCTCGAAAACCACCTTTAAAAATATTTCCGCAAAACTGTATTTTATTTTGCAGTATGGTTACTTTAAAGCACGACATCAATTTTACAAAACAGATTATGAAAAAAATAACGAGGATGTGCATTTTGTTATGTCACATTATTTTCCAGACCATGCTTGTCCTAATAAATTACCTACACGAAAAGTGCAGCGTCAAACCAAAACAACGATTTTAAAACATTTTGAATTTAGCGATAACAGAAAACATACGGAAAAAATAATTGCAGAAAAATCGGGATATTTAACGAAAACAACTGCTGATCATGCATTGCTGTTTGACGAAATTCTTGCCGAACTTGAGCAGCAAAAATGTGTTATTCCCGCCTATTCAACCATGCAAGATTTGTTGGGCGGTGCATTAAAAAAAGAAGATCGACGTTTATCGCGGTCAACAAACCAAGCGTTGAGTAATCATCCAAAAGTACGAACAGCGCTTAAAGCGTTATTAAAACGTAAAGAAGTTTTTTATACCATTACGGCTATTAAATCTTATGCGAAAAGCTTTCAAACAAAAGAAATGACCGATGAAATGGAGAAAATTTCACTCTGTCAGGCGATTTATAATTTTTCAATCAATTTTTTGCCAACACTGAGTTTGTCGCGCACTATGGTGTATTACTATGCAGATCTTATTCATCTTTACACAGCGGATAAAATAAATCTGTTGCCTAAAGAAATCGCTTATTTGTATATGGTTTGCTACATTCATCATCGTTATGAACGTATCATGAATAATCTCATTCAAGGATTTGCATATTATGTCGATAAATATCAAGATGAATCAGAAAAATACGCTAAAAATAATATTCCTGTTGAAACGCCAATCGAAAAAAAGCATTCAACACTGGGGAAATTAATACGAGTATTTACAAATAAAAAAATTATGCGATTGCCAGGTCAAAAAATAGAAAAACATGCGTTTAATATTATGCCAGAAGAGGAAATTATCTCCGTCAGTGAAAAGCTAATTCATGGTGAAACAAATAAAAAAGTAGAAGATAAAAAAAGAATTTGGTTTTTTCATAAAAACAATTATCAGTGTATATTAATCAATCTCAGGCCATTATTTTTAGCGATTGACTTTGAAGTGAAAAATGAACTTAGCCCTTTGGTAAAAAGCGTTAAATTCTTGAAACGCTTGTTGCATAACGGGAAAGACATAAAAAGCATTCCGATAGAACAAATTCCAACAGCACATATTAAGCCTGATTTTCTTGTCTCCACTTTCATGGAAACAAATTCTAAAAAAATGATGTTTCTAAAAAGAAAAAGCTTTCTTCTATGAATATCTATCATTATGAATTTTATGTTTATCATTTGTTGCGCGAAAATTTAAAAAAAAGCAACGTGTATGTTAATGATTCCGCTGGTTATAAAAGTTTTGAGGCTGAAACACACTCTGTTCCAAAACAAGAACAACTTGATGAGGCGTTAAGAAAACTGAATAATCCTATATTATCTCGGCCTATTGATACGACTTTGAATGAGCTTGAGAACATTTTAGAGTTTTTAATTGAAAGAACAAATCAACGCGCATTGAATGATGAAAATAAGGACATCAACATTACCTATCATCGTGATGGTAGTGCTGAATGGACGTTACCCTATCCAAAAGGCAACAGCGAAATCGATAATCCTTTTTATGATAAATTGGATATTCATTTGATTTCTGATATTTATGATTTTGTTGCGAATGAAACAGAATTCAGTGATGTTTTTACCCACATCAAAAAAAGAGGCTCAAAAAGCAAGCCGGATTATAAGGCCAATAAAGCGGTGATATTGGCCAATGGATCAACGCATGGTTCTTATGCTTTTTCAAAATTATGTAACATTGGATATAAGAAATTACAAACAGCAGAACAAAATAATATTCGATTAACCACGTTACGCGAAGCAGCGAATAAAATTTTAGATAGCATGCATAAGCTGCCCAATTTTCAAAACTACAATATTAGCAACCATAAACACGGCAGTAATGATGGCACAAAAAAGAAAACTAAGAGAAAAATTTTAAAAGCGCGTTATTCAAGCAAATACCTTGGCAAGGATGTCGGCGTCGTGATTATGACAATGCTCATGAATCATGCTCCTTTTTCTACTCGCATCATTAGCCCTAATGAATATGAGGGAGGATTCATTTTTCCAATGATTTCTCAAAATACATCGCCTATCGACCCTGATATTATTTCAACAGATACCGCAGGAGCAAATAACATCAATGATTTTATGTATTATCTTATCGGAAAAACACATGCGCCTTGCTATCGTTCTACGCCTAAGAAAGCAAAAACTATTTGTGGATTTAAATCAGAAGAAGCTTATGCTAATTTATTAATAAAACCCTCTAAAATGGTTGACAAAAAGTTAATCAAAAAAAATTGGCCAGAACTGGTGCCGATTTTAGCGGCTATTTTATCTCATGATGTTAGCCAAGAGAATGTTATTAAAAAACTAAGTGCTCATGAATTTAAAAGTGAACTTAAAGATGCCCTCTGGGAACTAAACAATATCTTAAAAAGCATTCATATTTTAAAATACATTGACGATATTCAGTATCGTCGTGATATTCGTACAGCTCTTAATCGTGGTGAGGCTTGTCATCAATTACTTGCTAAAATTATGGCGATAGGTGGTGGTGATTTTAGAGGAATGAGCGAATTAGAAATTGAGATTTGGAATGAATGCACTCGTTTAATCGCATTAATCATCATTTATTACAATATGCATTTGTTATCAAAGTTATATGAAACCGCTGTAGCCAATAATGATCTTGCGGCGATTGAATATCTAAAACACATTTCGCCCGTTGCGTGCCAGCATATTCAACTGGGAGGACTGTATGAATTTAGTGACACACCGGTTACGCTTAATTTGGAAAATATGGTTAACATACTCAGCAAAATTCTGAATGAAAATGTCCACCTTCTTCCAGAGAAAAAAGTAATAAAAAAACAACGCTAATAACGCAAAAAGTACTTTATACACTATAATAAAAATCTGGGTATATGAAGGATATATATTTTGCAAGACTACTACTTAATCGTACTATATTGGGATTCTCGCCCTGGAAACACAAGCTCTACTTCTTCCATATGGTGCGGGACATCTTCTTCTGCAGCAGCGGGCCCTGGTCATATATCCTTAGCTATTGTTCAGCATGAGTCAAATGAAATTAGTATAGAAGAAACATTAAATCACGTTATACATGGAGAAATGCGAGAGGGAAAAGAAGTACCCACGTTAGGTACCTATAATGCAATTCCAGCGTGGCAGAAAAATTATAATCGTCATAATGCTATTACAGCGTCTTTATATTTCAGTTTTTTCAGTAATATAAATTCAATATGCGGTGGAGACGGTGATATATTTAATATGTTATCAATCGATGTAGATGATATGGATAGATTTCCAACGGCAATTAAATATCAAAATATTAGTCAAGAAATATATAATGCGATTAGACAAGTCATCAATCGACTATCTAATCATCCAGGAAATTGGAACATAAGAAGGAATTGTGCGACTTTAGTGCGTGAGCTTATTGAGGCGTCTATCAGACCGGATCAAAATCGATCCAGAGATAGTGTGATTCGTGATCCATTTTCATGCTTGGAACAAATAACTGGATGCATCGATACTCCAAATAGTCTTTTTGAACGTCTTCAGGGAAATATGATACAATTTACTGGTCACGTGAATGTCGTATCACCTATACAAGGAATGAATGCCTAGGTTGAGTGTGAGGTAAAAATTATGTTAAGTATGTGGGGTTATCTTTCTTTAGATCGCGACCTTAAAAATTTAAGTGGTGCAATTTCCACGCTGAATACTGAAGTCATGGCACGAGAAAAATTTTTACATGCCACTGAAATTCAAGAAAGTGAAAATATTGCTGAGAAATTTGTCTGGCAATATCTGGAAAAACGTGGGGCTTTATACGAGAAAGTTATAAAATCAGCAGAGAGCGAAAATAATGTCGCACGGCGGATCATATCCTGTGCAGCCAATATTGCTAACACCGTTGATAATAAATCGTGGGAACGTGACTCAGAAACAAGTACCGCCACTTATTCAAGCACAGAAAAATCTGAGAGAAAAAGCTCATTTTCCTGATGGGAACATTTATGGGGGATCGGGGCGGAACGCCTACTTCTGATTTTTTTGCAAATAATAAGATGTACTAGCTCAAATCTGATCTGACACTTCCAGTTTTTTTGCAAGTGACTGTCAGGTCAAGTTTAGTTAAAACATTTTTCCTGCCAGATTTGTTTTCCA
>JAGKWX010000058.1 GCA_021151585.1 Alphaproteobacteria bacterium | reverse complement strand
ACGACGCAAGTGACAGAAGCAAATGTAAATGATAGAGATGGCTTGCAAAAAATTATGGAAAAAATTAAAAATGGCAGTGTCAAAATAAAAAAAAATATGAGCTGACATCGGTTATATTGGCCAAACCATAAAGTTAGTGGTTGAAAATTTTAATTGTGTTCTTGAAATAGTGAAAAGACCTCGCAAATGGTTTCGAGTTACTAACGAGGTGATTGATATCAATCAATATCTTCAAGATAACGGAATTGATACGTCAGGAGGTTTTAAATTATTACCTCGCAGATGGGTAGTAGAACGCACGCTTGCATGGATTAATCGTTATCGATGTATGAGTAAAGATTATGAATATCTTTGTGCAACAAGTGAAGCAATGGTATATGCAACCATGGTGAAGACAATGCTAAGACGATTAAGAAAGGTAACAGCGTGAATTTCAAGACACCCTCTAATGAGTAAGCCAAATACCAGCGCACGGATATTAGTATCACATCCTTCGGAAAGTGCTTCCATTTGAAACTAATTATGACCACTTCGCGCTATCAAAAATTGGTCACAGCATACCAAATCTAGACTTTTTTGCGACAGAACCCAGACAGAGACTAATTCAAATGGCAAATGCCAGCCGTGCGATAATTCTCACAAAAAAATCATTTTTATTTTTCATATTCCCTTAAGGTTAGTCAAAGTATTCTGAATTTTTTATACTTTATAAAATCACTATGCTATCACTTTCTAATTCAGTATTACAACCTCAAAGCACAAACCCTACTAATGCCTTTACTTTTTTATCAGTTGCAATTGATCTTTTCAATTATTGGATGACAGGAAAAAATCCTAATATCGCGGAAGAAGTAAACTCTCTCGTGGAAAGTATGCGCTCACCAACACTCTCTTCTAATTCTGAAACATTTTTAGGTTCGAGGCGTTCTCTAAAAAGCACGAATAGTAAAAGACTTTCTTTTTTACGAAGACAATCTATATCGCAAGTTGATTTCCAGGAGAAGAAACACCTGGATTTATCTTCGATTTCACCAACACGATCACCGACTTTTCCGATGATATTGACTCCTACTCGAGCCCCAATACAATCACCCACTTATTCGCCCACATTGCCTCCACTTCCTCAATCTATAGCGCAAGATTTTCCAGTGAATACGTATCACATTGATGACCAAAGCTCTCCTGCAATTGCTGCACTAAAAGATGGTGGCTTTTTCGTCACATGGCAATCTTTCTGGTGTTGTCAACCGGGAGAAGATCAAGGAATTATTGGACAGCGATACAACAGTGCCGGAATAAAAGTTGACGGCGAATTGTTCATAAATGATCCGAAAATTGTTAACGCTTTTTCTCAGGACTCTGCAATTGCTGTACTAAATAATGGTAATTTTGTTGTAACCTGGTCGGATCATGGTCAAGACAGAGACTTTAATAAAACGATTTATGGTCAGCTATTTACCCCATCTGCAATAAAAATCGGTAAAAATTTTCAAGTGAGTAGGTATCTCAATACTGATGATAGTGTAAGTGCTCCTGCTATTACTGCACTTAGCGATGGTGGCTTTGTTATCACGTGGCGTCATAGAAATGCGTCAGGTTATCTTTGGCCCTATGAATGGAATTACGAAATTTTGGGACAACAATATACGAGCTCCGGAATAAAGAACGGTACAGAATTTCAAGTAAGTTGGCATTCGAATACCCATGACATTGTGGATTATCCCGACATTTTTGCGTTCAACGATGATGGTTTTATTATTACTTATTCATATAGTAAGTACGATTTTCTTAATAGAAATTATGTAAGTAATGTCTTCGGACAAAAGTACAGTATGGCTGGGGTAAAAAACGGTGCAGAGTTTCAAGTTAATGCCCCCGAAGATAGCAGTTATTATTCCCCCCAATCTGCGAGTACTGCGCTAAATCTTGGCGGTTTTGTAGTAGCCTGGATTACTAATAACGGGACGAATCTATGCGAAATTTTTGGCCAACAATACGATAATGCCGGAATGAAAAGTGGCTCAAAGTTTCAAGTTAATGCTGAATTTGTTTTTTCTTGCTCTGGCTCTCACCTCGTAATAACAGCACTGAATGACGGGGGTTTTTTGATAACCTGGGATTTTATAAATACATCTGATGGCGTTACAGGTTATCAAGTCCTCGCACAACGGTACAATAATTTGGGGATGAAAAGCAGCGCTATATTTCAAGTCAATAGCTATACAGCTAAATCATATGAAAGTATCTATGCCGTCGCTGACTTAGAGGATGGTGGTTTTGTGGTAACCTGGGCGAAGGACATAACAGATTCGTTCATTTGTTCGGAAGATGATGATCTAAATGGATATAATCCAGGTTTGGAAATTGTTGGGCAGCGATTTGATACAAATGGAAATAGAATTATGCTGCCATCACAGTCTTATGAATCATCAATACATCCTTGCGCGAATTCAAACTCATCAAATACCACACTTATTATTGGCTTAGTTATCGGTTTTTGTGGTTTTAGCACACTAGTTTTAGCTTTGAGTTACTATTGCGGCATTTGTTTGTTTGTACGTGGTAACGATAAATTTTCTAATGCTTATGCTCCGCCGTCAGACTCACTGACTCCAACAGCTGAAGAAATCGGATTAACGCCTAAAAGCGACCCGAACGATGAATTAATACCAGATGCTTATCCTGTTGATTCAGCGCCCCCCTCTTCGCCGCCGCTACTCGTCACTGCAGAAATAATACAAGAAGACAGGTCTGTAGGTGTTGACGACCTTTCTAATGCGGGAGTAGACGACGAGCTAATGTTAAGGAGAGTCGTTGCATTTTTTCCTTCTGCTACGTCAGCACTTACTGAACAAGATAAACCAAATATGCGAATATAGAAAAAAGGCATCGTTGAAAAAAAATAATTAAAGCTAAAAAATACCATTTTACTTTATAATTTATGCTGCTAGGCCAAATAGTCTATCAATGAATTTGTTTTGTGCGGAGACATTTCACTTGGGGCAATTTTTAAACCGCCCCTTTTGAACGGCTCTCATCATTTCCATACCATCAATCGTACATTGTGCCGTATCAAAAGTTTGATACCAAGATCGATATCGCGACTTAGATTTTATCGATTTGTAATTGTTTTCTATGGCATTGTTAGAGGGTGTCTTGAAATTCACGCTGTTACCTTTCCTAATCGTCTTAGCATTGTCTTCACCATGGTTGCATATACCATTGCTTCACTTGTTGCACAAAGATATTCATAAT
>JAGKWX010000057.1 GCA_021151585.1 Alphaproteobacteria bacterium | reverse complement strand
TAATGGAATAAGAACAAGTTCTGTTTTGCGTGAAGCGCCTCGCGGTCTCATCACAGGTGACAAAACGATGGTGCCAGAGTTTACAGCACTTGCTGACGCTATTCCTTGTTCACGAGAAGATGAAAAAACTCGGCAACAAGCTTATTGCCTATGGTTTCGTTTAAGAAGCGTGGGACTAGAGTCGGATGACGTAACGCCATGTGCATGGTCTTGCAAAAAGTAAGTTCGAGTTTGTATATTTTTTTTGTCGTGCATCGAAGGAAATAAAAAGCTAGCATTGTATAATTATAGCGCTGCAAATTTTAGTGATGATGATTATAACAACATAATATAACACCGAAAAATTCAGTATTAGGGTTGTACTAATGTCATTAGTTATGATATGAGTTTGCAAAATAATGAAGAAGATATGTTATATGCCGCGTCTAAACTATGCTTTTAATGAAGCACAATATCCTGCAACAGAAGAGCTTAATGATTTCGTCGATCATGCCGTGCGGTTGCAAAACAATAAACAGAGCTGGGGCGCAATAGCAAGTTTTTTTTATACCTTTACCAATAAGGTCGAGCAGCATATTAAAAACTTTTATGGCACAGGATTGCCGACTTCGTTTAATGAGCTACAAGAGATTGTCAATGAAGTCATCGCTTATTATGCGGCCCCGTTAAATGTGGCTCTTCAGAATAACTCGGATGCGAATCAACATGAAATAGTGCATGTATTTATGGGGATTGCAAACAACTTATACAAGGCAACGTTAACTGAAGATTCGCCACAAATGATAGAGCGATATTTTGCTAATATGCGCAATAATTTAAGCATATTAATTAGCAGAACAGTGACAGATGCAGAAAAAAAATTTGGTGGTTTTTTTCAGGCGCCACTCAGTGAAATTTTAACTAATGAAAATCGACAACGATTTTTTCTTTCTCAATATAAGTACAAAATTAATGAAAAATGCTTTGCTTTTAAGAGGCAAGATTATGATCAAGACTGGAAGTTAGCGGTAGATTTTTTAACGCTGAATAAATCCTTTTTTCAAGACAGTTTAATTTATATCGTAGAGAATGACTTTAACACCCAATTGTATTTTACAGCATTTTTACGTCTATGGGGCGCATTTTTACAAGATAATCGATGCCCTGAGTTTATCAAAGACAGCGGAATAAGTGTTTCTGAATTAGAGCTTATCATACCAGCAAGACTGAAGAATATGATTTTTTATTATCATTTAGAAGAAGTTATATTTTCTAGCAAAGTAATGGATATCAATAGTATATTTGCACAAACTATTGAAGCTGTATGTATTTTGTGGAGATATCCTGAAAACTTTGCGCAAGAAAATGATTTGTTAACAGCTAACATAGCGTCTTTGGATGATAATGTTAGTGCTTTTAGGCGAGCGGTTATTTATATGCTAGATCGGGTTGAGGATGTCAAGGCAATACACGAAAAATATCACAATTTAATGAAGGAACATCCTTTATACTTTGGTTATAAAGAGCATAGATGTGAAATGCTCGGAAAAATTATTCCAGACTTTTTACTGGCAACCGATAACATTGTATGTGTTAGCCGTATTTTTAATAGAGGTAGTGTTAAAATACTTGAGTCACTTGCGACATCAGAGTTTGCTTTTAAATCTGCTAGCAACGTTTTGACAGAAATGCGACAAAAAATTCAAGGCTATAATTTAGAAACTAGACTTATAGCCTCTGCAAAAGAAATATTGTTAGATCTAATAAGCGATTTTAGTCATCTCTTTCCAGTGAATACATTAGAAAATATTTATAAGAAAAAATATTTAGCTCGTGTCTCTCAGCAAGAATTAAATGATTGGGTGGGTGAAATGGCATCATCACTTTTGCTTTGTCAGTTTTTTCATTTAGATAATTATTTTATTGAAAAAGATCGAAAGTGCAGGCTAAATTATTGTTTTGTCATGGTTTTAGCTAACAACATAGTTGCCAATTTTTTATGCAAAAAATTCTCCGGAACTAATGTTTATCAAGTGATGAAAGAAAAAATAGGAGAAATTTTTACAGAAACAGACGATCAATCATATGTTTACGCTGCTTTATTGCCCAATAGAAATGATCTTGGTTTTACTACATTCGTAGATATAATTTTTCATCGATTCGAAAATATGATTGAAACAGACAAAACAACTGTCAGCGAGATGTTTTATTTGCAACCTTACGTGACGAGCGCCTTTTTTTGTGAAGCGGTGACTAATAGATTAATCTCTATAGCTAATTCTTCTGAAGACCATAATAAAAAGCAAGAAAGGATTAATGAATTTATCGAAGAACTTAACTCTATATCCCAAGTTACGTTTACAGACGTTATAAAATCTATTATTTGTGATCGTGGTAATTCATCTGATGTTGAAAGGTTATTTTCTTTTCTAGTAGATAACCTAATCGTTTTAAATTTGGCGTGCGTTTATTTGCAAGATGCAGCCTGTCAGTCTGATCATGTTTTTGTTAGTCAATTAGTGGCTTTATATGTTTCATCGAAAGAGCAGTCAAATTCACTATCTTGTTCTCTGGTTGAAAATTTACCTAGCGCTTTCCGGTTAAGTGATGATGTTATGCATGAGGAATTTCTTAGGTCTATATTTATCTCTAGTTCTGTCAAGTATAAAAACGATTTTCTTAAAATTATTGATAGCTCATTGAGTTTATATTGTAAGCTCAAGCTAATAGGTCATATTGCTCAGGGTAGAGAGTCGCATGGATTTAAAAAATTATCATTTTCACGCCCACTATATAAAAAATTAACTGTTTTTTCTCGCATGTCCAATAACAATGAAATAAGTAGTACTTTTGACATTTTTTTAGAAAATTTCAATGAGAGCAAGAACAAGGCTGTTCGGCAAGACTGTAATAGCATAGAAAATATTCAAAATATAATAGGTGGTGAAGCGCTCGCTTGTATATTTAAGCAAGCAAGATGTGATATTAGTAGGCCACAAAAAATTTTGAGAAAATTTATTGTTGATTATTCAGATACTATTAAAAGTTTTAATGATGTGTTGATTATTCGAATTGATATGACTCTGTCAAAAAATGTAACCTTGGCACTTGAGAGCTTGCAAAAAATTTATTTGGCACATTTACAAGACTGGCATGAAAGGAAAGATATGCTGTCGGTCGAAATGCCTATGAAATATCCTGTTGTTTTCCTGGATAAAAATAGTGCCGAATGTATAGAAATTCACGTCACCAAGGACGGCAGTGTGTTATCCAATCGTTGTAGTATACATGCCTCTTATTTATTACGACGCGCGTCTAGATCCGTAGCAGATGATGATAATAGTTGTTTAGGCGTTGTTTTAAACGAGGTGCAGAGACAATCTGGTTTGAGTTCT
>JAGKWX010000056.1 GCA_021151585.1 Alphaproteobacteria bacterium | reverse complement strand
ATATAAATCTTGTTTATATATCTCTAACATTAATTTTAGAAGTTCTTGTCGCCACTGACTTGCAATACCTGCATTTTTAAAAAAAACTTTTTGTTGGTTAATGTTTCTCTCAGCCTCATCAATACTTATCGGCATATCAGAAGTACTATGGTCTATTGGAGGGTCTGCCTCTAAAGCTCCATACTTTAAGGAACTATTTGGAGTTAAAGAAATATGCTCAGCCGAGGCATTATTATGATTAAATATCTCTTGATTTTCTACTATGGTTTTTTTGTTATTCAACATGCTTTTCTCCTTTCATAATATTATAAAAAATCCATACCCAGCTTTATTTCTCTATAATTGTTTTTATAGTTATTATATCACACATCAACTTTAATACTCAATTTATGCACAACTCCTCCAAAGTGGTTTTAATTATGGAAGTTTTACACATCGTTAACATTGATTTATTGTTTCATTTCAATTTATCATGCATCGCTCCAATGTAATCTTCTCAAAGTGATTGCTACCCTTATTGACTATCCTATCAAATAACAATAGCAACTCTATGCTGAGAACTTGAGTTAGTTTAACCGCCAAATGTTGAAAGATCGTTCAAATCACCATTAATGAAGAAGCTTGTGAAAAATTATACTCCATTAACTCAAAAGCAACGACGCAACGCTTGATCACTATGAAAGCAGAAAATTTACGAAACAGAATTGGATATTTTTTCGATATTCATAAATCGGCAGTATTTATAGAGCTCACATGCAATTGCTGAGAGGAGCACCATAGCAAATAAATAATTAAATCTTGAAGAGACCATTTCAATCTACCATTTATACAGCTAGGCCAAATAGTTTGTCAATCAATTTATTTTGCGCGCAGAAATTTCCGTTGGGACAATATTTCAATCACCCCTTTTGAACTGTCCTGATTATTTCTATGCCATCAATTTCATGTTATGCTCTATCAAAATTTTTATTCAATTGACAATAGTCCAATTTAAATTTTGTTGATTTGCGATCACTTTCCGTGATGTTATTAGGGTAGCTTAGCTGATTATTTATCGCGATGAATACTGAGTATCAATCTAACATGTTACAGGACTTGTCGATAGATCTATAAAGATAGCGCAAAACACCGCGATAAACAGTAGTTTTATCAACAACAAGTCCACATTATGCACTACTTTTTCAAATTATTATAAGATAATGCGGAACGGTAAACCTCCCTTAAAATAATCTCACCTGCTGAATATTCCGATTTAAAAATTTATCCGCATTTTTATTCTTCTTTGCATAAATCACTCAGTCCATGATCTGCTAACATAAGTCAACAGTTTAGTATAAGTAAGTTTTTGCAACGGGGGCTGACATTGCAGGTACAGTGGTGTAAGAGGACGGGATCATGAGGCCCTTCCTACTCGATACAGCTAATTCCTAGAGAATACCTTCTATTTTAGTCTGTATAGATGCACTGGCGAAAATCTACTGTTCCAATAGCCACAGGCTGACCAGGGATAGGAACTTCATTTGTAGAGCCAGAACTTGTCATGTTATAAGCAGTATTCATCAATGCGGTTATGTTATTTTGCATCTGCGTTTGTGCACTATTCGGAAAAGTAGTGACATCTAAATTAGTTTGAGAACTACTACTATACTGCGTAGCATATCCTTCTTCCGTAAGTAATTGATTCATGGCGGGAGGGAGAGCAGCTGTTCGATTAGCAGCCCCTGATTGTTGTTGCGCAATAAGATACTGGCCCAGCAAATTGCGAGCTCCAGTTTCAACATCTCCTACGTCTGTAACGACAGTGTAGAGATCATTTAATGCTTCAATAGATAGTATAGGACTCGTTATAAAAACAAGATTTTCTCTATTTTGAGTTTCGGCATTATCAGTATAATTGTATGATCCCGTGACATATATATATCTATATGTTGAAGTGTTTTCGGGCACTCGTTGAACAACAAAAAGAGTTTTATTATGAGAAACACCTCCAGCTTTTCCAGTTACTGAAAAAGTAATAATTTGATGGCTAGTTAAGATATTCAAAATAGGCTGATATCCTCTTTCTTGAGCAAAAGCAGCCTGTTGTTCTTGTTGTCCACTGTCAACCGTTACAACCACATTGACTCCGTTCTCTCTTGCATTGAGTAGTTCTTGAAGTAGCACATAACTTCTAAAGGCATACATATCCACACTAATGAATATATTATTAGAATCCTGAAGTAAATTTTTGAGTTTTGCTAAACACCCGTTATCACTATAAGTTCCATTAATGCGCTGTGGTGTATTTTTATCAGTTAAGCCAAATACCCAATTACCGGTGGCTGTTTGCACTGCTCGTTTTGGTGATGTGCAATAATCATACACATTGCCAATAATTTGTTGAGCAAAAACAAATTGGCTTTGACACAGCAAAAACATTATTAAAAAACACTTTTTAAAGGTTAAGTCCATGATTATTATATTTTTCCATATATTAGCGAATAAATTATCTTATAAGAAAACTGATTTATTATTCTTCAATAAAACCACGTCTACTCTTATTCAATCCTTGTTGGCCAAAACCAACATAGTAATTTTTCAGAAATAGTTTCTACTAGCTGGTTTGCCACAATAAACAGGTTGCAGTCGCTTTTACATCGTCATGACCACCGACCGTAACCACCCAACTGTCTCGAGTTGTATCATAAGAAACAGAGCCCGAAGAACTAGCATTGCCATTACTATTCCAGCCACTCAAAAAACAAAATCCTTGGCTCATCGGGACGTTTAGAGACTGAGTAGTGGTTACCTGTTTATTTGCCTTATTTACGGTGGTAGGACCGCTAATAGTATAATTAACTGCGCCTGATAAACTGCCTTTCAAATTAGGTGCAGTCACAGCTTTTCCTGCTGTTAAATTATCAGGCACCTGCAAACTTCCTGGCAACACTAAAATATTACTAGTGTCGGCATTAGCTGCGCTAATCGAAACTAACCCAGCACTGAGCAAGCCAATACATACTGCTTTGTGACAAAAAAATTTGTTCATAGTTAGTTAATTCCTTTTTTACTTTAATTTTCAGCATA
Organism: Alphaproteobacteria bacterium; assembly: GCA_021151585.1. Classification (GTDB taxonomy): domain Bacteria; phylum Pseudomonadota; class Gammaproteobacteria; order JAGOUN01; family JAGOUN01; genus JAGOUN01. The sequence continues at coordinate 327 of JAGKWX010000056.1, read as the reverse complement.
GATTAGAAAAATCATGTTTGTCAATAATTTTTTTCAAATCCCGAACTTAAATACAAAGTGTAATTTCCATTTTTGCTAGCATGACTTGCAAAAAACTTCATAAGTGCGTTCTAGACAGACAATGGAATTCGGTTAAAGCGTTCTCCGTTTAATCACAAGCATGTTTATCAAATTTAGTGTGAATTAATCTTGAATTTAAAGATTGTCAGCGATTCAATACAACAGGAGAAAAATAAATCATGTCCTATCTTCAATATTTCGGATTAAAACATGATCCTCTGGGAAAAAATATCCAAACCATCGTACACTCAACACAACAAGCTCACT
>JAGKWX010000012.1 GCA_021151585.1 Alphaproteobacteria bacterium | reverse complement strand
TGCAAAAATAACGAAATTACTGATGCATGGGACGCTCGCCAAGTGAACGATTTCTCTTTGTCAGGTTATGTGAGATATCGAGTAGAGCTGGATGTTATTTATGCGCTGTTAAATCTAAGGCAAGATGAAAAAATCGAAATTGATCGTATAATTCAATATGAGTCTAAAGAGGCATGTTTGTTTTCTAAAGAAAACTCGATTGTTGATTACATAATGTCAGTATCTGAATCAGAGAACTATCTTATATATTTTTGGATGCTTGGAGAGAAAGATATATTACAGCCTTATCCATTGAAAAAGCAGCGTAAATTCTGCAGTACTTCTGTCGTAAATGCTCACTGGCGATTTGATCTTTTGATAACTAATAATACAGAGTTCGAATTAATAGAAATGGTCGGTTTTAAAAAAGGAATCCCAGAAGCAGACATTCATCCATTTGTTGATACGTTAAGCTACGGTCGTTTTATTATTTACGTTTATTTAGAATTTTGTTTAAATCTGCCGTTGGCGCTTATTAGTTTTATGATTTCAATTATGATGCCTGAATTATGCGCATATACAACAAGTTTAGCAATTAATTCTAAAAGTCACTTTAGAGACTCTGCTCTAAATTTCATTTTGTGTTTTTTTATTTGGAATGTCGTTGAATTTCAACATAATTTTGATGCGAACATGCTTTTGGTCAGCCGCCAGTTAAGTAATCAGCCGTATGTGAGCTCGTTTTGTACGCTGCCATTGATACTAGAAACACATTTCTTTTTAAAAATGACGCAACTTGCGTTTCTTGCGACTTTTTTAACTTTTTTTGCAATGATCCCAGCTACTTTATTTTTAAAAGAACCTTTTTTACAAGAATTTTGTATAACCATTGCAACTTTGCTAGTATTTTATAGTATTCAACTTTACACGATCGCAAATGAATTCAAAAAGTCTTGTGGTTATGATTTTTATAAAGCCTTATATTATACGGCAATGTCGAACTTCTTCGTATCATCAAAGCAGCCATTAACATTGTTATTGAATGGCTCTATTCTGAAAATCATTGGGGAAATCCTATGTATGATTCAAATTTTCAGAAAGGCGCTTGGTTTTAATTTTTCCATCTTACCTGAGAAGCTGTTAACTATTATTCCTACAGACCCGAATAACTTTCTTTTTTTCAAAAAAAAGAATTCTGAACTGATTACATCTGAAATGGGTGACTTTATCAGACATAATAAAAGAGCAAACCCTAACGAAATACCATCAATGTGAGGCTTTATGAAAGAATACTTAGAACTGTCAAAATTTTATAGCGAACAAGGTAAGCCGCAAAATTATAAAGAATTATTAGAACACTCTGAAATTCAAACAATAATTACTGTTATCGGTAGAGAGTTAACAAGCATATTTTTATGTATCTTGTGTCTTCAGTTTAAGCCAGACAAGATACTTCTCGATCGACTTGTGCGTTATAAAAATGAAAATAGATTGCGCGATTTAGAGGCAGCTATGTTGAAACTTAAAGAATTAGAGTTTTATATGGATGCGTCACTAATTCATACGCTTTGCTCTAAATCAGGGAAAGAAAGCTCGTTTATGCCTTGGGTGAAGTTATTGAATGTGGCAAGAGGCGCGTATTTGCTAAATCCATTAAACAACGCTATTACTGACGAGACTTTAGCTTTATTAAATATAAAAAAAATTCCTCTGTATGAGAAGTTAATAGCAAATGTAGCCTTTGATAAACACGTGTTAAAAAATACTTCTTACTCTTCAATGCCGACAAGCTATAGTTATGGTAGATCTTCGAAAGATGATGAAATAAAAATAGCCGCATGCGTTAGCGTTTATAAATATGCAAAATTGTATCATTGTACTGAAGCGCTTAATGATGCAACAGCTAGAATTGATATATTGGGCAATTGGGACATTGTCAAGATTAAAAATCATTTGGATAATCTATCTCAAAAACAATGTTTAACAAAAGAAACGTTCATGTTGGCTTTAAAGGTTAGGAATGGATTAGAATTTTTGATTCCTATAATAGATTGGTTAGAAGAGCATCACATTAATACGATAGCTTTTTACAAGAATTTTTCTGCGTTTAAATCTTCATCTGCGCCTTCTCTGAGTGATATTGAAAGAATTTTTACGCTTATCGCGAGATATGATCTTGCTATAGTAAATGACGATCTCATTCAATGGATAGTGTCATTAGGCAATAAGTCAATGTTTCTTTTAAAGTCACTTTGGTATTTAGAACAACGCTCTTGCTGCTCTGCTCGATGCTTTGTTTTTTTAAAAGAATATTATGAAAATCAGCGGTTAGCTGATTTAAATACTGCTTTAGCACCAGCTTCAAAAAAACAAAAGTCAAGCTATTCACCTCGCTTGTTTTCTACAAGAGAAGTTGAAGCTTCAGAAGCCTTTGAAGTGGCTGCCGTTATTTTCTCACTAATCAGTACGGACTTATTAGATGATATCTCTGAATGGGTCTCAAGTGGTGATACTCAATGGGTGTCAGAGTTTTTCAAGCCGGAACACGGTAAGTTTATACTAAAACTGTTCGAATTAGGTGAATTGAGTCAACATGCTGTACACCTGATACGCATGGCTCGTTTCGATTTAGAATGTTGCAATCATTTGAGTGATCTTGCGCACCTTCATGCTCCATTTCCTCATAGTCTCCCAGATGAAAACCCAGATTTATATTTGCAGTCGCTTGTATTTTTATATGATATCTCAAAAATAATTTCACCATATCTCATGAATTTTGCGTTTAATAACGCCTCGATTTTGCTTAAAATTCTTAATCGATTTGATACGATTGCTTATCAAGCATTTACGCTGAGTGATGTAGAAAAACTGATAGCGGATGATCAACAGTCTGGCTCGCAACTTGATCTGTTGGATGAGAAAATTATATGCGTCTTGTTAAATTGGCCATTAGAAACGACAGAGTCGATGAAGATAGCCCCTAAAAAATCAGATATATGCTTTAGATCTTTAAAAAGGATTAAGGACTCAGGAATTGATATTGCTCCAACATCAGAAAATCATTTTCTTTTCCTCAATTTTTATAGCTCAAACGACTACATGCTAGAAGCCTCAACGATTATTGCGTTAGCGTCAGGGCATGTGTTGAATCAAGCGGTTTGGACACTCATTTTCCCTTTAAGTGCATCCATTAAATTATCTCTGCCTAACATAATTCAGCGCTTGCGCAAACAGGATCAATGTTCTGTAGAGGCTTTATATAGCATATTTTCGGCCAATAATTCTGTATTAGCTTTAGAGTTATGGTTGTTATTAACTAGAGAGAATTTGTCTGTTTCTCACTACTGGGATGCTTTAATGAAGCATCCACATCCTTTATTGTTATGTCGAGGATTGATAGAGTTAAATGCGCGTCAAATAAATACAGCGGAATATTTCAATAAGATTATTCAATCTAAGCAACCATTATCCGCTGTCAATGCATTGGCTCAAATATTGTTTGCTGGAATTCCGCTTGAAAGTTGTTGGGACGAAATTTCGCAAGCGGAGAATCCTGAAGAATGTGCACAGATAGTATTAGGATCTGCAACCCCAAGTAGGCTCAATGAAGACCTGCCTCTTGAATTACGGCTAATCATTTCGCAACATCAGCAGCCTAAACTGGCACGGCAATACGTTACGACGCTTTCTTCAATACCCAATATTCCAACAAAAAGTATAGCCATCATTCTATCTCATCAAGATAGTGCAGCCATTGTTCAAGCGCTATTCCAGCTTTCAGCGATAACCGCTCTCAATATTGAATTAATTGATATTATTATCCATAAGCCTGAAATGCTTGATGTTATCAAAGAATTTTTACTTACAGGTAAAACCTCTGATAATTTGTTCGCACAACTCTGTCAAGCAAGCTCAGTACAAGAGGCTGAGCAATTATTAGAACGAGAAAGCGTTATTGCTAAATATCCACATTTATCCACGTTACTGCGTGAATGTATGAGCGACTCTTCAAGGCACAGCGGATTTATTGAAGCGATCGAACTTCTTGAAAGCGTTGATGAGATTAATCAAACGAGTCTTGAATATTTGGCTGTCTCAAGCAAGCCGAGTGAAAGAGCCGAAATGATGGTGGCCTTAAAAAAAGCTGGTCTCTATACAAAAGCTCACTTAGATCTCGCGATTGTCAGAGAAAATCTAGACAGAGGTGTTTTTAGGACACTGCATTATCTTGCTGAAGAAGAAAGCTTGAACATTATGATGTTTAATTTTGTGATGATTAATCACGAGATTCATATGGTTGATGCAGCGAAGCATTTAGTAAGCATGCCAAAGGTCACGACTGCTCACATGAATTGGTTAGCAACTTATCCAGGTGCAAAATGGAGTAATCCAGCTGCTACGATCATTAATAAACTTCAGGAAGCAAGTTTATTGCAGCGATCTTGGATAGAAAAAATGATGATGCAAACAAATGAACCTTCTTTGAGCGACATTGCAAATCAACTGGAGTTTATTTCTGCTAAGTTATTAGATGAGTCACTTTTAGAAAAACTATTTACAGCAACTGGCATTTGTTATCTCAGTGACAATGAAGAATATTATAATCCATTTCAAAAATTTAGTGAAAATAATTCAGCACTTCTTACAAAAGAAGTGGTTTATCTTATTTTAGAACAGCCGGAGGGGGCATCATATACTGTTTATTATAATATGGAACGGCTCAAGAATGCAGATATGTTTCTCCCCGAGGTTATTCCATGTTGTAAAACAGAGCAACACACCAATGCAATTATTCAACTTAAACATGCTGACCAATGGAACGACATCAATAAGGCAATTTTATTGGCTTCCAAAAAGCCTAAAGATGATGCTGATTTAATTAGCACTTTAGCGAATCAAAAAAAATATTCTTCATCAATAGCGGAACAATTTTTATCCCGCGTTGAATCTATATCTATTAATCTTGAAGCAGAGCGATTATCTGGCCAATATTCATCTTATTTCCCTAAAGTGATTAATGACTTATTAACAAAAAAACCATCAATAAAAGAAACAACGATCGAACTTCTACTGGGTACTTATGTTGATTGGAAGGTTCTATGCGAAGTTCTAGAAAGCCTACACGATGATGATATCACCGATGATAGCGTTTGTGTGATTATTTCTATGGATCTTAATTATTTGAACGTATATTTGAGCTACATTTATTATGCATTTGAAAACGATAAGTACCGCTTTTCTACCCTCCTTAAATTAGGGGAGTTCAATTGTTACTTAAATCAACCGCCCTTATTAAAAAAAATGGAAGAAGCTGTTTCTTATGAAGCGAGAAAAAGAGGTTTAGATACGATAAGTATGCAACAACTGTTGGTTGATATTTGGGAGTTATGTGCAACAGGAGATATAGATGCCGTTTCTAACCGAATATTATCGCCAGAAACGCATACTCTAAACTCAAGTTTAGGCATTCGAAAATGAAACATTTAACTGATTTTAAAGAACAATTGCTGAGTAGTGACATCGAGATTAGACGAAAATTCGCACATGAGTTTTTTTATGAACACGTGTGACAATGAAATTTCTATTGTATCGAGAGAAGATTGTTTGCTACTTATGAAACTTTTAAAGGATTCTGATAACGAGCTTAGAGAGTATGCGGCGGCTATTTTAGTTAATTTATTATCGAAGCAGGGGAATAAAATAATCCTTTGTCAGGAAGGCGCTATTTTAGCTTGTATAAATCTATTAAGTGATAGATGCAATGACGTTTTACAATGTACAGTATCGGCTTTATTTAGTGCGCTAACAGAATATGCAAACCAAGTAATTTTTATGAATGCCGATGGGTTACACGCTTTTATTCCTTTATTGGAACATGAAGAATCTGAAATAAAAATCTCATCTTCAAAAATATTAGAGCGATTAATGCAAGAATCTGATTTTCAATTAGTTTTAGTTCAAAAAAATTATCTACATTTTGTCATAAAACTTCTCGATGATGCAGAAGAAGATGCGCGAAAATCAGCCATACTAATTTTGTATCACTTGGCGACTAATACAAGGACACAGTCTTATCTTATCAATGATGAAGTTATGCCGAGAATTCAAAAATTTTCTGAGCGATCTCTTGATAGATTGACGCGCGCATGGTCACAGCAAATATTAGATATCTGCAAAGATTGCTGGACAAGATATCTTAAAAGAAAGCGAGCTTTAACGCATTTGTCATCTGTTCAAGAAACGCCCAATTTTTCTGCTCACGGAATGTTTGGCCGTGATTTACGGAACCCTTCTATGGCAAATAATTTTAATCGAGATAGATCAATTGCTGAGTATTATTTATCATCTAAACCGAGTATCCAGCATCGTCTCTTTTTAGGGAAGTAAATCAAATGTTTTCAAATGTAACACGAATGACGTCTTCTTCTCAAGAAAGCTTTAATGCGCTTACTACTTTTTCAGGACATACCAGTGGGATAACGAGTATAGTAATATTGTTAGACAGCCGAATTGCGAGTGCTTCTTATGATCATACTATTAAGCTTTGGGATCCTGCGACTGGAGTTTGTGAAAAAACACTAACCGAACATGAGGAATGCGTATGGGCTTTGATTGTACTTTCCAATGGAATGTTGGCAAGTGGCGCGGGAGATAAGTTAATTAAGCTATGGCATCCAACAACGGGCATTTGTGTTAACACGTTTTTTGAAACAGCACAAATTTTAGCACTTGCTCAAATTTCTGAAGATAAGATTATCAGTGCTTGCTGGGATAAATCAATTAAAATATGGGATTATGTCACACAAAAATGCGTCAAGCGTCTTGAAGGACATGGAGGTAGTGTTTGGGTGTTTACACCGATTTCAAAAGATTTTATTGCCAGTGGATCTAATGATAGTTCTATTAAAGTTTGGAATATCAAGAATGAGGATGATCATACGCTTCTTGGACATACGGGATTTATTCGCGCTTTAGTGCGGTTAGCAGAGCATAAACTGGCGAGTGGATCACAAGATAAATTAATTAAAACATGGAATCTTAAAACAAATCTCTGCGAACAAACGTTAATAGGCCATCAAGGTGCTATCAATGCGTTGGTATTATTTGACCATCAAACCTTGATCAGTGGGTCAGCGGATAAAACCTTTAAAATATGGAATCTTTTAACAAGCCTATGTAATTATACGATTATAGGACATGATGATTGCGTAACTTCCTTACAATTTCTTTCTGAAAAATACCTAATCAGCGGATCTATAGATAAGGTTATTAAAGTCTGGGATACATCGTCAATCCTTAATTTTTCTGTAGGTTCAGCCAATACCACTCATAAACATATAGAATCAATACACTCTTTACCCCTTCAAAATGAGGTCACTATGAAAGAATATTTAGAAATCGCTGAGATTTATATCAAAAACGGTCGGCCAGCAGATTATCATGCTTTTTTAGAGCATCCAGATCTTCTAGAATTAAAAACGCAACTTGGCATTGAATTAATGACAGCTTTTTTGTGCTTGCTTCATCTGCGCTGTCGCGTCAATGATTCATTTCTACAGCGATTAATGCGTTATAAGCAAGAAAAGCGATTACGAGATATAGAAACAGCCATTTTAAAATTGGCTGAATTAGGCTTTGAGTTAAATGTTGCCTTGCTTGACGATATGTGCGCAAAAGCTGGTAAAGATAAAACATTTTTGTTAAGCGTGCGATTAATGGATGTCATGAAAAAAGCTGGCTTTTTTGATACTAAAAGTGGAACACTTTCAGAAAAAGTTTTTAGACTAACTAAAACAGAAAAGCTTGAATTGTATGAAAAGTTGTTTGAAAGAAACGCATTGGATATACATATTATTGAAAATTCCTCTGTCTCTGATATGCCAAGTGACAAAAGGAAATTAGAAGCCAGTATTGATGTTTATTATTATGCCTCTATTTGTGAATGTACCAGTCAACTTAATTATCCATCTGAACAAAAACTTTATGTGATTTCTGCTGCTTCATCCTTTGACGGACAAGACATTATAATAATCCTGAAAAAGCTACATGAAAAACAGCTTTTAAATAAAAAGACATTTTTTTTGATCTTTAGGGTTAAAACATGTCGTTCTTACTTGTTAAAAGTGATTGATATCTTAGATAAATCAAGCATAAACATTGATTTTTTTAGCAACTTGATTCTGGATAGAAAAAAAGACTACCCAAAAATTCATGTCCTATTTCAATTGCTTAATCTTGTTCAGCAAGAGCATCTTATGGATATAAATGAAGAATATTTGACTTCTCTTGTTCTCATGACCGATTATTTAGATCAAATCTTAGAATCTCTAGATTATTTAGATCGACGTACGGCATTAACAAAAGATACTTACCTTTTAGTCATGTTTTCGTATGAAGAAAAAACACGTAAACCAACGATCAAAAGTAGTACTAAAAAACTATCTACTTTGTCTTCTGGGTTATTTTCATCAAGAATGACTACTGATACATCAGACATTGAAGTTGGTTCAGTGGTTTATGCTTTATTAGAGAACAACTTGTTAGAACTACCACTTGATTGTATGTCGCGCTTATTTTCCACTAATGGCTCCGCCTTTGTCTTAGATCTTTTTCAGCTCAACGAGCTTTCTCAGCGAGCAATTGAACTAGCGAATCAATTGGATTTTAATAAAAAAGCACTTGATGCTATTGCTGCAATTGCGAGGCTTCATCAAGGATTGCCGCCGAGGTTGCCTGAAATACTGGCAGAGGAATACTTAGAATGCTGGGCATTATTAGCGCCTTTTAGCCAAGCACTTCCAGACGAGATTTTAGAGTTTTCTTTTGCAAAGCCAGAATTAATGAATCGTTTATTAATGTTGCTTATAGATGAAAAAATAATGACGGTTGAAGCGGTTATCGAATTTCATCGGAATATTCAAGATGTTGTAAATATTGACGATTTTTTGAAAGAAGTTTTTTACTGTATACAATTAAATCTTTCTGTAGCTTATCTTGATACGTTTATTCACTGTAAATCAAAATCTGAAATTCTATTTAAAGCTTTTCAATCTCTAAAGCAATCGGGAGTAGATTTTTTACCAGAAAGTGGACACGGCTATTTATTAACAGAATTGCAACAAAGCGAAGATCCTTTATTGGATGTTGAAATAATACAAAAATTGTTTTTAGAAAAGCTTTTGAATCATGAGATAATTTTATTAATTAGAACAAAAGAATCGTCGAAAAAACGTTTTATAGTTTTCGCTATTGCTCGATTAATTCAATGCGGCCAGTGCAATTATGATGCTCTTTTTTTGATATTGTCGAATAAAAATCATGCACTAGCATTACACATTTTCTTACTGCTCGCAGAAGAACGCGTGCCAATATCTTTGTATTGGGGTATAATAATGCGTCATCCTTATCCTCTAGTTCTGTCTCAAGGTCTTATTGAATTAAAGCATCATGGTATATTAACAACAGAGTTTTTTGATAAAATTACTCAGTCAAAGCAACCGCTGTTAGCTGCTAAAGCGCTACTTTTTTTGCTTCAATCCGGGGTGTCATTTGAAAGCCTATGGAAAGAAGTTGCTGATTCTGAAAATCCTGAAGAATACTCTCAGATAATTGTTGCTTCATTAATGCCAGAACAGTTAGATATAACCTGGCCTCACGAAATAAAGCAAGCGATTACGCAGCACAGCCATCCACAAATAGCAAGGCAATATATAAGCTTGCTGATGCCAATCCATTCAGTAAAAAAATCTCATATATTAGAGATACTCGAATCAGAAGAGGCAAGTGATATTATACAAGCATTATTGGAGTTAGAGAAGTTGACGACTCTAAATGATATGATTATTAATGTTATTATTCATGATAATGAAATGTTAAATCCATTAAAACAATATTTTGCATTAAACACACCTTCCGAAACCTTGTTTGAAAGAATTTGCGCCTCAAGTTCTTCTAAAAAAGCTGAAAATTTAATAAAGCGTGAAGAAATAATGAGAAAAATAACAGCAGAGCATCCATCGATTGATGCATTATTACACGTAATATTTGACCGATCTGAAATTCATGAAAATCGATGGATAGAAGCGTTAGCATTGTTAGATAGCGTGAATGAGATGAATCAAAACAGTATAGAACTGCTGCAAAAAAGCACTGAGCCAGAGAAAAGAGCGGTTGCCATTGTTGCTTTAAAAAAAGCGGGATTATACACAGAAGTATATATGAATCGCGCTATTAAAAGAGAAAACCAATCCGGCGGTATTTATAATACTTTGCGCTATTTATCTGAAGAAAATCAACTCAGCAATAAAATGTTTGATTTTGTAATGATAAACTCAAAATATAACGTTATAAAAGCGGCAAAAGTTTTATTAAGGATGCCTGGTGTTCAACAAGCTCATGTGAATTGGCTATCTGAAAGTGATGAGGAAAGTTGTAAAAGCGATCTTATTTTTGCATTAAAGCGTTTTAATTGTCTCACTGCTATTTGGGTAGAAAAAATAATGCAGCAAAAAGAAGAAAGACTGCAAAGTATATTAATTTATACTCTAGGTTGTCCCGCCGCCTTTCAAAATGAGAGCATGCTGGAAAAAATTATTACCTTGGCCCCCGATTGTTATGATTATGATGAAAATGATGAAAAATATTTGTATTCGCCATTTTCTTTGTTTGAAAAAGAACCTTTTTTATTAACGAAAGATGTTTTTGATTTATTGTTAATTAGCTCAAGTAAAGAAGCGTGCGAAATTATCTACGAAAACATGGTTGCATTGCAAAAATTAAATTTATTTCAACCAGATAATATTAAATGTTGTACAACAAATGATAGAACTCAATCAATTATAGAGCTCTCTAAAGAAGGATTGTGGGATGAAAAAAATAAAGCGATTGTTCTAGCTTCATTAAATCCGTTATCAGATTCAGCCTTGATAATCTGCCTTGAGAAACAAAATAAATTTAATAGCTTGACAGCAGATTTATTACTATCACGATTGCGGTTAATTCGATCCAATACTCATGTTAAGGACTTTTCCGGCGCAAATTATCGATATTATTTTTCGATTATATTGAAAAAATTAGTTGAAAATTTCTCGTTAAATCAGCGTGCTATACAACATCTGCTCGGCATGGAAATTAAATGGAAGACTCTAGAAATCATTTTGAACAACATAAGCGATAAAACGATCTCTGAAACACAAATATGCATTTTAACAACTATAGATTCGAATTATTTAGAAGCTTATGTTAATTATATGTTAGAATGCTATCCAAAAAATATAAAAATTGCAGATATTTTGAGGCTATACGAATATGAGGATTTTTTAAATCAACCTGACTTGATGAAAGTTATTAAAAACACTATTTCTAAAGAAGCAAAAAAAGAAGGGTTAAAAATTGAGGTGATGCAACAACTTTTGAATGATGTTTGGTTGCTCTGTTCCTCAGGTAATCGTGAAGCAGTGATAGAGCGTATAACCATGTTTAACACAACCGCATCAACTATTCGTCCTAGACGATGAAAAATGAGAGAGCTTACCTATGTTTATATTTGAAAATCACCCGCCTATAACTAGTTCAGCGAATAGCTCTCAGTTATATGATGGGCTAACGACATCTATTAGGCCGATTATAAGTCAGCTTAATTCACGTCGTGAAAAAAAAAGAGTAGACGATACTGTCAACGAGGAAGTCCTGACTCGAGAAGAAGCTCCGATTGATCAATACTTAAAATCTCTCATAGAAAAACAAGACGGTTTAGTCCTTCTGCATCATGATGCTCAATCACATTTTCGTCTCCCTATAGATAAACTATATGTTGCTTTAACAGTAGATACCACCGCGCATTCAGAACGAAATATCTATATAGAAGAATTGAATCAACATCTACAAGCGCAGTGGCGCTATGCTCAGCTTTTCCCCCCTAATATTCATTATAAGTTGATGCAATATTGCCAGCATTTAGAGACACAAGAATCTGCGAACATTCTGTCTATTGACTGGGATAGCTTATTATTAACACCTCATTTACTTTCTGCGCACGAGCAAACAACTGCATTTACTTTTCTTGATAATGCTGTGCATGAGTTTGATATTCAAAAGCGCTTGCAAAAAAGCATTGAAACAAATAATCAGTCATTAAATCTAGCAGAGGCTTATAATGATTTTACGCATATGGTTATTCTTGGAGATCCGGGTAGTGGTAAAAGTACATTGCTGCGCTGGTTATCAGTGAATATGGCTAAAGCCTATTTAGCAAATAGAAATCAATTAGACGTGCCAAAATATCAAGTTGACCCCAAGATAGAACAAAAAAATAACGCAACGATTACCATTGGTAAGATGGTTCGAATTCCTATTTTTATTACGATTGCTGAATATGCTCAATTTTGTGAAAAAAATGTTGAAGATAATTCTTTAGATGCGTTTCTTCGACACAAATACCCCGAGGATGTAGACGCTCTTACCTTATTTCTAAAGCGAGGTCAGTGCTTAATTATGTTGGATGGCTTTGATGAAACTGCTCAGAGAGAAAACCGTCAAGCGATCACCAATAATATTCATGATTTTTTGGATCAATGGTTTGTAGAATATCGAAAAAGTTCAAGTACTAATGAGCAAGATAGAAATATAGATCAAGGCAATCGCTTTTTTATTACCAGTCGTATAGCTGGCAACTATACAAGCATTTTAAGAGAAGATTTTATACGCGTTACCATCGAGCCACTGAATCAAAAAATGGTTAAATTATTTTTTCAACGCTGGTTTGATGCGCTAAATTCTGAAAGAGGGCGTATAAAACATCCTAGCAAATATGCTGTGTTTTTATCGCGCTTAGTCAGCAATGATCCTCATTTAAATGCTTTAGTAAAAACACCTCAACTGGCAACAGTTGTCGCTCATGTTTATGTATCACAAAACTATCAACTTCCACGCTCTAAAGTGGGCCTTTACCAAGCGGCTATCGAGAATTTTAGCGTATTATGGAGCACGCGCTTACAAGATCGTTCGTTATTTCCCGCTGATTTAAGTCAGGTATTTATTGCGAAATTCCTTCAACAGCTTGCTTATGAAGCTCATCGGCGCTCTGGACCGATTAATGAACTTTTTTTGGGGGAAATGATTACTTATCTACTGAAACACTTTGGTTTTACAGAACAGCAAATACATAATCATGTAAAAACTCTGTTGACGTCAATCGCCGAAGAAGTAGGCTTAATTATTCCTCATGGTATTAATACTTTTCAATTTATTCATCGACAATTTCAAGAATATTTGGCAGCAAGAGATATTCTATCTAAGCTAGACATTTCTATTGAAATAGACGGATTATTGCATGAATTGCTGCATGATATTAATTGGCAAGAACCTCTACGTCTTGCTCTAGAATGTTTGTCTGAAGAAAATCCCACTAAGTGGCTAGCATTACTTCATCGGATATTAGAAAATTCTAGCAGTCAATTTTCTGGTTTGCCATTAACGAGCTATATGCTAACAGATTTGCTCAATAATGCTAACTATGGCTTACTGAGAGAAAATTTGGGTGCAGAATCTTTGCAGATTTTTTTGGATGCCTTACTAAAAGTCATCACACAAGCCTATGGTATACAATGGGAAAATAATTGCAAAGGTATGATGCAACATACGTATGTTTGTCTCGCTAAAATTATTGCCTCAGAATTTCAACCAATATTTGTAAGCGCTTGTGCTGTTTTATTGTCAGAAGAAAGTTCTGCACCAGCACTTTCTCGTTTGCTATTAGATGCTAGATATACTCATCAACAATTCATTATCCCATTACAGTCGCTGCTAAGAAGAAAAATACTGACTAGTTATAACAATGCTGTGAGTCATTTATTGCAATATCATCATAACTTGATAATAAATCGCGACCTAACAACAAAACAAAGTGATCCATCGCTCATTATTCACCGAGTCGAGTTCTTGCTTGCTTCTCCATGGATAAATCAGCTTAATCATTTTTCTGCATTAATCACTTGCGTTCCTGCGTTTGATAATCAAGCGAGCACTAATCATTATAAAGTTTACCTAAAAAAAGCTAATTTACTTTCATTATCTGAGGTAGATCGAATGCCCATGCTGCCCTTGCTGGATTATGACTGGGGAGATGATTGCATTTATAATATTGCCGTATTTCTAGATACGATTGGAGGAAAAAAAGCGAATTTATGGGACGAACCTGCGCGGTATGACCCAAAATATATATTTTTGGAGAATAATAATGTTTTTACCATTTTAGAAGCTGGTCATAAGGAAAATATTTCTACTGTTATGTTGGCTAAAAAAATAGAGCAGCATTATATGGACGCACAATCAATGCTTGAAAAAACCACCTCTCTTATAAGCCTTATCGGCCTGGGTTATAACTCAGAACATTTGCTTAATTTAACTTCTGAAATAAAACTACATTTTATTGCTCACCTTCAGCATCTTCAAGAAAAATTTCAGCACATTATTTACAGAGCGCATTACAAACTTATCAAAAGCTTATCGAAAATTAATACGAAAACACAAGGCCAAAATTTAAGCATGGTGTGGAGTAGTTTTTTAGACTTTTTTACTCATACTACGGGACTTTCTTTCATGTACCGCCCTCATGAGCAAGATAAATCTTGGCCACATATGGGCTTATTAAGCTATCTCGTTTTAACTAATCTTACTGGAAAAACAGATGAAGCAAGCAATGTGGAATACAATATTTCTAATGCACTAAATAAGTTTAATAAAACACCTGCTCAATGGTTACAAATTTTTAATTATTTTCCTTTAGTAGCCGTGAGTAAAGTGAGTGGTTTGTATTGGCCTATTGATAGACTTCCTTTACATGCTTGGGATTGGCGTAAAGATTTTATCAAGGATATTTCTTGGCAACTATTAAATTTATTTATACGACTACCACGCTCTTCAAAGCGAGTTTATAAAACCTTGATGACAAATTTATTTGCCAAGTCCCTTGAAAATAATTCAAATCTAGCCGCGGAACTTATTATTATTACTAAAGTAGTATATCAAGCTGATCCTGCAGAGCAAAAAATATTGATTCATCAAATCAACAAAACTATAAATATCGAGGAAAACTGGGTAGAAAACATAGCGCAATGTATTACCGATATTGTATCGCCTTATTATCGAGCACGTGCCTGGCTGCGATTAGCGTTAAGTCAAGGAAATCAACAATCTGCTTTTTTTTATCATGCATATGCCGTTACTCAACAAATGGACGCGATTGAAAATAAAGCGGAACTTCAGATATTGCTCGCAGAAAACTGCGCGCTGGTATTACTCAAAGAACAAGCTATCGATTTGCGTATTATTTTAGTTGAACAAGCCCTGTCAAATATTCGTCAATTACAAGATGCAGGTCAAAAATCAATGCTATTGATTCGCTGTGCATTACTTCTTGGTGATTATAATAGCTTAATTCTAGAAAGCTTGCATAGCTTGCTTTTTCTCGAAGAAGAGAGTCGTCGAGCTGAGCATGCAAGACTATTGCTTCCTCTTTGGAAAACCATTAGAAGCCCCGAGCTGATTTCAGCTGTCAAGCTATTTTACGAGCAATTTTCAAATACGGACTATGCTTGTTATGCCGCTGGACAAAACAAAGAATTTGTTGAAAAGCTAGTCCACATTCTCATTGCAGAAGAGCCAGAACCACAAAAAGATTGGATTCCATTTTTAGCTTGTGCTCGTATACAAGATTGCCTTGAGCAGTTTAACGCGAGCAAAACAGACGAGCAGAAGTGGCTTGACTTGCTGTATGAGCCTACGCTTGATAATGCAGCACGTTTACTTCGAGAAACAGAGGGAAATTACTTAGATTTCAGTTTAACAGCGGCGTTGGTGCTTGATCAACTTCAACAGCAAGACCAGCTCGCCTTAGAATCGATATTCAACTTGCTTTTGCCGATACTGAACAAACCAACAGGAGAAACATTGCCAATACTAACTCGCTGGTTAATCGGCGCACCACATTCAAGTTTGCAGAAATTATTAGCCAAAACGGCTCTATTACTCATTTGTGAAATGAATGATTGTTTTTACCCCATCTATTTTTCTGAAGCAGTCACGCTACTTTCTTCACCCTTTGATAGTTGGCGTCAGCGTACGACATACCTTTTTAGGGGATCGAATCACATTAAATATCCACTTACTCGTGCAGTATCAGTTTTAGGAAAGGAGACCTATTACAACTTAGTGAAACACTTTTGTGAGTCTGTCGAAAAAAATCCAGAAGCTTACAATGTTTTATATACTTCCAGCGTTGAACTATACCAGGATGACCCGGAGTCAGCACAACATTTCATTAATCTACTCGACACAACGACCAATGATGAATTAATTAAAATTGCAAAAATCGGCATTACTAATGCTGAACATGCCTCTCCGGCGGTTGTAAATATGTTTATCGATCAATTCGCAAGAGTTAATAGTGTCACACAACGTGAAATTTTAATTGCATTAAGTACGTATATACATTTAGATAGTTTAGTGTCGGATCGCGCTAGGAAAGCATTAAATAAAGATCGCTTGGACAGATTTTGTAGCATATTCAAATCAATAGAAATTGGCCATATTGATTTCACTGGTTTTCAGAGCGTTAATCTTAAACTGCAGTGTGAGCAGTTAATTGATTTGTTAAGCGAAAGAAAACATCAAAGCTATTTGGACTATCATGAGCTCACAAGCAGTTGGATGAAAAAGGGCGGGGTCGATTTAGTAAAATTACAAAAAATGAGTAATACTGAAATTGCAAATGCATTGAGAGAATGGTTTAGCATCAATATAACTAGCTCTCATTATCTGAAAGAGGAAAAAACTACTTTTAAACTTGCGGCACAAAAAATTCTTCAGCATAAAATATCTATTGAAATAATTTTAAATTTACTTGTGCAATCATTAATAAGTATTTTTCAACAACGTCAAGAAATAAAGTACAAAGTTTTTTTCTTAAATCTTCTCGGAATTTTCAATCAACTTGCAGAGCTTTTGCCTTGGCAGATTAGTCAATATTTACGGCAAATTGTTCAGAATCAGCATATGGATTTTCCAAGTTATCTGCTCAAATTTATGCAAACACAAACATCATCTTCATGCGCCAGTCTTGTTATTGAATTGTTTGCCTATATTCCACCAACGCAATTTACACTAGATGCTATTTTTATGGGGTTACGTATTTCAGAAAATACTCTGGTCTCTGTCACTAAGACAGTAGAAAAAATTTCTTTTCACCACCAAATTAGTAACCAGTTAGTAGAGCGCTTACTCGTATTACTTGAGTCAGATAGCGTCATTACTGCTTATATTGCATCAGAGCTTTTGGTTAAAATAGCTTTATCTGAAATGACTAAGCCAGATATGCGTCAAGCTATTCTTTTTCATTTTGAATCTGTTTTTAAAAAAATTGAATCACAGCGATTTTTGGTGATGAGATTGTTTTTAACATCTGTTTCAGATATACCGACGCTCGCCAATCAGCTTCTCAAGGGGATGATGAAAATTATTCAGTTACCTAACTATAGCCATGATCACCAAAAAAAATTACAACGTTTGCATGATGAAGCTAATATTTCAGCTATTAAAGAAGGCGATACAATAGCATTAGCGCAATACCTTCAACAGCATCCGCATGCTTCTTGGAAAGATGATGCCATCGTTGCAGCGCTTAATTATGCGGAACAATATTCCGACAGCTATATGCTAGATGGCCTACTTGCATCTACTTCGCTTCTAAGGAAATTTGGTGAGCTCATCGCAAAAGCAGCAGAGTCTGACAATCTGTTTATTTTTAAACAGTTGCAAGAAAAAACACCAGAGCATTACAATGCTTATGATGAGATATTAGGAGTATTCGTTTTAGCTGTTGAAAAACGCAATGCTAAACTATGTAAGTTTCTTCTCGATCAAGGTGCTAGTATCAATCATAAAAACGCTAAAGGTATCAGCGCTTTTGATACTCTGTTTATTGATAACTTAAAATATTATTCAGATAACATTTGCCAAAGATTACTTTGTCATCAGCCAGATACTTCTTTTGCTGAAACAGTACAAGATTTAAAAATATGCAAATACAAAAATGCGCATGAACTTTTAGTAACATATCATCAGTGTCAACAGACCAGTGAGCCAAGAAAGCAACTATTGTTTATAGCCACAGAAAAAAATTTCATTTATATAATTGATGAAATATTGGATCAAGATAATTTGATAGATCAAGTCGATTTTCAAGGAAATACCTTGCTGTTGATTGCTTTACAAAATAATCATGAGGTATTAGCTGAAAAATTGATAGAGCGGGGAGCCAATGTAAGCCAACAAAACACTAGAGGTGAAAATCCTTTATTATTATCAGTCAAAAAAAATCTGTTCGATTTATGTCGAATAATAATAGAAAAAGATAATGCATGTATTAATTCTACGGATAGCGAAGGAAATTCTGCGTTGTACTATGCTGCAACCTATGGCTATGCTGATATATGCGAGTTATTACTTAAAAAGCAAGCAGATGCTAACCAACACAATACTGGTGGAAAACTGGCATTACATAGTGCATGCGAGAATAATCACTTAGCTTGTGTAAAATATCTTTTGCCAGAAACTAATAATATTGATCAGCTTGCAGATAATGAAGTCACATGTTTACAGCTCGCCATATTACAAGGTTTATCTTTAGAATTGATAAAACTACTTATTGAACATGGAGCGAGTTTGACCCATCCTCTACAAGGAATGAGTTTGGGCACGCTGGCGTACATACGAGGAAAAACTAGCCATATTAATTACTTGACTTCTCTTGGTGTTGAAAAAAAATCGAGTGATATTTTTAATATTTCCCCATCCTGTTTTATTATTGCTGCTCCTTCACGAGAGACATTGCTATTAGGATTAGATGAGTTAGGAGTAGATTTATCTGCTCCGGGCTTAAACGGTGAAACCTGGTTAATCGCAGCTATAAAACTTCGCTGTGATAATGCCGTTAGTATTCTGTTAAAGCTATTAGTAGATCCTAGAGTGCCTAATCGTCAAGGAGAAACAGCTCTTGTCGTTGCCAAGCAGTATTATACAGCTGCCGATCCAGTGTTAGAATGGATAAATATTAGAATTAGTGAATTGAATGTCAATTCACAAATGGCAATCACTGAAATTACATCGCTTCAACAACTTGTCAATAGAGGACATTTTTCGCTTAGAGAAAGAGAACGCACATCAACAATAATCAATCGACATGCTTCTGTCTTTAAATAATTTTCTGTTGAGGTTGAATAATATACTAACTTTAAAGAGGTAAAAATTAATGCATATTTCTGTTAAAGCGCAGGTACTTCTGCAAGAAGGTCGTTTTGCGAAATACAAGCAGCTATCACTTTCTGAGTGTCTTGATCAACATAGCATAATTACTCTTAAGCACTTATTTCTTGGCTCAAGTCTGTTGAACGCAAATTCAACAATTTTTGAAGACCCAATTACTAACGAAGAAATTCATATGGCTTGTGTAGTTTCTAGCGGACACATTTTATCTCGCGCTACAATTGAGACCTGGTTAGAGAGAAAAAGCAAAGACAACTTGGTCTGCCCTTTAACGCGCGTGCCTTTACTTTCTCGCTTCGGCCCAGAAAAAAAACCTTATCTATCGTTTCCATCAATTGATAAATTAATTTCTTGTTATCGACTTTTGTGTCAAAGAGAACAGAAAATAGAAACCGAACTTTTATCAGAAAAGAAAGGTGTTGAACCTGTTGTAGCCGTTGTGGGATTGAGACTTGAGAAGGGCGCGGTTGAATTAACTATTGTTTTAAATGGTGAGAATGATCAATGTCAAGAACTGCTTAATTTTTTTACAAACTTACTAGTTTCATTTTCACCTTTATTTGTTGATTCAGAAAAATCAACGAAAAGCTCATCTTTATTTACACGATATTGGAGCCAGATAAGCCCTCGTGAATTTTCTTTAAGTTTCTGTTTTCCTACCATTGAGGCTATGCCAGTAGTTGCCAGAACTTTTAGTGACTTTCATTTAAATCAGTTAGTGAAACTATGTGCTGAAATTTTAAGTTTACCGGTCGCAAATATGGACTTACCTCTGGCGAAAGATTTTTCATTATCAAGCGTTCAAGACCATCACCGCGTAGATATTATAATTGAAGTTCCATCTTCATTGTCTCAATTACTCGAGCTTGTTAGGCGTTTTATGGTTTTTACAAACCGCGTAGCAAGTGAATTGCAGCATAAAGTGTTTAATATCGTAGACAATGAGCACGGCGCAGTCTCCGCCACTCTTTCCCCAGCAGTCAATTCAGCGCAAGTATCCTCATTCTATGAATCCCATAGCGAGACTAATCCACTAAAAAAATTACGAGCATTGCCGTCGACTTATAATGACAACGTTTTATTTGAAGAGTTTTCTCGTTTGCTCAAGGAACATCGTTATGAGCTTTATGTTGATTTGTTATTAATGAAAACAGCGCTGCCAAATCGGAATTATATTGATTTGGCTATAGAAATGATTTTCGATGCAGATCAAAAAATTAATTTCTGCCAAAAACAGTTTATCATGTTAGTTTCCTTGTCAAATTTCTCTACTAAAGCCGAATTAGCAGCATTAATTAAAAATATTGAAGTATCACAGTTGCCTGAAGAGTGGCTGTCAGATCTACATTTTTGGCAACTATTTTATTCTAATGAGCTAGAGCTGCATAAAACATCTGATAAATTTCTTAAATCTTGGGAGTTTACCTGTAAAGCAGTTGCAAAGTTATCTGAGCGTCGTTCTCAATTTCATGACGCAGAACATTTATGCCAAAAAGCCTTGGTACGAAATCCAGCTAATGCCAAAGCTATTTCTTATAGTATCTATGCGCGCGCACAACTTTCTCCAGATAATATGAGTTTATCAGAGGCTGCTGGAGTGATTCAACACAATAATACTATCTTTGGTGAAAACACATGGATAGCAAAATATTTAAACTCACTCATAGCGAAATATATCTATTTACCTCAATACTTAGAAAACGGCTCTTCATTAGAGATTATCAATGCGCTTGGTATAGATATCTATGAACCTTTTATGAGGCAGGCTCAAGTAAAATATATCCACCTTATTCAAGGTAAGGTAAATGATCAATCAGCGTATTTTTTTGTTAAGCTTCGCCCAAGTGTTTTAGCAATAATGAAAGAAATCCGCTCCTCTTCTCTCTGCGAAGTCAATCAACTAGGAACAGTCATTTACGCTTGTTTTGGTGAAGCGCCTGGACAAAGAATTCTTAACCGGATCTACCGAGAGTATTGCGTTGACAGCCATGAATTTGCTTATGCGAACTCTGTTAAAGAGAAAATAATTTTTGATTACCAATCTGCATTACGTGCTTATGAAAATAGAGTATATATGCCTAAATCGATAGCGACTGAATTGCAAACAATTGATCCCTCTATATTGCTTTCTAGCACGCTTGTTAGTCAAAATGAAGTCAGAGAGAAGTATATACAGCTATGGCAGAGCGAACTGGTTTTGATTAAATCTTATAAAAAAATATCTTTTTCTGAAGGTGACGTATTAAAAATTAAGAGAGATCTTAAAGCAATTCATCAATTAACCAATACAAGCTCATACCTAGTTAAATTATTAGCCGTCCATCTTGCAAGTAATTCTTTAATTTTAGTCGTAGAAAAGGGCGAGCATGATTCATTGAAATCTTTTTTATCGAGCGATATTCCAACCATCTCTTGGTCGATACGTTTAAATTTAGCTTATCAAATTAGCTGTGGATTAAGATATTTGCATAATAATCATATCGCACATAAAAACTTAAAAAGTTCAAATGTTATTTTATTTTCAGGATATACGCCAAAACTAACTGGATTTAGTTTTTTTGAGTCAGAAAATCAACTTGGCCGAAAAGCACTAAGCGCCGAAGATTCCGTTGATAACATTCGTTATAAGGCGCCAGAATGTTTGCTTGACGTTGCATCTATTGATGACCAAATATCCGACATTTGGTCTTTGGGTATGTTGTTTTTTGAACTTTCTAGTCGCTATCAACCGTTCCATGATGCAACAACACCAAGCATCGTTAAAAGTTGGATTGCTCGTGGCCTGAGAGAACATCCACCAGAAAGTTGTGAAGTTGAGCAGCCACAGTTCGCTTTGTTGATGAGATCGTGTTTCTCAGAAAGAAAAAAACGTTTAAAGATAGATGATATTACTCAATCAGATTGTTTTAAATATTTAAATTTATAGGTGATTCTTATGTCAAAACCATTTCTCATTAGTTATTTACGCGCTTATGATGGTGTTCCAGAGCATTTATTTCCAATAATTGTACCTGAAATTTGTACTTTACTTTCATCTTTCAATTTATTTGGAGGAGAAATTTTATATTTATTAACCTCGCGATCAAATATAAGCTTGCTTGAGCGCGTTATTGAAGCTTTGCATGGACTTTTTAATATTCACTCTGCCCATTGGGATTACATCTTTCAGGAAAAGATTTTTTTAAACAAATGCGTTGTAACAGGCGAAAGAATTACCGAAACGAATGGTTTTTTATATGTATCCGATCAGAAACGATACGTAAACTATTTTTCTTATCGAGGAATATCAGAGATATTTAGTCGTGAAGATATTAAGTGCCCCAAAACAGGGACATTAATCAACTGGTATCTGCCTTTATTTGTATTGCAGGATGAGTTGATAGAGCTAATTGATGTAACGATTCCGGAAATTGATAATGTTTGCGGCAGTAATCGGCTTGATACGGAGGAGGAAGAAACAGTACCTTTAAGATTGAAATATGGCAATAATCCGTTTTCAAGGGGGTTTTTGAAATCACTGACACAATATAAGATTCGGTCGACTATTTCTCGGTATGCTTATGCATTTAATGGCGTTTTTAGAGAAAAGCCATTACCAATTTTTATTAAGCTATGCTTAATCTATGACGTTGCTCCACTTTTGTGTCAGTGGGTTAAGCGACCTGAAGACTGTATTTTGCTACGTCAATTATTATTAAAGCATAATAAAAATGCAAATTTATTTCATGATACCTTGTTTACACTTTTATATGAGAAAGCTAATGCTAAGCCTTGTATTGAGCAACTTATCGCAGGTGATGCTGGGTTCGAGTGGATTCAAGCGCTTTTAAAGCAATCTGTAAATAATAAAGAGGAAGTAATTTTACAAAAACTTATTAAAAATCATCCATCAAATCTCGAATGTCAGAAGAAGCAAGCAAGACTAGAAAAAAAAAGAAAGTTTATCTTCTCTGATGTAAAGGATGCTTTATGTGGTGATGCGCAAGAACAACCAAAGCCTCAAGCTAAGCATATTCGGTTCTTTGATGAACCGCGACCTAGCATCGAAGCATCAACTTTGAGCGCGCGACAAATACAGAATTTTTCAAAGACATAGGAAACAACGAATGTTGTCAAAAAATTATACCTGATTGGTTTGTTCCGCCAAATGCTGTATAAATTGGTTATTTGTTGTTTTACCAGGATTGGCGATTTTTTGTAAGCTTAGAAAATATTAAAAATGTAATGAAAATAGGAGTATTTATGTTTACCCGCTCTAAAAATTCTTTTGATCTAACGATAGAAATTTTAAATAAAACTTCTTTAGCAGGAGACATGATGTATTACATCAACCTCTTGTTAGACGATAGTATAGAAGTTCGTAAAAGCACTTTACATATTTTAAATCAGCAACTGACAGAAGGTGATGATCAGTCAAATTTTATACGTTTGGGCGGTGTAGACAATATTCTTCCGTTACTGAGTTGTCTTGATTTCGAGTTAAGTTTATCAGCAGCGACACTATTGCAGATGTTAATGTACGAGAAACGTTTTCAGTTGACTGTGTTAAAGAAAGACAATTGCGCGCGCTTTCTTAAAGAAGCACTTTGCCGCTCAGAACAAAAGTTGCAAGAAACGATTCTACTGATACTAATGAGTCTTGAAAATGAAGCAAGAATTTTTTTCTTTCAAGAAGAGGCTTTAGTTTTTCTTAAAGATTTTTCTGAGAAGGCAACAGGACTGAACCGTGTTTTGTCTATGAAAGTTTTAAGTAACTGCTGTTCTATTTTGAAAAAATATCAGCGAGAATCTTTTATAGCAAAAAAAGAGTTTATGCCATACACAGATTTTATTCTTGATATTAACGCACTGACCGCTTTACCTGGAGGGCGTTTTGCTACTGCTGATGTGGAAGGAATGATTATCATTTGGAGTTTGAACTCAATGTTGCCTGAGCATATTATTTTAGCAGGAAATTGCGTGATTCAAATGAAAGCATTGCCAGATAATATACGCTTTAGTCACATTTTGGTGAGTGCGCATGCAAATAAAACTTTATCCTTTTGGAATTTTGCTACCGGCGTACATGTAAGAACTATTAAAGAAGAGAGTAGTATACAGGACTTAGCTTTACTTTCAAATGGCAGGCTTGTAGTTGCAAGCGATTACGGATACGCACTTAAAATTATGTCTCGATCTTATAAAGAATCTATATTAGACCTACGTGGTTTTGGATTACATCCTATTTCAGTTATTGGCTTGCCAGATGAGCAGTTGGCTGTTGTCAATCATTATTCAGAAAAAGTCGTGGAAGTATGGGATACGAAATCTCGTAAAAAAGTTAATCCTTTTCCCGCTCAAGAAGAAAATATTTATAAACTCCTTAGTCTTAAAAATGGAAATATAGCCACTTGTGCGACTGGTGGAATCATAAGAATTTGGGAGGTTGCATTTCGAAAATGTGTCAGGACGATTTCGGTGGGTGATGGTGAACGTATTGCAAATCTCCAAACGCTTGGTGATAATGAAATAATAGGATCAACAAATAAAAGTATCTTAGTTTGGAATATTGACACTGGGTTGCTTATAAAGGCACTTGAATTATCACTGCAAAATAAGCTAGAAAAATTTATTGTTTTATCGCCAACAATGTTGCTCGTTAATCTCAAAATGAGAGAACAATCGATTTTAAAAGTGATGAAAATTTATCTCGACAGTGAAAATACGCATAATGAAATTATGGCGCCCATATCTAAAAATAAATTTAGTTTGTTTTTGGCAGAAAAAGCTTTAGGTCAGAATTACCAACAATCACTCAGTGATTATTATAGTTATGATCGGCTATCATTTAGGCACCGTGTTTTTAAATGATTTTCAACATATGGCAGACTGCATTACTTCTTCTTGTCTCGCAAAAAAATTAGATTTGAGATTTATGGAATACTCAGTAGCATCAAAAAGAACATCGGCATTTAAGAGGTTATTTATAAACCTCTTATCAAGGTTAAATTTTGCGCATAATGTGGTTGTTAATTGTAAGGAGAAGTGCATAAGCGAGGGTAAAAATAAAAAACATATTAATTAGATTAATTTTTAAACATTTCATCTCTCTAAGCCTCATTTATAAATCTGTAAGAATAAAAGTAAAAGCAAAGTTATAGCATAAACTCATGGTCGATTGACTTTTTATAGGTTAGTAGAGTATTTTGATTAAAAAAATTTGTTGAGAGAACAATACATGATTAATAAAGAAGCGATTTTGCTTGCGCAACAATGGCGGCATGCTTGCAAGGAATTTGATAGCTCAAAAAAACTGACTTCTGAAGATCTAAACTTTTTGTTAGAAATTATTCGCTTATCACCGAGCTCATTTGGTTTTCAAGCTTTTCAGGTCTTTATTTTGAGAAATAAAGCTCTACTTGAGGAGTTAAAACAATTCATCTGGGGTGGTCAAAAGCAAGTGCCAACAGCAAGCGAAATCATTTTATTTACAGTTCGAAAAGATGTTCATTTTGATAGTGATTTCATTGATTATGCATTAAAGACCGTGCGCAAGCTGCCAACTGACATGGTCGAGATCTACAAACCTCTTATAAAAAAACATCAAGAAACAGATTTTTTATTACTACAAGACTCGCGTTATTTGCACGATTGGGCGGGCAAACAAATTTATATAGCGCTAGGAAATCTCATGAGCGCCGCTGCTGAAATTGGCATTGATTCATGCCCAATTGAAGGCTTTTCTATAGTCGATGTTACAAAAATTTTAACCAAACATCAGATTATTGATCCTACACAACAACAGCCCTGTGTGTTTTGTGCCTTAGGCTATAGATTGGCTCCGCCCACCAGGCCAAAAATGCGTAGAGATATGAATGATTTAGTGAAGGTTATTGAATAAAATGAGTGTAAAATATTTAGACGACATCCTTTTCCCGAACATAGAACCCTTTCACTCTGGTATGCTACAGGTATCTACCTTGCATCATATTTATTATGAACAAAGTGGTAATCCGCATGGTATACCAGTGCTGTTCATTCATGGAGGCCCGGGTGGTGGCACTAACCCACTTAATCGTCGTTATTTTGACCCGGAAATTTATCACATTATTTTAGTTGATCAGCGTGGTTGTGGAAAAAGTTTGCCACACGCTGAAGTTGATGACAATACGACTCAATTATTGATTGAGGATTTTGAAAAAATTCGTATGCTCTTAGATATTCAACAATGGCAATTATTTGGTGGCTCTTGGGGCAGTACTTTAGCCTTGGCTTATGCAGAAGCATATCCTCAGTCTGTGACTAGATTGGTTTTGCGAGGGATTTTTCTTGGTCTGCCAGAAGATTTAGAGTGGATGTATCAACATGGTACGAGTGAAATTTTTCCAGAGGCGTGGGATGAATTTATAAAAATTATCCCAGAAAGTGAACGAGATAATCTTATGGTGGCCTACAATAAACGCTTATTCTCCGATGATCAACAGATTCGACAACAAGCAGCAATCGAATGGAGTAAATGGGAGGCCTCAATTAGCAATTTATATATTAATGAAAAACAAATCGCTCGTTTTTCAGAAAATGATTTTAGCTTGGCATTCGCACGTATCGAAAATCATTATTTTACTCATAATCTTTTTATGCGGCCCAACCAATTGCTAGAAGACGCGCACAAAATTGCTCATATTCCCATCACCATAGTACATGGTCGATATGATATGTGTTGTCCCATCAGAGGAGCCTGGCAATTACACAAGGCATTACCTCATGCTGATTTGGTTGTTGTGCCAGATGCAGGACATTCTTTAACTGAAGCGGGTATCGCAAAAGCATTAGTTGAGGCAATGACTCAATATAACTAATTTAGTTCAGTTCAACATAGTAAGGTACAAGGAGATTGATTATGAAAATTGGTATATTAATAGGCAGCTTACGCCATAATTCGTTTAATAGGAAAATCGCTCAAGAAATAATAAATCTTGGAGATGACTCCTTAGATATGCAGATTATTGAGATTGGAAATTTGCCATTTTACAACCCGGATTTAGACGAAAATCCACCGCAATCCTGGGTTGAATTTAGGCTACAAGCCGCTGCTATGGATGCGTTTTTATTCATTACACCAGAATATAATCGTTCGACACCAGCAGCTTTAAAAAATGCATTAGATGTAGGATCACGTCCTTATGGTAAAAGTATATGGAATAATAAATCTTGCGCGGTGATTAGTTTTTCTGTTGGCGCCGTTGGTGGCTTTGGCGCTAATCATCATTTACGTCAATCACTTGTTTTTCTTAACATGCCATGCATGCAACAACCCGAAATGTATTTAGGACAAATTGACAAGTCATTTAATGAGGCGGGCGAATTAATCAATCCTGATCTAAAAAATATTTTAAATAATTTTACGCAAGCATATAAAGCATGGATAACAGCGTAGAACTAGAAAAATTAATAGAAGGTTATAAACATGCCGTTGCTGTTAATAATAATGATGCAACGGCACATCTTCATTTAGCCATGTATTTTTTTAAAAAAAACATGTTAACTCAGGCAATTGAACATTTTAATGCAACTATACAAATTAATCCGAAATTATTAGTAGCACATTATTATTGTGGTATAGTGTATTTTAAACAACATGCTTTTGATCTTGCAAAACTACGCTTCTTATCTGTGCTCGACCTGGACAAAGAACATCTTAATTCACAATTCTACTTAGGCATAATTTTTTTACATGAGGAAAATTTGCAGCAAGCAGAATGTCATTTTCAATCTGTATTAGCATTGAATGCTCAACATGTAGATAGTTTGGTTAATTTGGGAACAATCGCTTTAAAGCGTCATTTGGCTCAAGAGGCGATTGCCTATTTTACACAGGCATTGATGTTTGATAATCATCATGTTGATGCACTGAGAAATTTAGCACTTACATTTTTGCATTATGATCGTTTCGAAAATGCTTTAACATATTATTATGAGCTACAAAAAGTACATCCGCTTGATCTTGATGACTATTACAATATGGGTGTAGCACATATGTCTTTAGAGCGTTTTTCTGACGCAGTGGCATGTTTTGAACAAGTCCTGGCGCAAGCACCAAAGCATCATGCCTCTCTTAGTAATTTAGCAGCGATTTTAATTCGTCAACACAAACGAGAACAAGCAATTCCTTTGCTGCAGTTAGCAATTCAGAGTAACCCACGTGATGAAAGCAGTCAATTTATGCTCAATGTACTGCTCAAAAATCAGGCTCAGCCAACAGCAAGTCAAGCATACGTAAAAAATTTATTTGATAATTATGCAGTCAACTTTGATCAGCATTTGAAAAAAACACTAGAATATTCTTTACCGCAGCAAAGTTACAATATCGTAAAAAAATTTATTCATCATCAGTTAACATCAGTTGTAGATTTGGGTTGCGGTACCGGTTTAAGCGGCCTATTGCTACGCGAACATTGTGAAAAATTAATTGGCGTTGATTTGTCAATAAAAATGCTAGAGCAAGCACGCATAAAAAATTGTTATGATGAGTTAATTGAAAAAGATATTATCAG
Source organism: Alphaproteobacteria bacterium (assembly GCA_021151585.1). Taxonomy (GTDB): domain Bacteria; phylum Pseudomonadota; class Gammaproteobacteria; order JAGOUN01; family JAGOUN01; genus JAGOUN01. Next base: position 19,912 of record JAGKWX010000012.1, on the reverse strand, counting down.
TTTTTTACAAGATAGTGATCAGCAATTTGATTTAATTCAAATGCTAGAGGTTTTGCCATATTTTGATGCGCTACAAGACTTATTTTCTGCACTTGTGCCGCGCTTAGCGTTAAACGGATTATTGGTTGTTAGCGCGGAAATTAGTGATGATCAGCCGTGGAAAGTGCAAAATAACATGCGATTTTGCCATCATCCTGAGTACATTATTGACTTAGCAAATAAGTTTAATTTACCTATGGTACATAGCGATTCGTTAATATCAAGAAAAGAAAACGAACAATATCTGACAGAAATCTTGCTTGTATTTAAAAACAAACTTAGTATAGCTTAAGTTTATAAAAGGAGAAGCTTAATGCGATTATTGCCACATCACTTATTAAAACATCTTTCTATCGCAGGCATGTGTTTTTTTGTTTTTATAGAAACTAGTCATGGGGCAATTAGTCAGCAATTTAACCAAGATGCCGCAGGACTGGGTGATGCTCAGGCGGGCGGTGCAGCTAGCGCATTAGATGCCAGTACTGAGTTTTATAACCCAGCAGGGCTTCTGTTAATTCAAGAGCAGCAGGTTGTCTTCGGTAGTAATCTTTATATGCCAACCTATGACTTTGATAATAGCACGACTACTTCTGCGAGCGGTGGTGCTTTTAGTCAACAGCTGTATTTGCATTATGCTGCGCCAATTTCGAGTAGTTGGTCATTTGGATTTGGTGTTTCATCACCATTTGCCATGCACTCAGATTGGCCGAATAATTCTTCAGCTGCAAATAATAGTACAACCACCAGTCTCAATACTTATGATGTGAGCACCGATTTGGCGTATGCAATTACGTCGAAATTATCGATTGGGGCAGGTTTCGATTTTGTCCGAGTCATAGTGTCTGATATGAATTATTCAAGTGATACTTACTCTACATCATTATCAGGATCTCAGTGGGATAAAGCATGGCATGGCGGTATATTATATCAATTTACCCCAACATTACGCGCCGGCGTCGCTTATCATTCTAAGGTAAATTATGAAGTTTCTGGTGACGCAGTATCGCTAGATAATAATGGCGCGGTTTTACAATCAACAAATAATTTTGTAATGACATCAACTTTACCCGCTTATACAACCGCAAGTGTATACTATGAGCTCAATCCAGTCTGGGCTGTAGAGGCAAGTGTTAATTACACACTATGGACACAAGCTGAAGAGGCAACTTATCAGAATTTGCCGACCAATCTCGGCATTACCCCTAGCACAACGCAAACATATGCTTTACAAAATACCTGGCGCACGGCGTTAGGAGTTCACTATAAAGTCTCATCTGATATGATGTTACGAGCTGGCGCTGGCTATGAGACATCACCGTATCAAAATGCAAATACTGTTTATTTGGGCGCACCAGCCGGTAGTAGTTACGATGCATCTCTAGGCTTAGAATACCAATATTCTAAAACTCTTGCGTTTGATTTAGGTTGGACACATATTTTTTATCTAAGTCAAGATGTCAATACCAACAATATCAATGGCTCAACAACTGTTGGCGCTTTCTCAGGTAGTAACGACGTAGTGGGTGCAGAGCTACGCTGGGATATGTTGTGACACATCTTTATATCTCTATCCAGCAGCAACGTCTTTTTCTTTTTGATCATGGCGTTTGCAGGGCAGGGTATCATATTTCTAGTGCCAAAAATGGCCTGGGCGAGCAGGAAGGTAGTTATTGCACGCCCAGGGGCTGGCATGAGGTCAGCGATATTATTGGTATAGATCAACCGATCAATGTTATTTTCAAAGCACGACTAAGCACGGGAGAAATTTATTCTTCAGACTTAAGTCAGCAGTATCCACATCAAGATTGGATTTTATCACGTATCATTCGTTTCAAAGGCCGTGAGCAAGGTTTTAATTTGGGTGGGAGCGTAGACTCTTATCGTCGCTATATTTACATTCACGGCTGCGCTGCTGAGCATTTGCTTGGTCAACAAGCATCGCATGGTTGTATTCGAATGAGCAACCAGGATATTGTGGAATTGGCCGCTATCATCAGTTGTGGCGACAGTCTATTTATCGGCTAAATATTGCACATATTTTTTATTTTTCAGCACGATTGCTATATGAACATCATCATTCTAGATTTTGAACCATTTTGTGCAGAAGATTTTGACTGCCGAAGCCAGGATGATTCTAAAATACTAGCGAATTAAACTAAACCGTGCTAATTTTATAGATAAAAAGTTGCGTCGGAAAGGAGCCATGGAAACAAAAGAGCTCGATACAAGCATTCAGCGAGATTACGCCAATTTCTGCGTTTATATTAAGCAGATTGAGTCTATTAATCTTTTACAATTATACGGCGCCCTCAAGTCGTACTTATCTTGCTTGATTCTGCCAGAATCAGATCAATATTTGAGCGTTTTTGAAACGCATCTTCTAGATAAGCACTCCTGGTTAAGTAAAGCGCACTTACTTACTCAACTTGATGCAAACAGCGACTTTGCTCATGCTCAAACAGCCACAACCAATTCTGACAAACCCCTGTGGGAAGATGTTGCTAAAAAAATCGATTATTTAGTAGGTAGCTGGGATGATGATATATTGCTCGCTTGCCAACAAATCATCGAAGGCATAGCGATGCTTATTAATGACAAGATTCCTTTGGCTGATGTTCAGGGTGAGATTATTGAGTTTGCTAAAGCCCGCGATGTATCTCCATTTATCACTGACTCAGAGCATAATTTGGAAAAACAATTCCAGCATTTATTACATGACTCCTGGGTTAATTCAGCAAGCCAATTGGCAAGAATGACCCGCACCGTTGCCGTACAGGCTGATTTATTTTTAAATCGCCTTAATGGCGCATCACCAGATAACCTGGATCTAAGACAATCTTTTTTATTTGAAGCAAATTACAAAATTTGTCAATTTATTGAGTCCCAAACACAGTCTTTAAAAACATGTATTCCGCTTCTTGCACAAAAAGTAGCCGCAAGAATAACTAGTCGAGTGGAGCGGTTATCTATCTCCAGCGTTTTGCAACGCTATCATCTCTTGGCAAAAGTTAGCCTAGAAGAAGAAATTTCACCTGCTGATGAGCTAGCGCATGCGATACAGGAAGAAATTGAATCTATAGAGCTAGAAACAGCACCAGAAGCAAAAACATTTGTACCGCAAGAAGAGATTGTATTGGAGACGAAAATAACAGAAGAGTTGCCGTTAACAACTATTTCTTCTTCCGGAACTCATGAGCATATTGAGGGAATTTTTAATGGCAGCGAACAGTTGTTGACAAATGTGGCCAAGCAAGTTGCTATTCATCGTTTGCAATTATCCTGTTTTAGCCGAATTAAAGCTTGCTACGGTAAATTTACTTTATTTCCTGTGTTTCGAAAAATTGCGACTCATTTAAGCGGGTATCATCAATCGTTAAGTGATTCATTATCGCGATTATCTGCAGCTGGAACAATAGAAGCACTTCCTGACGAGCACCACCATCGATATAAAACACTATCTAAAGCGGTTGAATATAATTTAACTCAAGTACAAACCTATTTAAAAACTCTCGATGTGCATCATCGAGATTATAGTGTTAACGAAGAAATTACTCACTGGCAAATTAGGCTGCACGCCATGATATTTGGCTCTTCAGAAGAAGAGCTTGTCCTGATTGAGTCGCACTTACAACGCATAGAAGGCATTGATAGTCCTTATTTACGCGCGACTTTAATTATGAAATTTGATATCACGAAATCAAAATTAAATCAAATGATCATTGCTAATATGCAATCGTGGTCTTCACGATTTGTTGATAAAGAGACAGTTATAAATACTTTAAGTTATTTGGGTATACGTATTCACCCAACGCATTTAAGTAAAATTGCTCCAAATATTCATCTGCCAAAAAAGCGTACGCATCAGACAAAGAATTTTTATTCCCTTGCTGCAGACTACGGTGTTGCAGCCTGGCATCTTATGAAAGATTGGCTAGACAAGAGATTTATCAATTAATTGTTGATTAGAGAACGATAGCGAGTTTGATGCCAGCATGTGATAAAAACATCTGTTGCGTTAACTTGATGACCCGAGCTTGTGCGCAGGCTTGCTTGACTTTGTTGTGCGCAAATAAAACAATTTACTGACTATAAACCGCATGATAGCGCAAGCAGGTTAAAATATTGACATTTTCATCATGCCTACATCCTAGACCGCGAATAGACCAAAACCACATAGAGTGCGATCAGAAAATGTCAACAGGCATTAGCATTATTTACAAATCACATCATTGATTTCTAGTAACATTCTGTCGCTCACCTTTCTCGCTACTTTGTCAGGATCCGGAAAATCGGTTGCGACCAGACGATCATTCACTACAGCAATCATTTTATTATGCTGACCGCTGATCAACATCATCGCCGCTTTGTTTCCCATTAAAGAAGCGACTTTGCGATCTAAAGCAGAAGGTGAGCCACCGCGTTGCGTATGACCTAATATACACACTCGATACACCATACCTGTTTTTTCAAACAAACGTTTCGCTAAATCAAGCGTGTGCCCCGGATGCTCGCCTTCAGCAACAACAATAATAGAACTCGTTTTTTTACGTGACGGCTCAAGCATGCTTGCGGCCAATTCATCGGCTGTAACACTAAATTCTGGAATTAAAATATATTCTGCTCCACCAGCAATGCCAACATCAAGAGCTAAAAAGCCAGCGCGACGCCCCATGACCTCAATCATAAAATGACGATTATGACTCGACGCTGTATCACGGATTTTATCAATAGCTTCAAGCGCAGTATTTCGCGCAGTATCAAAACCAATCGTATATTCTGTGCCTTCAATATCATTATCTATTGTTGCTGGAATGCCAACAACCGCAGGACCGCCCTGAGCATGCAATAATGCGGCACCTCGAAAACTTCCATCGCCACCAATAACTATAAGGCCATCAATCAGCTCTTTTTTTAAAAAAGCACAACATCGTTTACGTACTTCTGGGTCGAAAAAAGCGCTGCATCGATCTGTTTTCAAGATAGTACCACCTAATTGAATGCAATTAGCCATGGCAAAAGAATTGAGGGGCACCAACTTTTCTTCAACTAATCCCTGGTAGCCTGAATAACTTGCGAATACTTCCAGCCCATTATTCAGTGCAGTACGCACAGCAGCACGTACGGCCGCATTCATGCCTGGAGAATCGCCACCGGAGGTAAGAACGACAATTTTTTTCATGATAAGAACTACGTAGTAATTATGATTGTGTTCAGTGTAATATAGATATAATTTTTATTGAATAGGGGATAACTATGAATCGATTAAAAATCTTCTTACTTAGTGTTATGTGCGCGTGTTTATATGTAACAACCTATGCTGACGAAAAAAACTGTCAAGCACAAATTTCTTTACAACTGCAAGAAGAAGGGTGGGTCACTAGCAAGGCTGCTCAAGTTACCGTTGGCATTCAAGTCGCCACCAGTAAAAATGACATCTCATCACTAATGGATAACATTACAGACAAACTCAAGAAATTAGTCAAGCCCTCAGCTGTCTGGCGTTTAGTGGATTTATCGACACAAAAAAATAGCGCAGGATTATTTGCTGTGTCTGCACAAATGACGGCACGCCTAGACAACGATCAATTGGCACAATTACAAAGCCAGATTGAATCTTTAAATAAAGCAGGCGAGCAATATAAGATTGACAATATTGATTACCAACCAACATTATCTGAAATTGCGGCTGAAAATACACGATTGCGTGGCTTGATTTATCAAGACATTTTGGAACAAGAAAAATTAATTAATACAGCGTTTTCCGGTAGCGCCTATCAATTATACTCCTTAAGTTTTGATTCACCTTATGTTGCCACTCCAAAAGCAATGATGATGTATACGGCCACCAGCGGAACTAGGCAAACGACAACAAATGATGCAATGCCATTTAGTCAACAAATAATAGTAACCGCTAATATCATATTCAGCACCCCTAATTTTCTATGTGATAGAGTTAAAAAATAATATGAAAAAAATAGTTAAAAATCATCTCAACTCCGTCTTAGCAACAGAAGCCAACTCAACGGGCACCACAAAAAAGCAAGCTTATAGTGTTGCTATTGTTGGTGCTACTGGCCTGGTTGGTAAAGCATTATTAAATGTTTTAGAGCAGCGTCATTTTCCAATCAGCCAATTGTTTTTATTGGCCGGAGATCGCTCAAGCGGCCAAATACTCTCTTTTGCTAATCACGATTATTTGGTTACTCCTCTAAGTCATTTTGATTGGCATGCTCAACAAATTGATATCGCTTTTTTTAGCGCTGGTAATGAGGTGAGCTTGCATTATGCACCTATCGCTCGCGATAGTGGGTGCCTTGTTATTGATAATTCATCCGCATTTCGTTACGACGATAATGTGCCTTTAATCGTTCCAGAAGTTAATGCTAATGTTTTATCGTTAGATTCCTCATTCACCTCTTGCAGGGGAGAGCAGCATCCACCCCCCATGATTATTGCCAATCCAAACTGCTCGACCATTCAAATGATGCTCGCACTGGCTCCTATTCATAGGGCTGTTGGTATTAAACGTATTATTGTATCTACTTATCAAGCGGCGTCAGGCGCAGGCCAAGATCTGGTTGATGAACTGACGCTAGGCGAGGATGCGGCGGCGAGTCTACACGCGAATATCATCCCCCAAATTGATGTTTTACAAGATAATGGTTACAGTCGTGAAGAAATGAAGATGCTCTGGGAAAGTCGTAAAATTCTACATGCTCCCGAATTATTACTGTCAGCGACCGCAGTACGAGTACCAGTTATTAATGGCCACAGCGAAGCGATTGTGATCGAAACACATCAGCCATTAACGGCTTCACAAGCGATCGCATGCCTTAAAAACAAGCCTGGAGTTATAGTATTAGAAGATCGCTGGATCACTCCTAAAGAAATATCGGGCAAAGACGAAGTTGTTGTTAGTCGAATCCGTGAAGATTTAGCCTTCGGCAAACATGGCTTATCTCTGTGGGTTGTGGCTGATAATTTACGCAAAGGAGCGGCATTGAATGCGGTTCAAATAGCCGAACTTTTTTTATAGCTGGTTTTGCATTTTTATCATATGTTGTCTATAATCAAAACCAAAGCTTTAATCTCATCTAAATTTATAGTGAGATTATGCGTTTGAGGCCTTCGATCTAGGATGTGGTCGGAGAAATAATAATAGGATGCTACGCTTTGAGCGAGGTGTTTTATGGCAATTACGTTTTTTGGAAAGCCAGTTGAAGCTGTTAAAGCAGCGTACCAACAGCCAACTAAAGAAACAGTTAATCATGATTTTTCGTTACCTGCTACAGGTACCAAGGACATTTTCACTGCCCTTGGTGGTTATAGTACTGTGCGATCAAGTGCTGTTGATACTTTTGTTGCAATCGGCCAAAAAGTCGATGAAACAGTTTTAGCTAAGTCGCTTGTACAGTTAACCTACTATCACGAACAAAATGGCACTCGTCCGCTATTTGAAATTCGACTTAATCAACTACTTAGAGATGGTAATGAAGTTAATGCGCGTGTTGCAAAAGACTTTTTACTTGGCTTGGTGCAAACCGGCAAAGTGAACAGTTTATCTGATGAAAATCGTGCAAAAGCAATCAAACTTTCCGAAGTTCCTACGGTTCAAGCTGAATTGGCTAATGAAAAATCTTCTGTTTTCAATCCAAAACCCGCTGGCTTTGGTTCGAATATGGGCTTTAAACCATAATCAAACTTAAAATTGAAGTAAAAGGCGACCCTGTGTCGCCTTTTTTATTGATTTTTTCTGTAAGCGCCAAGAGGGATTGACAGGTTTTGTGTTTAATTAATACAAAAAAACATGGATAATGGTGCCAGCGCAAAACAAGGAGAAGGGAGGGGGTAGAGCAATTGATTAAATTTAAGACAGAGAAAAGATAAGAAAACTGCTTATATTCATTTTAGCTGCTGAATCTAAGTTTAACAGCATAATCTAGCATGACCTAAGTGGATAAGAAATTTTATTCACTGAATCTGTGGATAAGTCTGTGAAAATGCATTAGATATCATTAAAGAAGCCGCTTACTGCCTAGGCTTGCTTCCCATGAGTATCATTTAGTCAATATTCGCTTATCGCGCAACATATTGAACAAAAAATTCTTCTGAAAAAGTTACTCACATATTCTGTGGATAAGTTTGTGAATATAACCTGAGTTATTGGCGGAAAGCCGCTAAACTAGTGAGGTAAGGCAAAATGCTCAGTTTTGCTTCAAGAATTCAATTTTCCTTTAAAAACAATGGGTTATATATTTTTTGATAGTGTTTTTCAAAATATATTACCGCAAAGCCTGATGGTAAGCGGCTTTGAGGATAAATGTGCATAAGTGACTCTGCTTTTATGTTTTTTTTATGTTAATATTACGACCATACATAAATAAAATGATAGCCATGCTAGTTACATTGATTTTCATATTACTAATATTATTCATATTAGCCAGTATGATTTATTTTTTTCTAAAAAAGCTACGACTTAGTCAACGCCGTCTTGAGAATACAAAGACTGCATCATGTTCACAGCCTTCAGTTTCGGTTGAGGCATTTTCTGGCGACAATACCTATGATACCGAGCTTGATTTAGCGCAAGCCTACTTAGAGCTACAACAATATGAGCAAGCCAAGCAGTTACTCAAATCGGTTATTACGCATGGCGCCCCCGAACAAATCCTTGCGGCACGTCAGATGTTCTCAGTGTTACTAAAAAAAGAGCGTGCGTCATGAAGATAGCCTTATGTCTTGCTTACCAGGGCACCGCTTATCATGGCTGGCAACGCCAAGAGCATCATCCTAGCGTACAACAAACTGTTGAGTCTGCACTCAGTAAAATGGCAAACCATGAAATCAGTGTGCACTGCGCTGGCAGGACTGATGCCGGAGTACATGCTACAAAACAAATAATACACTTTGAAACATCAAAACATCGTGAATTATTTCAATGGATTAAAGGCACGAATGCTCATTTGCCGCGAGATATCCGAGTGTTGCATGCCTCAATAGTGGATGACAATTTTCATGCACGATTTTCCGCTATAGCGCGTGTCTATCATTACGTGATTTATCATCAAGAGATAGACTCAGTATTTCTTAAAGATAGAGCAACGCATACCCGCCTACCTTTAGATGTTGACAACATGACAAAAGCATCTCTGCTACTATTGGGCGAACACGATTTTAGTGCCTTTAGAGGCAGCCAGTGCCAATCAAAGACTCCGGTCCGTACGATTCACAATATCAAGTTAACGCAAAGTGGCGACTATCTTGTCATTACCTTTAAGGCGAATGCTTTTTTGCATCATATGGTCAGAAATATAGTCGGCAGCCTGTTAATGATTGGGCATGCCAAACAAACCGTTGTTTGGTTAAAAGATGTCCTAATTTCAAAGGATCGTCGTTGTGCAGGGCCTATGGCACCAGCAGATGGCTTGTATTTGAGCGATGTGATTTACCCAGAACCTTATATTTTTCCTTCTATGCCTTTCCCATTTCCAATTTAATGATATACTCCGCGCAGTATATAAAAGGGGTTAGTTAATGAGTTGGTTGAAACGTTTATTGCCATCAAAAATTAGAACAGAATCTGCAGCTATAATAAGCGACAAACGCGGCGTGCCAGAGGGTGTTTGGTCACGTTGTACTAGTTGCACAGCGATGTTATATGCAAAAGAACTAGAACAGTCCTTACAGGTCTGTCCTAAGTGTCACCATCATATGGCATTACCTGCTCGCAAGCGGTTGTTAACTTTCTTGGATACCGATAGTACTATTGAAATTGCCGAAGACGTTACAGCAACTGATTGGCTTAAATTTAAAGATTCAAAAAAATATAAAGAACGCATCCTAGCTGCTCAAAAGAAATCAGGCGAACAAGAAGCTGCCGTAGTCATGAAAGGGCGCTTACACAGTTTGCCGGTTGTTGCTTGTGCTTTTGACTTTGATTTTATTGGCGGCTCAATGGGTTCTGCGTTAGGTGAAAAATTTGTACAAGGCGTCAACGAATGCCTAAAAAGCCATGCAGCCTTTGTATGTTTTTCTGCGAGTGGCGGTGCACGCATGCAAGAAGGCTTAATGTCGCTTATGCAAATGGCGAAAACTAGCGCGGCTTTGACACGCTTGCATGAGGCAGGGTTACCATTTATTTCCATCTTAACTAACCCAACTATGGGCGGCGTATCCGCAAGCCTAGCCATGCTGGGCGATGTTATTATTGCCGAACCTAAAGCTTTAATTGGCTTTGCTGGACCGAGAGTCATCGAACAAACTGTTCGTGAAAAATTACCCGAAGGTTTCCAGAGCAGTGAGTTTTTATTGGAAAATGGTGCCATAGATATGATCGTTTCTCGACATGATATGCGTGATGCAGTTGCTCGCTTGATTGCTAAGTTAATGAAATTGTCCTATGAGTAAGCATCGAATTATTGGGCTGATTGTTTTGATAGCGCTAGCTATTATGACAGGACAATTTTGTTTGAATTATTATCAAAGTAGCCGCCATCATCTGCAAACTTATCGGTCGGCACCCGTTGCGCCTTTAAATCAAAGTAAGCTGAATGCTGACAATGCACCTAAAGTTGAAACCACTCGATCATTAATAGAAAGCAACCTTGATGTTATCCCTGAAACTGTCCCAGCTGTATCAGCTTGGATAGTGCAGATGGCGATTTTAAGCAATCAAGTCTCAGCGCAAAAACTCTTGCAGCAGTTGAAAGCATTAGGTTTTGAAGCCTTTATAGCGACATGTACTTTACAGGGTAAATCTGCGTATCGTGTTGCGCTTGGGCCATTCACGCAGCAACAGCTTGCGTTAGATGCTTTAATGACAGCACAAGAAAAGTTGAAAATGACAGGCATTTTGAAGCAATATACCATTGGAAGCGAGGATGAAAATGAATTCTCGGCCATATGATTAAAATTTAAGGATAAGTTATGTCGACCCTGTTTACTATCTATGATTATATATTTTGTGCATTTGTTTTGTTTTTTGCATTTGTTGGTTTGGTGCGTGGTTTTTGGGTTCAGCTTTTTTCTATAGCTATTTGGTCTGCAGGCTTTATATTTTATTGCTTTTACGCCCCAACATTTGAACACGGATTTTTATCTGCCTATATGTCAGCAAATGTTGCGCATTGGTTCGCTGTAGCGATCATACTAGTGGGGGCATGCATTATTAACTTTATTGCACGTTTTTTATTAAACAGCATTTTTAAAATTAATCCGTTTACGGTTGTTAATAAGGTTGGCGGTTTTCTTTTAGGAGCGTGTTCTAGTTCGCTAATTGTTCTTTTAGTTATTTATGCTTTAAACAACTCTCCCTTGGCCGCCGAGTCAACCGACTGGGAAAAATCCTACACAGTTAAACAAGCAACCCCTATTTTGGCTTCATTGAAGGAACATAATGACAATAAAACCTCCTTTGCTGCAGCAGCAACTGCAGCCAATAATGCAGTTTCTCAAGTCATCAACACCACAGGCGTGGCTTAATGTTGCGATCAATCCGCAAAATTTACCAACGTTGCTGATTGATCACGCCCTTTGTGAAAAAAAGGCCGCATCATCAGCAATTAGCTTGATGCACCGTTATCCAGAACGCGAAGCCTTATTGAAAAAAATGTCGCGGCTTGCTCGTGAAGAGCTTAAACATTTTGAGATGGTATTAGATGTATTACGTAAGCGTAACATATCATATATAAACTTGCCGCCATCACAGTACGTACAAAATATGCGGCAGTATATTCGCACCCATCAACCCGCGCGTTTGAGCGATGAAATGATTGTTGGGGCCATTATTGAAGCGCGCTCATGCGAACGATTTGCCGCGCTACTACCTCATTTGGATGCAGAGTTAGCACATTTTTATACCTCTTTGTTAAACTCAGAAAGCAGACATTTTCAAGATTATTTAAAACTAGCAGAACTTTATTCCAAGGAAGATATCGCCCCGCGTGTAGAATTTTTTACCCGAATTGAATCTGAGTATATTCAAGCAAAAGATAATATTTTTCGCTTTCATTCTGGAATCTCAGAATAAAAACATTTCTGGTGAACTTTTACCCACCTCTCCCGCAAGGGGTGGGAGGTGATGGTTAAAACCAGCCATACAAGCTTAATGAACTAAATCTAAGCGAAAAAAACATCAAGGAAAACCATGGCACAATATGCATTTTAAGGTTATATTTCTCAGCAAATTATAAGCTTGAGATCTCCTATGAAATTCCGCTTTCCAGTTATTATTATTGATGAAGATTTTCGTACTGAAAATTCATCCGGCTCAGGCGCTCGCGCTATCGCACAAGCCATTCAAAATGAAGGTATTGAAGTCTTAGGGTTAACTAGTTATGGCGATCTAACCTCGTTTGCACAACAAGCCGCACGTGCTTCTTGCTTTATTTTATCGATAGACGATGAAGAATTTGGCTCAGGTACGGCAGAAGATATTGATGCTGCTTTGCAAAGCATACGTTCTTTTGTGGTCGAGGTTCGCAAACGTAATAGCGAAATCCCAATTTTTTTATACGGTGAAACGAGAACGTCTCGCCACATTCCTAATGATGTATTGCGTGAACTTCATGGTTTTATTCACTTAAATGAAGATACGCCAGAATTTGTTGCCCGACATATAATTCGTGAAGCAAAAGTATATTTAGACGCTGTACCACCACCATTTTTCAAAGCACTAACACATTATGCATCTGATGGCTCGTACTCATGGCATTGCCCCGGGCATTCAGGCGGAGTGGCATTTTTAAAAAGCCCAGTAGGGCAGATGTTTCATCAATTTTTTGGTGAAAACATGTTACGCGCTGACGTATGCAATGCTGTAGATGAATTAGGCCAATTGTTAGATCATACCGGGCCAGTCGCTGCGAGCGAAAAAAATGCAGCACGTATCTTTAATGCTGACCATTTGTTTTTTGTCACTAATGGAACATCGACATCTAATAAAATTGTCTGGCATTCCACTGTCGCACCAGGTGATGTTGTTGTTGTCGATCGCAATTGCCATAAATCTATTCTACATGCCATTGTCATGACCGGCGCAGTACCAGTTTTTCTGATGCCAACGCGTAATCATTATGGAATTATTGGCCCGATTCCTAAAGAAGAATTTTCCTGGGAAAATATCCAAAAGAAAATTGAAAACAATCCATTTATTCTCAACAAAAAGATCAAGCCACGCGTCTTAACAATAACTCAAAGCACCTATGATGGTGTTTTATATAATGTTGAAATGATTAAGGAAATGTTAGACGGAAAAGTTGATGCTTTGCATTTTGACGAGGCTTGGCTACCTCATGCCGCTTTTCATACATTTTATAAAGATATGCATGCCATAGGGAAACATCGCCCTAGAGCGAAAGCGAGCATGGTGTTTGCGACACAATCAACACATAAAATATTAGCCGGTTTGTCACAGGCATCACAAATTTTGGTACAAGATTCTGAAACCAACAAACTAGATTATGATGGTTTTAATGAGTCTTATTTGATGCACACATCAACCAGCCCTCAATATGCGATTATTGCATCCTGTGACGTAGCTGCTGCGATGATGGAACCACCAGGCGGCACGGCATTAGTACACGAATCGTTGATGGAATCATTAGATTTTCGTCGCGCGATGCGCAAAGTTGATGAGGAGTGGGGAAGTGATTGGTGGTTCAAAGTATGGGGCCCAGATTATTTGATTGAAGAAGGTATCGGTGAACGTGAAGACTGGATGCTACAAGCTGACGAACGTTGGCATGATTTTGGCTCGCTAGCGCATGACTTTAATTTATTAGACCCTATTAAAGCAACGATTATTACCCCGGGATTAGAAGTAGATGGTGATTTTGCTGACACCGGTATTCCAGCAAGTATTGTTACTAAATACTTGGCTGAGCATGGTGTGATCGTTGAAAAAACCGGCTTGTACTCATTTTTTATTATGTTTACGATTGGTATTACTAAAGGACGATGGAATACCCTGGTAGCAACTTTACAGCAATTCAAAGATGACTACGATAAAAATCAGCCTTTATGGCGCGTATTGCCTGAGTTTGTTTTGAAACATCCTCAATATGAACGCATAGGCTTGCAAGATTTATCACAAAAAATCCATCAAGTTTACAAAAAATATGATGTTGCACGCATGACAACGGAAATGTATCTATCTGACATGGTGCCAGCAATGAAGCCTTCTGATGCTTGGGCAAAAATGGCACATCGTGATATAGAGCGCGTTGTGATTGACGATTTAGAAGGGCGTGTTACTGCTATGCTAGTAACACCCTATCCACCGGGCATTCCTTTATTAATTCCTGGCGAGCGTTTCAATAAGCGGATAGTTGATTATTTACGTTTTACTCGCGATTTTAATGAACAATTTCCTGGCTTTGAAACAGATGTCCATGGACTTGTAAAAGGCGATGTTAGCGCAGGACGCAAAGAATATTATGTAGATTGTGTTAAATAATCCTAGGGGTGATCAAACTCACCCCTAAGCACTTTTTTATCGTGATTAATTTATTGATTCAATCCTAACATCCACATTGACATCCTCATCATAATTAACGCCATCAATAGCAAAGCCAAATAAACGCTGAAATTCAACACGATATCCAGCTATGTCAGTAGCCTGCTCTAGATTATCCGTAGTAATTGTTGACCAAAGTTGCGTAATTTCTTGCTGGATCTGAGGGGACAATTCCCAGTCATCAATGCGAATGCGATTATGATCATCCAGCTCCATCGGTTGCGCTGAATACAATCTATCATGAAACAAACGATACATTTGCTCAATACAGCCTTCGTGTTTACCATCACGTTTCATTATTTTATATAGTAATGAAATATATAACGGTACAACTGGAATAGCAGAGCTCGCCTGTGTTACAAGAGCTTTGTTAACAGAAACATAAGCGTGACCATTTACTTTGTTCAAATGTTGATTTAGTTCACGTGTCACTTTTTCTAAATCTTCTTTGGCAGCACCAATAGTTCCTGCTCGATACACAGGGTAAGTAATTTCAGGGCCGATATAAGAATAAGCAATTGCTTGAACGCCATTGGCTAAAACATCAGCTTCAAGTAACGCTTCTATCCATAATTTAAAATCTTCACCACCCATCACTTTGATAGTCTGCTGGATATCTTCAGGCGAAGCAGGGGAGATACTAATATCACTGACAACACCATTCATTACATCAACTGTTTTATTGGTGTAGGTTTCGCCGATAGGCTTTAATGTTGAGCTATATACTTCACCACTCATGGGGTCAATACGACGAGGTGAAGCTAAACTATAAATCACCAAATCAACGCCACCTTGCCAATCCTGTTTAATCAAATCAATCGTTTGTTGTTTAATTTGATTAGAATAAGCATCGCCATTAATGCTTTTCGCATATAAACCTTCCGCGTGGGCTACTTGCTCAAAAGCGGCAGTATTATACCAACCAGCAGAAGCAGTGCGTTTTTCATCCGCTGGTTTTTCAAAAAAGACGCCAATTGTTGCAGCATCTGAAGCAAAGCTTGCGGTAATTCGACTGGCTAAACCATAACCTGTTGAAGCGCCAATAATTAATACTTTTTTCGGGCCGGTAACTTTACTTTGTTTTTTCACATAAGCAATTTGTTCATTCACATTCACCGCGCAACCAACAGGATGTGCAGTCGTACAAATAAAACCACGAATTTTTGGGGTGACTATCATCGGTGTATCCTTCGTATAAATGAAAGAACATTATTATATGGTAATAGTGATTTTTAATCTATGACAACAACAGGTTATATCGATATCTCATGTTCCAAATCAAAGCAGGCGCCGTATCATCTAGGGCCAACATAACGCCATAGTTATCGCTATATCAACTGCAGATGACAATATTAAGAACCTAGACAGAAATCTTAAGAAAAACTTAAGGAAATCTTAAGAAAAGTCTTGCTCTTTTAAAAAACATGGTTAAAATCAAGATGTTGTGATTTTCAAATCACAAGGATTGATAAGCAATATTATGTCAGGAGGACATGCAATGACCAGTCAAACATTTGCTCTAAGATTAAACACTTTGCTCGATGGATTTAGCTTTCCAGAACAGATGGACGATAGAGAAAGCACTTTTGCAGAATATTTTAATTTACCAAAAAAAATGGCAAATATGATATTAAACGGTATTTTATTGCCACGCTTTAGCGTCATTGAAAAAATCGCTGACGACTTGTTGATCGATGTTGAAGAATTAGTCGGTTAAAATATGCAGGGAGGGGCGTTACGACGCCCCTGAGTTACACGATGATGATTGTATTATACCGTCTTATTGATTAAGATCATTGTATCGTTTGATCTATCGCCCCAAGGAGAGAAAATGCGATATCTCTTCGCTGTCTTTGTATTATTTTTTGCATTATTTGCTCAACAAAAAACCGCATTTGCCGAGGAAGTAAATATTCCTCCAGATATACAAAAAATTAAAAAACGCGGAACACTCATTGTGGCAATATTAAATAAAGATGTGCCACCTTTTTTCATGACTAATGCTGCAGGAAAGTTAACCGGCTATGATATTAATTTAGCCGAGAATCTAGCCCATGCTCTAGGAGTGGAAGTAGAATTTGATCGTCATCCACAAACCTTTAATGATGTCGTGAACGAAGTCGCCAAAGGAAATGCAGATATAGGCATTAGTCTTTTAAGTATCACCTTACCGCGCGCCTTAAAAGTTAATTTCACTACTCCATATACCAATTTACCTATTACATTGCTATATAATCGCTTATCAGCTGCGCAAAAAAAATATTCTGATGTAGCAACAGACATAGGAAACGCTACTAATATTAAACTTGGCACACTTGCTGAAAGCTCTTACGTGGAGTACCTCAACAAGAATTATCCTAAAGCAACAATTGTTTTGTACGATAATATTGATCAAGGTATGCAAGATGTACGTAATAATAAAATTTTCGGCTTTTATCTCTATGAGATTGAGGTTAAAAATTGGTTACGAAAAAACCCTGAAGCCAATTTATACGTTAATTATCAAGTGATAGAAAAAACAAAAGACCCAATAAGCATTGCCGTTTCTTGGCAAGAAGGGCACCTATTAAACTGGATTAACTGGTTTTTATATGTTAATCGAGAAAATGGCGAATTACATAAATTAGAAGAACAATACTTTCGTGAATCATGATGAAAAAAAAATTTTTTAGCCCAAGCACGTTATTAAAGCCTTCAAGCATTTTTGCAGGCATGATTATTGGTATATGTATAGGATTGATTAGCAAGAATTTCGCCATTCATTTGGATTATTTTGGCAAAATATACTTAAATCTTATTCAAATGATCGTATTACCAATCATGATTACCGCCGTTGTCTCAAGTTTTGGAAACTTATTTTCTTCTCACTTAGTAGGCGAATACGTTAAAAAAATATTTTTTACTTTTATTATTGGTTTGATAATAGCAGGAATTCTAGGGATACTAATTGGCATAACTTTTGCTCCTGGAAGCCATTTAACTGACAGCGAAAAAATATTACTAAGTCAAATTATTTCTCAATCAACGCCAATCGGTAACAGTAGCAACATAAGCTCGGGATGGCTATCATTTATCAATAATATCATTCCGACCAATATATTTAGCGCTTTATCCAGCGGCAATATGTTGGCCGTATTGTTTTTCTCTATCTTATTAGGCATAGCTTTAGGCTGCGTGCGCTCACCACTCACTAAAACAACTCTTAATGTTATCGAAGGGGTTTTTTCTGCATTATTAAAAATCGTTTCATGGATTATGTACGGGCTACCGATTGGCTTGTGTTTTTTATTCGCTGGCTATACGGCACATTTGGGCTTGTCTGAACTCATGATTCTAAGCAGATTAATCTGTGTTTTTTATTTGGCATTTTTTTCTATTTTTATCCTATATACGATAGTCGCATGGCGCTATCTTGGCGGTAGTTATTTCGAGTCAATTAAAGCATTAAAAGAACCATTATTAATAGCATTCGGCACATCCAGCAGTTTCAGTTCAATTCCTTTTATGCTAGAAAATCTACAACATAAATGCCACTTAAATAAAGACGTTGTCGATTTTGTTGTGCCATTAGGCATTAATTTAAATCGCCATGGGACTGTTATACGTTTAGTTATTGGCACAATATTCACAGCTCAGTTATTTAATCAACCATTAAGCTTTTCACACCTCATGATCATTTTATTTATTTCAATTATTGCTAGCGTTGCATCTTCTGGCGTGCCTGGCATGGCCGGAATAGGGGTTTTAGAATTAGTGTTGCAGCCTTTAGGTTTACCGACAGCGGTTGGCATTACCTTACTTGCAGCCATTGTCCCTGTGACAGATGCTTTTATTACATTAGTCAACGTTTATGGTAATTGCGTTACCTCAATTATTGTTGCAAAGAAAAAAGGGCAAATAATACAGCATGACAAACATACATAATATTCCTTATGCACATCCCGCCTGGATTGAAGTTGATTTACTGCAATTTAAAAAGAATATTGCACTAATACGTGAGTATACACATCAACGAAAGATATGTATTCCTATTAAAGCCAACGCCTATGGTCATGGGTTAATTCCAATTGCCAAAGCCGCTGTAGAAGAAGGGGTTGCTTATTTAGCTGTTTCATGTTTGCAAGAAGCTATTTTGCTACGTCGTGCAAAAATTGACTGCGCAATTCTAGTGCTCGGCCCAATTTATCCTAACCAAATTGAATACTATTTACAACACGACTTAGAGATCACTATTTCGTCTCTTGCAAAAGCAAGATATGTAGCGGAAGCCTTTTATGAATTAAAACATGCTAACCCTATCAAGGTTCATGTAGAAATTGAAACAGGAATGCAGCGCACTGGGGTCCGGATTGAAAGCAGTTCAGAACTCTTTGACTATATAGATCAACACGCTTTTTTACAAGTTCGTGGCGTTTATACGCATTTAGCTACTGCAGACAATAAAAACAATACATTTACGCAACAACAAATTCAATTATTTTTATCATTTGTCAAAAATTGCAAGCAAAGATATCCTGAAGCGATTTTTCACATGGCAAATTCGGGTGGTACATATTATTGCCCTGAGTCACACCTAGATATGGTCAGGCCAGGAAAATTAGCTTTTGGCTATTATCAAACAGAAACCCAATTTACGAAACCAATTTTTTCGATCAAAGCACGAGTCTCCTATTTTAAAGTTGTGCAACAAGGGCAGGGAATTAGTTATAACCATCAGTTTATTACTAGTGAAGATACACGCATTGTTACCATTCCAATTGGCTATGGTGATGGTTATAGGCGTGCTTTATCTAATAAAGCTGAGGTTTTAATTAATGGTAAACGTTATCCGATTGCTGGCGTTATTTGCATGGATCAGTTTATGGTGAATATTGGGCAAGATAGCGCCTATATTGGTGATGAAGTTGTCTTGGTTGGTAAACAAGGTGATCATGAAATTACCTTAAATGAATTGGCAACCTTATGCGATACTGTACCATCTGAAATCCTGGTGAACTTTAATGATCGCTTGCCGCATTTATACATTGATGGCACTACGACGTATTGGGAGTTCAATACACTCAAGGAGACGACTTTAAATGACGACAGATGCTAAGAGACTAGACTGTAGATGGTAATAGAAATATCTGTAGGGCTGGTTTTCCTGTACCTCAACCCTACCGACGCCTTTCATCGCTGTCAATTGATTAAGTCATAATTTAAGAACGCTGTGGACGTTATCTACAATTATTAAATCATTTTCTTTGCAATTTAGCAGCGGATTCACCTTGAGAAACATTATTCCATGCATCTTCCATAGAAATCGGGGTGCTTGGAGATGAAGAAGATATGAGTTCTGTTATGAAGCCCCTAAAATTT
>JAGKWX010000055.1 GCA_021151585.1 Alphaproteobacteria bacterium | reverse complement strand
ACACAGTTTAAAGAACTTCTCATTCAAGCGTTTAAACATGCGGGTGTTCATGACACCATTCTCAGTCAATCTGGTATACAGCTGATTTATGTGGCTTCAGAAGGACGACTGCGGTATGCGCACCGCATTCTCACCACCGCACTACAAATAGCCGCTGACAATCGGTGCAATCATTTGCCAGATAATATTATTCAACAATCCATTGATAACCTAATAGGGTAAAAAATCAGAGATGCGCATCATGAAAAATAGTGTGCATCTCACCTAAAATAGGTTGGGATCGTGAGCCTTAATTACAGTGAAACGTGACAATCAGCCAGTGCATCATAACCCGGGAAGCCATCACAATGAATCGTTCCTTGATAATTCTCAAAGAAATGCAGTAGCACATCATGCGTTCTGGAGTGATGATAATGATAGTAATAACAGAATTGTTCTGGCGGTCCGCCGGCAAATAACCACATATATTTCGTGCTATGTACAACCTTGTTCGGTTCTTTTAATACTTGTAACGTCGTTTCATCGCTATACGCGATATCATAATCTTGTATCGTTTTCTTGATGAGGGTAACTAAGGGTTGTAACAGCTCATGTGCGCGAATAATCCATAAACATAGCGTGGAACGTGGAATATCAACGCCAATGCGACGCAACATTTGTTCTTGGCGAAATAACGGCAAATGATCTTGGAATTTGGAGACAATCACGTGACTCAATAAACCCGGACCTGCAATGCTACGTGGAATCGGCTGTGCCGGCATAGGCGATGTTTTAATCGTTTCTTCGCAATGTTTACACGCATATTTTTTGCGAACATGTTGAATCACATAGATTTTCGCCGGAATGATCTCAAGCTGCTCAGACGTCTCATCTTTGATATGGCGAAGCTCATGGCCACAGGAACATATTTTTTCAGAATCAGAAAGGTCATAAATACGTTGTTCACGAGGCAAATTTTCTGGTAAGGGCTTGCGGCCAGAAGGTTTACGCGCATGAGCCGCGACTTTAATTTCCTCTTCGGCGTTTTCAATGAGATCCACTTTTTTAGGTAACTCTGCTTCATCAAATAAACTTAATTGATCCGGCGACACTTTCTCAGATTTTTTGCCAAATTGGCGTTGTTGATACAAGCGGATCATTTCGCTGAGATAATTAATTTCTCGAGATTGTTTTTCAATAACTTTCGATAGCTTGTTTTTTAGATAAAATATTTAAAAAAATTAAAACAATTTCTCATATTCTATCTCTTCAAATTCACCCATTAATTGAAAATCTAATCCCGCTAAAAAACCATTCAGTTGCAAATGATTTAATACAAAGTGTCGCTTACCAGGGATTTTCTTCACGATAAATCGATGCTTTTCTAAACGCTTGTAATGTAATACGAAACCATTGCAATCCCAATACAATAACTTCACTTTATCCAACGTACGATTTAAAAAAAATAAATACATGACCAGAACGCGGATCACCTGAAAACTCATCTAATACTAACATCGATAAGGTGTCAATCGATTTACGCATATCAATCACCGCAGTACTCAAATAAACCTCAACGCCAGATCGTAGTTTAAGCATGACCATTCTCCAGGGAGCGAATTAATTGTCCAATATCAACCATCGACAACGTCGCAGGAATATAAACCACATGGCCAGAAACCAGTTTTACTTGAATCGATCGCGGCGATGCTTCTGAAATCGAAGCCACAGGCTTTTCTATTTTTACAAATTTTTCACCATAATTAACACGCTCTTTATTCAATAAAACACCGCGCCAATATTTAAAGCTGCTATAACTAATTCCAACGCTGCGACAATATTCCGCATGATTCAAATGACTTTGCTTGCACGCATTCATGTGAGATAGCCATTCTTCACGTTTTGAATAGGATATTTTTTTATTCCGAGATTCAGTCATGAGGTAATCCTTAAAGTTAAAAATCACATTATGACGAAAACATTAATCTTGATAAGGTGTTGTTAAATTAGCGGATACGTAAATGTAGAGCCTACATTGGATTTACAAATAGAATTTTTGAGCCATTTTTGCTCATTTCAACTAAGTAATTATGCTCAATCAACAATTGGGTTTGCCGACATATAGGGACGGTTTGTTACCTCGGATGGAATAGGGTAGGGCATTAGTCACCATCACGACACCTTTAGTGCTAATATTTTGGCCATATCGAATGGAGAGTCATTCGCCACTCTTCTCGTAAAATCATATTCCCCGCGCATATTCACATGTTGCCAAGTAAGCACAGAACCATTTTTGATAATTTGCAGCATCACTTTTTGTTCTTGCGGATTTTTTGCCGCAATCAATCGCTGAGAAAGATATAAATAATTCCACAGAACAATCGCATTTTGAATGAGCGACTTGCAGGCGACGACAATGGTTTGTTCTTCGGAGGTTGGTACGTCAAATTCCTGGTTTTTATCAAAGAACACTGCTTTTGAAAATTTATTGGATAATTCAATGCGACTTAAGAGTTTTTCAATATGTTGCCTTAAGGGCAATTCATGTACGTAGGATAAAATAAATTTAGTTTTGATGATGCGGCCAAATTCTTTAATTGCTTTGTAAAGCGGGTGATCTTTTGCGTAAGAACTAAGTCGCTTAAATAATTGTGATGCGGTCGTTTCCTTGAGCTTGAGGGTCACCATGAATCGTAAAATATCTTCCCAGTGTTTTTGGATTAACGTTTGATTAATAGCACGACTCGGTAACACTTTATAACCTTTTTTAATATACGTTTGTTTCGCAGCAAATCCATATAACGTTTGATGATCAAGACCTTTAAATCTTGGTGCAAAGCTCGTTCCAATAAAATGGGTTGCCGCAAAGATAGACTCGGTAAAACCATGCATATCGGTTGAATGAATATTACTTTTCACGACATTGTTATGAAGCAAGCCATCAATCACATACGCGGCCTCTCTTTCTGATGAGCTTAAAACCGTACCATAAAATAATGCATCACTATCATCAATGAAGGTATAAGCCGATATTCCTTGGTCTTTACCAAAATATTTAAACGAATAATTGGCCAGTAGCGAGTCGATGAGCACCTGATATTTTTGACCATCGCTCGCCGTATGAGTTAAATCAGCATCGTGTTTAAATACTTTAGAGAGCGCCAGCTTTTTGATCATCGCTATTATTTTATCATTCGCGTTTTGTATATTTTTGAGAGTAAAGAACCAATTGACGGTGTGTGCCAAAGTATTGCTATTAATTCCTTTTGAAATCTGGCTAATTTTATGAATTCCAATGTTATGACCAATAGCCATAATGCCGGCGATTAAAGTTTTTGCGTCAGGTTTAAGTTTTTGGATTTTAACGCTGTAATGACGAAAACAATCTGTGAAATCAGCGACATCATTGACATCGTGTAATAATTGAATGATGGGGACCATGCCGGCTTCATTAAGTAATTCTGACATCGCTTCAGTCTTTTGTTTATCTACTTTAGGCGTATCAACTTGTAATTTTCCTTTATGATTGAAAGTAACATAGTGATTTTTTCCCGATAAAATACCTTGATTAGTGAGCTCATATTGATCTTCCACCTGCTGTTTTAGTTCGGATAAAACCGCGTCAACGTTAGTAAAATGGCTTAATCCTGCTAAAGCAAGAAACTGATTTTTTCTCGCTTCCAGCGTTCTTGAGCAATTAAATAGTCTTGAATGGCGCGATAGCGATACGAGTATTTAACGTTGAGTTTACCCGATTTAATGGCTTCAACCATATAAATAAACAATAAAATTTTATACAGCGAAATATTGAAATGTTTTTTATCGTCAAGACACAGTGCTTGATGTTTTTTATCCATAAATTGCATCGGGCTGTTTGCCTCAAGATTACCGTCCATTTTTTTAAAATACTGAATCGCTTCTATGATGAATGCATTAGACGTAGCTTCGTCAAAATCAACGACCTTGACAATATTCGCAACGCGCCTTTGCAGCGAAATGGATAAAGACTCCAGTTCGCGATAATACTCATCATCATTGAGCAATTGAGTAAGCTTTTTACGTATGTTTTGTGTTTTCTGTTGCTGAATATTATCTAACAAAGCTTGATAAGTGCGTAAGAGTTCATCGACATTTTCTAC
Source organism: Alphaproteobacteria bacterium (assembly GCA_021151585.1). Taxonomy (GTDB): domain Bacteria; phylum Pseudomonadota; class Gammaproteobacteria; order JAGOUN01; family JAGOUN01; genus JAGOUN01. The sequence goes on along the minus strand of JAGKWX010000055.1, from coordinate 869 downwards.
CTTGGCTTTATCAGTAAGCTCTTTATCACGTATAACCGTTGCAATATTAGCCACTAATATTTCTAATCGTTCTTGTTCATCCATGAGCTGTTTAATCATCGTGTTACGATTATTGCGTTCCTTTTGTTCATTCGCCAATCGTTTTTTCTTCGCTTGATTTTTAACCGCTTGTACCGATTTAATGAGAATGTCTATTAGGCTTTCTTGTCTGAGATAAAACTGATGTTGTACAAAAGCGGATAAATATAAATAAAGCTTTTGATTATCTGGCATTTGTCTCAACTGACTAATCTTAGCTTTATGTGCCCAGATAGCGTAATACTCACTGCTACTGGCTGAGAAATTCAATTTTTCTAATAAGGGCAAGAGCGTATAAAAACACGCTTTAATATTAATAAACCGCTCAATTTCAAGCTGTATTGCTTTTGCTTGAAGTTTTTGGTTGATGTATTTCCATTCTGAAATTAAAGGCGGCGTTACTTTGATATCGATCAGTTTATCCAGAACGGATTGTTGTTCTTCAGTGATATGATCTTTCACCATAGCAAGCAATTTTTTCTCATGCGCATTGTAAAGGGCGGTAATATTTTCAGTAAAATAATAGTAACTGGGGATTTCGATTTGTCGTTGATGAAATTGGGATGCAAGGTAATAAATAATTTCTCGAGGTTGCATTTGTTTTTCAATCAAATTCTCCATTTGATTTAATCCCCATTGCTTTGCCTCTTGATCAAAGAGCTTAAAGCCCATGCTGTTCAAAATCATCTTTTTGCGTATTCTGCACCTAATCGAACACTAATTCTGCTCTAACTCGAACAGTGATTCTGTTTTTCCTCGAACGCTTATTCTGTTTTTGCCCGAACACCGAT
>JAGKWX010000029.1 GCA_021151585.1 Alphaproteobacteria bacterium | reverse complement strand
AGAACTCAAACCAGATTGTCTCTGCACCTCGTTTAAAACAACGCCTAAACAACTATTATCATCATCTGCTACGGATCTAGACGCGCGTCGTAATAAATATGAGCTCTGCACTGTACAATCAGTACGAAAAATACATCCATCCGAATTCACGTGAACTTCTACACATCTTAACTCTTGTTTATTCTCTCCGGATTGATAAATAACGACCAGTGGATACTTCATAGGTGTAGCAATCTCAACATCCTGTTGATACCGTTGTTGCCATTTTCTTACATAGGCAACGTAAAGCTGCATCAGATATAATGTAAAATTATCCAAAGTCAAGACGCAACTTGATGCCCGCGGAAATAGTAGGTCAGGAAAATCTTCTTCAACTTTTCTGACAACAGAAAATATTTTTTCTGAAAAAAAACCAACGTGCAAAACCAATACATCTCCAAATTTTTTAAGGTTTTTTACATGCGTCGCTAAAAAATCGATTGCCGACGATTGTTTGACTTTAATACCTGGAACCAGTAAAAACTCAACTGGCTGAGAAATATAGTTTAAAACCTTAACCTCTTGATTATCCAGAACAAGAAGATCATCCTTGTTTACAAAAAATTCTCTTATCATATTTGCAAGAAGCTCTAGCGATGGTTTCATGTCAATTTTTTTTAAGTTTAAATTGTTACAAGCAAGATACATTTGCGTTATATTGTATAAATAAGGAGTTTCATCAAAAAAACAAATATTACAAACGTTTGAAAAAATATTAATAGAATAAGCATAATCGGGTGATCTTTCAGAAATTTCTTTTAATGTACTAATACAATCACGCCATAATATTAACGCATCTTTTTTTGAATCTTTGTCCACACTCAAAACATATTTATAAAAAACAACGCAGCCTATCAGTACCGGCGATAACATATAAGGCAAAAACGCTGAAGAATATTTAGAGCCATCACTTAAATTGACAATATCTAACACAGTGAGTAAGCCATCATATAATTGAATGCTAAGCTGTTTAATAGTTATTACTTTATTACTTAGCTGCGCCAACATCAGATTAGTAAAATCTCTGTTTAATAAAATATTAGTCCATTGATTGGAAAAAATAATTGGGAGAAGTCGTGATTTAATAAATCTTTCTCTATTATGCTGATCATACCCAGACATAGAATTGGTGAAAATATTATCAAGAAGTTGGGTGCGTGCTTTAGGAGATGAAAAATATCCCCCGGCAACAGTAAGTATATCTTTTTGTCTTGCTGCAGAAATATCACTACCCAAAATTCGCACCAAAATTCTAGCAACAAGCATTTCTTTACCTTGAGAATCTGTCCACGTAAAATTTTTTCGATTTTGCATTAGATTATCAGAAATTTTAGAGTAAAAGCCTAGCGCTGCGTACAACCACAATGTTTTTTGCACATCTTTTATTGGTGAACCCCGAGAATAAGAAGGATCATAAAACTCATCGCCAAGCGCTTTGAAAACTTCTAAGCATGTTGATAATTGTGGCCCAAAAAGATTGTCACCAGAATTACATTTCAAATAAGCATCTTTAGCGGTTTCTAGTAGATTTATTCCCGGATTAATCCACTCCTCCGCCGCGCATTGACTATAAATAGTATAACATAAATACGATTGCCATATTGTGCGAATGGATATTAAATAAGACTCAAGAAAACTGTTCTCTTCTTTGAAATAGACAAAAACAATGTTTGAAATCTTAGAGCAAACATAACTAATTTGCTCATATGAAAAAAATGAAGCATTTGCTAAAGTAGACAGCCACACACACAGCTCAATAAACTTTGCCCAATCGGGTCCTAATGAAATCAAATCTGCATTTAATAACAAAGGCACGCCGAAAGCCATTCTTACAGATTTAAGATCAGAGCAATGCTGACCTCTATCATTGATAAGATTTTCTTTATTAAAAGAAGAAATATATTTTTCACTAACCGCATTTTGTGCCATCCAATATGCGGTCATGCCGCCCTGCGCAGCCTGTTGCAAATAAATAGTATTCATCTGAAAAGAAGATGGCACACTGGCATCTTGAGCCAATAATTCCAATCTGTTGTATTGATACAAATCTTTTTCAATGCGATCAATATAATCTTGAGGAGATCTGTCAGCTCGAATAAAACTGTTAATACCCGCCACAATATTGTTAAGAAAAACTTCCAGATTATTGCTTTTTAGGCATGCAAAGTTTTCAATATCAAAAATTTTACGATCGAAATTTTCTTGACCAAATAACGGATATTCACCAACAAAGTCAGAAAACAATGAGCCACCGTAAAGATGCCTAAAAAATAAAGCCATTCTATGCAACAAAAAATTTTTATCGCTATAAAGTTTATTCAGATATGCTTTCGATACGACATTAAAAGAATAAATACAGCGATTCGATAAACGATAAGAACGATAAAACTGATCTTCAAAGTACTGAACCACGTCAGAAAAATTTGTCACAGGATCTGCACAACTCAAACTAGAGATGTTTTCGTATAAACCCTGTATAAGAATACAAAGCTCTACTGAAGAAGGATGGTTAATATTATCTAATGCATAATATAACTTTTTTTGTTGATCAACTGACAAAGAAAAAACATTTGCCAATACAGGAGCAGCGTTCAGCTCAATATCGAGAAAAATATTTGATTTTTTAAAAAATTCGATAATTTTTTTTATCTCAAACCTGTCATCTTCACACAATAAAAAAGAAGAAATTTGAGTAACCTGTGAAATTTTGTCACATATAATTAAAATCTCATCCATCTCCGATATATCTGTCTCAAATTGCTCAAAAGAATTTAAGTCATTTAGTGTTAGCGCTAATGAATTATTTGTTTGCGCCAATTTTTCACATTCATCTATTATAAGAATAAGATCTCTATTAATTTCAGCATTAAGCAACTGAATTTGAGCATTAAGCAACTGAATTTGAGCATTATGCACCTGAATTTCAGCCTCTATCAACTCAGGTTTTGAGTTTGACTTATCTTGCAAATATCTTTCAATATTTTCCTGATGTCCTTTTATACTCCCTACCATTAATAGCATAGAGTCGTATTTTTCTTTTTTATATTGAATAATTCTTTGAAGCTCACTGCAATAAGACTGTACATAGGCAAACTTTTTCTCACTAAGGTTGGCATATGGAAAAACATCTTTAACAGCAGAGTCATTATTAAGCAACAAATTAATTACTGCCTCGATTTGTTGTTGCAAGCCGCCTTCCGCCCTACCCCAACCCTCACGTCGACACACGGTTAGTAGCGCATAATACGCATTAATTTTATCAAGATTAGCTAACAATGGATGTATCGTCTGAAAAAGCTTTAAAATTTCATAAAAAGTAAAATCAAAATATGGCCCCAAAGCCAATTCTTTTTCTTGTTCAGAAAAGGGTGATAAAAGATTTTTACGATACTGTTGATATGTTCTTGAGTCGCTCAACCTCGACAAAATAGTCAAAATTTTCTTTATAATTTCTGGAAGCATATTGTCTGCTATACACGCGGAAACGGAAGCATAAAATTTTTCACGCTTACTAGGAACGGAATGTGTTTCCCTTATCCAGCGCGATATTAAACTTTCTCGAGGCATATCAGGGAAAGCAGGAGGCGTGGCCGCCAATGACAGATCAGCAGCATCGGATGTCCGATCATCGACACTACCCATGGAACTCAACATATCTTCTTTACGAATACTGGGGGATGCTTTGTTTTCTAAAGCAATTTTTGATGCACTGTCATACTCTAACGCAAAATCTTCTTGCGCTGCAAAATCCTGATATGTTTGCAGAAATTTATCAATATTTTCATTTGGCCAATGCACTGAAAATGACTTCAGTATATCTAGAAAAGACGTTTTATCTAAATGCTGATTTATTGTTTCAAATATGTCATCTGACAGCTTTTCTCGAGCCCTAATAGAAAAATTTTTTATCTCTTTATTTTTATATTGAATCTGCCTTTGCAAATGCCCAACTACTTGTATAAGATATTTAAAATCAAATAAATCAATATCATCCAACATCTTTTTCAGATAACCTGCGTACATTGTTGACTTTTCTTTTTTAGACTCATTTAAAGGAAAGGTTAAGTAATTTAATAAAGTGACGAGCAAACCTTTTTTATTTTCATTGAAAGTCCATAGATCTAACCTCGAGTCGTTCAACAGTGACTTGATAATTTTTAAATATCGATTTCTGCGGCGTATATCTGCAAGAATATTTTGCACAAGATTATGCGCAGACTGTAATGTACGTGAGGTAATTTTTATGGTAGACGACTCAATCACTACCACTCCGCGGTGATCTCCATGGGTTAATCCTGAGTATTCTTGAAGACATTTATCTTTATCATTTATTAAGATATTCGCAAATTCCGCTGGCTGCATTGCCAAGCCATTAGAATAAGCAGCATCAAGCTTTGTTACATCCAAAACTGAAATATCATCAACTGTAAGAAAGCAACCAAATGCTTGTGTAAACGCAAAAATAATGTTTTTATCTTGTAGATTGTTAGGATTCGACAAATCTTGCCACAGCTCCTGCATCCTTGAATCCACAGTGAGTTCTTTGGATTGAATAATGTTATTTTTTAACCAATACGCTATAATGCTCGTAGAGGTATGCCTCAAGTATAACTTACTTGCTAAATCACCCGCATTACCAGGATCGGCATCTGTTTCTTTCAACACGACAATACGTGTATATCCGAAATCAGGAGTTTGTGTAAACAAATAATTATCAAAGCGCCGAGTCCATTCATAAACATCAGGTCGCTCTATGCCCGTTTTGCTAATATAAAAATAGGTGAACTGAGCATCAAATTTCGTTGACAAAAAGCTATCCATTGGGGCCGGGAGTGTCGCTGATGGCGGCATAAACAGAGAATCATCATCTACACCGCCAGTTATGTTAAAAACTCTGCCAGGCTCATAAGTAAAATAAAGCATTAAAATTTCTGAGCTAATTCTAATCCGATAATTATCTATACAAGATAAATAAGCGAGCACTGTACCAACCGGCCGACCGCCAACTTCACCAGATCCTATGGTTTTTCCAAAAAATGGCTCACCCAGCCCCAAAAACCGTTCGCACATTCCATGCGGCCCAGAAAGCATGGATTTTTGTGTGTCAAGATAATACTCATCCAACTCTGTGTATAGACTCTGAATAACGTCACCAACATTGTTACGAAAGCGTATCGATTGATCTGATGATCTTTCTGCAACTATCGCTGTATCATCTAAAACCTTAACGCGTGCTCTATCTTTGCGTATTTCAGTGGAGGGCGTAGCATTATTTGCTAATGTATCATGAAGCGGACCTCGGCCGATAAATGTATAAGTCAAGGCAGCTTTTTTTTCAGAGGGACTAAATTTAAGCATAATATTATTTTATGGACTATTTTTTATGGGCTAATTTTTAGCTATAATAGAATAAATCGTATTAATATACTCTTAAGACTTTCTTTTTTTTATATTTTTTTGTGTTCTTATAGCCGTCCCGCCCCATATCCACAGCACCGTCATCACTTTTTGTAGAATAATTATGCAAACTATTACTTTTGATCATGCACTTTTTCCAAAGTCGCTAAAAAACATTGCATCACCACCAAAAACGCTATTTATTGAAGGTAATGTGGAATGCTTATCCAAGCCATGCCTCGCAATAGTTGGAACGCGAAAACCATCCCATGTTGCAATTTCTATTACCGAAAAATGGTCGAAAATATTGTCAGATGCTGGCATCGTTATTGCGAGCGGATTTGCTGTGGGAATTGATGCCGCGGCGCATCGCGGGGCATTGCAAGGACAAGCAAAAACTATTGCTGTACTCGGATGCGGATTGAATATTGATTATCCTAAGCAACACAAAAACCTAAGAACATCAATCATAGAACAAGGTGGCTGTATTATAAGCGAATATCCACCGGATACGCCGCCACATCCTAAGCAATTTCCACATCGCAATCGAATTATCAGCGGCTTAAGTGAGGGAGTGCTGGTCATAGAAGCCGCCTTGCGCAGCGGATCATTGATAACAGCGCGAATCGCTGCAGAACAAGGCAAAGAAGTCATGGCGGTTCCAGGCAATATTCTTAACGCTATGACACAGGGTTGTCATTGGTTAATTCGTGACGGAGCAACATTAGTCAGCTCGATTGAGGAAGTAGCGGAAGGTCTCAAGCAAAACATCTCGACTATCAGCCATAACAAGACTGCACCATATCAGCACAGCCTGGCACTCAGCCCTAATCAAGCAAACTCACAACCAAGCCATCGCTTGCCCCCGGGCGAAACGTCGTCAACAACCTCAAAACACCCAATTCTTAGACATATCTACGAATTCCCCACCTCTATCGATGAGATTGTTATCAATAGCCGCTTGGATTTTGCTGATGTTTGCTCTATCCTCATTGAATTGGAAATTGCCGGTCATATAGAAAAAATAAGCGGCGGTTATAGATTATTGTAAAAAGGTTATACAAATGACAAAAAACGTAGTGGTCGTCGAGTCACCGGCAAAATCAAAAACCATTAAAAAATACCTAGGTAAGGATTTTGAAGTCCTTGCCAGTTATGGACATGTACGTGACTTGCCTCCTAAAGAGGGGGCTGTCGATCCCAAGCAAGATTTTAAAATGACCTATGCTCCGATTGAACGTAATGCAAAGCATATGCAAGCCATCAAAAAAGCCCTGAAAGACGCTGATAACCTTTATCTTGCAACCGACCCTGATCGCGAAGGGGAGGCGATTGCATGGCATGTACAACAACTGCTAGAAGAAGAACACGCCCTCGAAGGCAAAAATGTTCATCGCGTTGCATTTTATGAAATTACAAAAAAAGCTGTCACGGAAGCAATCGCACATCCACGTACGCTATCGCACGATCTTATTAATGCACAACAAGCGCGTCTCGCGCTCGATTATCTTGTTGGCTTTAATTTATCGCCTTTGTTATGGAGAAAAGTTCGCCCCGGCTTATCCGCAGGCCGCGTACAAAGCCCCGCATTACGCATGATCGTTGAACGCGAATTGGAAATCGAAGCATTCAAGACTCAAGAATACTGGAGCATCATTTCACGTGATGTCTTCAATAAACAAAATTTTGATGCAAAATTAACTATTCTTGACGGCAAAAAACAAGAACAATTCAGCATTACCACAGAAAAACAAGCTGAAAGCGCAAAGAAAAAATTACTCAAAGCTGCAAACGGCGAATTGGTTGTTGATAAAGTCGATAAAAAACAACGCAAACGGCAGCCTACTGCGCCTTTTATTACCTCAACTTTACAACAAGAAGCAGCACGCAAACTGGGATTTACTACGCGCAAAACCATGCAAATCGCTCAACAACTATATGAGGGGCTAGACATCGGTTCTGGAGCAGAAGGTTTAATTACTTATATGCGTACTGACTCAGTTCATATTGCCGATGACGCGATTGCAGAAATTCGTCAATTTATTTTAGAAAATTATGGGAAAAAAGCGCTCGCTGATGCTATTCGCGCTTTTAAAACTAAATCCAAAAACGCACAAGAAGCACACGAAGCGATTCGCCCAACCCGAGTTAACTATAAGCCTGAAGCAATTAAAAACGCTTTAACGGCTGATCAATTTAAATTGTACCAACTCATTTGGAAACGCACAGTTGCCAGCCAAATGATGCACGCAACACTTGATACCGTTTCAATTGATTTACGTTGCAGTCAATCGGATAAACACTGGTTTCGTGCGAATGGCTCAGCACTTGTTGATCCCGGCTTTATGCAAGTCTATTTTGAAGACGTTGATGACAAAGCAGCTGATGACGATGAAGATGAAAAAATGTTACCACTAATGAACATCGGTGATGTTGTGGTATTAAATGATATCGAATGTCGACAGCACTTCACTGAACCACCACCGCGTTACAGCGAGGCAAGCCTGGTTAAAGCATTAGAAGAACATGGCATCGGCCGCCCCTCCACTTACGCATCAATTATTCAAACGCTGACTAGCCGCGAATACGTCTTGCTCGACAAAAAACGTTTTACACCAACAGATGTTGGTCGGATTGTTAATAAGTTTTTAACTAACTTTTTTACACAATACGTCGATTATGACTTCACTGCAAATTTAGAAGAGCAGCTTAATGAAATTTCACGCGGCGAAGCAACATGGATTCCTATTTTAGAAAAATTTTGGGATGCATTTAAGCATAAAATCGATGATGTGGCGACCAATGTACAACGCAAAGATGTGACTCAAGAAGCCTTAGATGAACAATGCCCCGATTGTAGCAAGCCATTATCCATTCGACTAGGAAAACGCGGGCGATTTATCAGTTGCACCGGTTATCCTGAGTGTAAATATACCCGTAGTTTAGAAAGTGACGGAGCTGAAGCCGCTGCTCCTGAAGTTATTCCTGATCGAACATGTCCCGCATGCGAAAGCGAACTAGTGATTAAAGTGGGTCGCTATGGGAAATTTATTGGCTGTAGTCAGTATCCAAAATGTAAACATATCGAGCCGCTAGAAAAGCCGAAAGACTTGGCTATCGAGTGCCCAGAATGCAAAGCGGGCACCATGTTGCAACGCAAGTCACGTTACGGAAAAATTTTCTTTTCATGCTCAACGTATCCTACCTGCAAATATGCAACATGGAATGAACCTTTAAAAGCACCATGTCCAAAATGTCACTGGCCTATTTTGACATTAAAAATAACAAAACGCTGGGGTACAGAACACGCCTGTCCGCAGAAAGAGTGCGGCCATAAAGAAAAGGTAGATATATCAGAAGAATAGTGTATTGATAGGGCGAGCGTCGCTCGCCCTCCATAAAAAGCTAATCACATCACCACCTGTGCGACATCTCCCAAAATACCGTAATCCTGTTCTTAAAATGCACTAAAATGCGTTATAAAAAAAATCACAACCTATTGATTAATAAAGAAAAATAAAAAAATAAACACAAATATTTTATAAAATTACGTAACTTAGATGATTGCCGAATCCCATCCTTCTGCCATACTGATCGCACGTTCAAGATGAACAGCGTTAGGATGACGCCAGGTCACGGATGACCAGGAACAATCCTCGTAGCGCAAGAGTGCTAGATATCTTAGGATGAGATTGCGAGGAGATCGCTCCACGGCGAGCGAGGTAGGGATACACTGCTTCCTTTTAATCTGTGTCCGGGGCTACAATGGACAGGGTGAAGATACCCAACCGCAACAAGGATGCTGAATATTTAGGGAGGTGGCGCTACTCCACCTCCCTATTATTTTTGTCTTTTTTACGTTAAGCTTGATGCTACTTTCTCCCCAATGATGATGCTAGCAATGAAAGATAACAATGTTACCGATTTCGGTTTTCAACAAATCCCAACCGCTGAAAAAGTGACACGTGTTGCTGAAGTATTTCACTCTGTCGCATCACAGTATGATTTAATGAATGATCTCATGTCACTGGGTATGCATCGCTTTTGGAAGCGGTTTGCAATTTCGCTCACACAGTTAAAACCAGGTGATTGCGCCCTTGATCTTGCTGGCGGCACAGGCGATATCACACAATTATTATTGGATAAAGTTGGCAAGACTGGCCATGTCACTTTATCAGATATTAATAGCAGCATGCTGGAAGCCGGACGGGCACGTCTAACAAATCAGAATTACTTACAAAACATTGATTATGTTCAAGCGGATGCAGAAAAATTACCTTTTGCCACCAATACTTTTGACGGCGTGACCATTAGCTTTGGCTTAAGAAATATTACAGAAAAAGCAAATGCGCTAGCTGAAATGTATCGGGTTTTAAAACCAGGTAAAAAAGTGATTATTTTAGAATTCTCAAAACCAAGCTCATCGCTGTTAAATAAAATTTATGATACATATTCTTTTAATGTCATTCCAAAACTTGGCCAATGGATTGCAAAAGATAAAGAAAGCTACCAATATTTAGTAGAATCCATTCGGATGCATCCAGATCAAGAGAGCTTATTAGCCATGCTTCAAAACGCAGGCTTCGAAAAATGCGGCTATCATAATTTATCTGGCGGTATTGTTGCCCTTCATTATGGATATAAAATTTAATATTTATGAAAATCTTGCCTATTAAAGCGTTAGAAAAAACATTTAATCGTTATTTATCGCTAGATACAAATAGCCCACTATTATTAAAACCGCTGATTGGTCGAGTCATGGGTTTACACATTCAGCGCCCAAAAATATCCTTGTACTTTGCTTTTAATGAGACCGGCACAGAAATATCAAGTGACATGCCAGAAAAAGTCGACACAGAGATTTACGCTAGCCTATTTCAACTGATGCGTTTAAAAATCAGCACAGGCTCCGCTCCTGTGAATACCCAGTTTTATATTAAAGGCGATGTCGATACCGCGCAATTGTTTAAGACACTGTTAGAACAGCATCATATTGATTGGGAAGAATATTTATCTACTATGATTGGAGATGTTACTGCCCACAACATGGTAAAACTTCTTAAGAAACCGGCTGCGTTTTTTAAAAAAAATACAACCAAGTTTTCACAAGATGTTACAGAATATTGCCAAGAAGAAACACAAATTTTACCTTCGCCTTATGAAGTTGCTGGATTTAGACAAGAAGTCGATAGCCTGCGACTGCAGATTGATCGATTAGAAGCAAGAATAACTCTACTGACTTGCCACGACGACAAGCATGATGCCTTGGCAGCCACAAAAAATACCAAGCCGTATAATAACGAATAGCCTGGACATAAAAGTAAAGAGCAATAGATATGATAAAATCTCTACATGTATTACGACTAGCTTGCTTATTCTTATATTATAACTTGGGAGAATTTGTGTTAAGCGAGCGCTACCGATTGTTTTTGTGGCTAAATCCGATGTATGTTGTTTACCATCGTTTTATTCCGCGGGGTAAACGCCTGACATGCGCGCTGCAAAAAGCAGGTCCAATATTTATCAAATTCGGACAGATATTATCAACCCGTCAAGATTTATTACCGCCCGATATCATTGACCATCTGACCAAACTACAAGATAAAGTACCACCTTTTTCGTCAAAAATAGCACAACAGATCATTCGGCAGGAAACACAGAACAAAGTTAGTGAAATTTTTAATCACATTGATGATCAACCTCTAGCCTCTGCCTCCATAGCCCAAGTACATTCCGCAATATTGAAAAATGGCAAGCAAGTTGTTATCAAAATTTTACGGCCAAAAATTCAACAGGCTCTAGCACGAAATCTTGCGGTATTACACTGGGGCGCTAAATTCTTCAAACCCTGGGGCAGATTATTGATCGCAGAAATTGAGTTGACTTTAAATAAGGAAATCAATTTAATTAACGAGGCTGCTCATGCAGAACAAATGAAAGAAAATGTTGTGGCTAGCCAAAAGACTGATGTTTATATCCCGAGTATCTACTGGGATTATTCGACTGAAAACATGTTGGTGATAGAACGCATTTACGGCATTTCTATTATGAATGTTGCAAAACTACAAGCATCAGGTGTTAATCTGCATGACTTAGCAAGGCTTTGCGTTACATCATTTTTTAGCCAAATTTTTCAAGATAATTATTTTCATGCCGATCTTCATCCGGGGAATATTTTTGTCAATATCTCTCAGCCCAAACAGCCTGTCATTGAGCTAGTTGACTTTGGCATTATTGGCTTTCTTCCCTTGAAAGATAGACGCTATATCGCAGAAAATATGGCAGCAATGATCGACAAAGATTATCGCAAAGTTGCGCGACTGCACCGTGAATCAGGATGGATTCCATCGCACATTCCAGAAATCGCTTTTGCACATACTATGGAAAAAATTTGCGGGCCGATTTTAAATAAATCCTTAAAAGATATTTCTCTTGCGCAATTATTATTAGGTTTGTTGCAAGCGGCAAAGCAATATCAAATTCAGTTACAGCCACAATTATTATTATTGCAAAAAACATTACTAAATATTGAGAGCCTATGTCGACATCTAGATATTAATTTCAATATTTGGGAAACCATTCATCCTATTTTAAAAAAATGGTTGCAGCAACAACTATGCCCCATAACCAAGCTAAAAAAATTAGCCAAATACGTATTAGCGCATATCAATCATATTGAAGCCTGAAATTAATTTAATTTCTTTACCCAAGAATATGACTGTAGATGACATACTTCACCCTACATTGGTAAAGGGCAGGTGTCATAGCCTGCCCTTACCCGCTATTATCGACGGAAAGAAAATGCTGAAGAAGCACTAGACGATTTCGTGCTACGCTCTACTACCCATCTATACATGTTTTGGAGAACTCTTTTAAGATCATATAACTCTGGAATATCCTGGTCATCTTCCAAGATTCTTTTATAAATCTTCAAGTCATCTTCTATTAATGTTTTAGCTCTATATTTTTTCGACAAGTCATGCAGCCTACGAGTACATTCCCCGATAATGTAATTAATAGAGTCAGACAGTAACTCACAATGCAGCACTGCCTCATGGTAGCGCTGTTCACGATTATCTCCTGCTTCTGCCCCAGCGGCACATAGATGCTCTAAGCACTCTACATCACCTGCAATTTGTTTTTTATATGCGCATAAAAACGGTAAATACTTGATCATAAAATCAAATTCATACGATTTTAGACATATATTATACTGATCAACTGCATTTTTTTGATATAGACAATACTGAATAAACGCTTCCGCATCCTCTGATTTTGGCGCAATCAGGTTAATTACCTCCCAATTTTTATGAAATCTATGCTCGACTGTTGGATCAGTCCACAACAGAGATTTTTTTTCCTTCTTAGGCTGTGATTCCAACTTGCCTAACCAGTCAAAGGCTTTTCGCAATAAGATAACAGAATCACACCGCAGCTCCTTATTCTCGGGGTTTTGTTTGTAAACACCTGAATAATGTTGCAAAATCCATCTTACTTGATGTAATTGTAATGGTTCGCCCGATTTAATTTCTGCACTCCAACTCGTATAGAACGCATCATTTAGAATAATCGACATAGTAGCGCTGCCCAAACCCACATTACTCATACGTAATGAATTCCGTGATGAGTTGCTAGCGATAGAACGCATTGAGTGATAACTCGCGTTCGAATAACCGCTTAGTACTGACTCGGTGTCTGCATCACGCTCTTGATCTTGAGGACCGTATGGTTTTATTTTTTTTCTGATCGCTTGTATTGTGTTATACAGAATTTTTTGTTGCTCATCCAATCCTTCAGGGCTCATACCAAATAATCCTAGGCGTTTATATAATTCTCTGCATATTGCTGCTGCATTTGCAATAGCCGCTTGTGAACTTAGTAAAACAATAGGATGATTTGCCAAATCGATTCCAGAAATGCCATAAGTAACTGACAAAAATTTTATAGCATTATAAAAAGGACTATGGTAGTTTTCATCGACATAGGCCGAAAACGCAAGCACTACTAATCCAGCCTCTTCAATAGATAAAGTTCCTGGCTCTTTTGCTAAAATAGTAATTAAGATATCGGCACATTGTTGCTCAATATTAAGCTGGTTTTCTATGTTTTCCTTAGCATCACTCAGCCTCTGTTCGTCATAATAAACAACCCATGGGTAGTAATTTCTCTCAAGGGGCTGTATGTTTTTTGTTGTGTCTCTATATACAAAATATCTTATATCCATATCCTTGTGCGGAAAATAAGAGGATTTTCTTAGCATACAAAAAATCGCGCAAGCATCTCGATAAAAAGGTAACACTGAATCATGCTTGACCTTAACATTTACTCGCTTAGCAAAGATTACAGCATAAAAAATCCGCATCACATGGGGCTCAACTATATCAAACAAAACGTTGGGTATATCTTGTAATCTAACAAGAGTAGTTATCGCAGAAGCAGCATGGACAGCAAGGCCTGCGTTTTGAGCACGCTCATACCATGCCAAAGTTGCAGAAATCACTGCTAATACGTCGTTGTTTTTTATATAGGAAAGAATATGGTTTGCAAATATAGATGCTGCTGGTGCAAAATCAAGATTAAGATCTAGTGATCTTCTAGAAAACATAGAAACAACAGATAAATTATCGTTTTCATCTCCATCATCACTATATGATAATTGAAGCGGTGATACCGGCCTTTCTTCCATCAACTCTTCCGAGATTTTTGCTTGATCATCCTCTTCTTCTATTAACTTTACCGGGGTATTTTCTTGCTGACCATCTTTTTCTTCAGCAATAGGAGACAGTGGCACAACAGCATTAATATGCCCCGTAGGTTGTCTCCCGAGCCCTACGTGACGCGAATTATTTTCCCTAGAAGTGTCCCTCAATTCTCCAGAATAATTTTTGCATATCGGCTCAGGCGCATCTTGCGGTAATTTATTATTGTTAAGCAAAAGATGATAAAGGTTCGCATAAACTTCTTGTATCATGTGATCAAAATCACTGTCAGCAGTAGCTTTTAAGTTTAGCTTTATAATATTAAACCATATCAATAGAATCATAGATCTATCATTGTCATTCACTAAAGATGCTAAAATTTCCGTCATCAATCTAAGTGAATTATCTATATCCATGGAATTTTTCAAACATCTAATAAATTTCCACCAATGCACGCCTAAATTTTTAGGCTGCAATACAGTAATATCATCCACGGTTAATTGTTGCACCGCAGCATTAATACCCGCTGCTAGAAAAATGTTTATTGCCGACTCTGATGGCAAATCAACCGCTGCTTCCTCTATATTCTGCACATGCGACATTATCTCTACAAGAAACTTAAAACATTTTATTTGATGCTGACGATTACTAAATACAGCATGTTGTACAGACTCTTGTGAAACAAAATATAAAGATAATATGACTAAAGCGACTTTCTTGTGTTGCACTGTCAATTTGATACTTGCACAAGAAGGCACATGAATTTCATTATCAATCAACGCTAAAGCTTGGTTAAAATTTATTGTTTCATGCCCCAATACAGCATGTATTTTCAATATTCTATTCAAAACTTTTTTCTTTAATTCGTGTATTCGCACAGAAAAATTAGAAAATTCAAATGACTCTTGTAATGAGTGTAGCACCATTAGGGCATGCCATAGAGACCCTGGATATTTCTTCAGCAACTCTATTGCCGCACCGAAGGTGGTCACCACCACCAAGAATTTTTTATTTGAATCAGTTCTATTAGATCTGCAATGCCTCCATAAAAACATGGCCATATTTGGATACTCTTCCTCTGTCATTTGATTAATATCTGGAATAGCATTCATTAAACATCTAAATTCTTTGTCTTTTTCAAGCTCTATTGCATTAAAAATATCAGCAAATTCTCGTAAAAAATATATGTCGGGCACAAAACTTGGCTTAGCTGAAAAGAAAGAATCAATAAATTTTCTTCTGATTTGCCTTGTCGATTTACGAGCAACCTGCGCAGGATTACACTGAATTTCTTTTAAAAAACCAATAACTTCGCTTAACATAATATATTTCCTCTACCTTAACTTTAACTGACACAGTTCCCACTACATGTATTTTTAAGCCAAAAACCCCATTCACTATCGTGGCATAAAATAAGAATTGCTTTTTTTATGATGGTTTTCATCAACATAAAAACAAAGATCCCGTATTCTCTCAACGATCATCTTATTTGAAGAACATGGCGAAATCATAGTCTTTAAGCAACCTTCATTATCGGAAAACATATGTCGATACCAAGCGATATCGCTCTCTTGTAACATATCATTAGACTTACACTTTGACTCTAAGCTCGCAACTCGCTGATTTAAACGAGGGTAAATAAAATGAAGCGCTGAAAACTCTGAACGTGACGTTATATTAGGCGGGGCAACCAAATCACCTAAGCCTGTATCATCCATTTTTTCAAAATTATCTAAGCCGATATCGCGGCTTCGTATCTTATTCAACTCATCTCTAAAAAGTCTTAGCTTTAAAATATGCGCCTCTATAAAGCGTTGTTCGTAATCAGTTGGTTGCACTCCAGGCTTGCGCGAACGTAAATGACAACAGTATAAAGCAAAAGCATAAGGCACTAAACCTTGCTTTGGTGCTATGGCCTGCGACATCTCAAAAAAACCTTGGGGAGCAACGATAGGCGTTAGCTCAGCGGTCATAGTATTGCCAAATAATGTCAACGGCATTGCCTTGCTCATCTTTATATTACCACTCTCAAATAAGTTATACTTCTCATCAAAAAAATTTTTAAAATATTTTAATAAGTCAGATTGACCTGTAGGGTGCTCAGCACTACCTCCAAGCTTCAAACCGAAGGGTTCGTTTACGGTAAATTGGTTTTCATTTAAAAAGATATCAAAATACGATAAAGAGAAGCTGGCATTTTCTTGTTGTTCGTCCTCCTCAATCAAATCTCCACATTCGACTTCAGACCTCGTGTGATCTAGATCGTCTGCACTAGAACTCGCTACTGAATTGGGTGCAGATGAAAATACTTGTTCTGGCCCAACTGAAGAAACTGTAGCTTCTGATGCAAGTGAAGAAGCTTCTTTAATTCTAGATAGTGTACGCGCTGAACTTATTTCGACCACCAATGTCTCTAAGCGCAGGCAAAGAATAATCTTATTGAGAGACAAGCCTGATAGTGTCTTTTTTGGTCTCGCATTATAGTGCTTCAAAACCGACCACAAGCTATCAAACACGACCCCCTCCTCTTGATTGAGTTTTTCTTTTGCCAGTTCTTTCATTACCTTATAAAAAGGAGAGTCCGCCATATAATTTTCAGAACTCTTAAATCTCACATGATCGACTAACGTCATCGCTATCAACCAAAATTCTTCAACGCTGAAGCTCATCGGGCTTTGATCTTTTTTGGAATAAACTTTTTCAAGTTCTGCAATAACTTTTGCTTCCAAGTCTCGAATTTTACTTGTGTCAGGATAGTACTCAGCATATAAATAACTCCACGAGTAGGGAAAAGTTTTAACCATTTCTTTTGTCTGAAAATCATGATTTTCAATATTTGCAAGCAGTTGGTTTAAATGTATTCCAAAAATATTTTTCGGAATAGCAATCCTTGATAAAGCTTGCAATGCTTGATCATCCTGGATTCGATCGCTTATTCCGCTCCTGGGGCTAGAAGAATTAGTAATCAGTTCATAATTATGCGATAGTTTTGACGCACCTGTACCCATAATACCACCTCTTTATTTTATTCTTTAAAACACTGCGCCATTACAAGAAATTCTTTGCGCATTATCTTCATGTCTCGACCTTAAATCACTGAAGAAAGTTGATGAAGTGTTATCAGTTACATTGTCCGAAATTTTTCTCAGCGCTGTCGTAACACTCTCTGGCAAATCCTTATAATTCTCTATTCCATAAATTTTTAAACACATACGACAATATTTACCATAATATGTTCGTGCATTAGGTTTTGAAATTTTCGACTGATAGTCATCGAGAATTTCTTGACAACCCGAAAAAATATCCAAACAATAATTAATGACTTTATCAAGAACATTGCTATTTTCACAACGATAATTTATCAAGTGATGAAAAATCATATCCGCATGTTCGCGACAATCTTTTTTATCCTCACAGACTTGTGGGCGAAAATTGGCAATAAAATCATAATATTCATCCCACAAATAATAAGCACCTATCTTGCTGAAAAAACTTTTTAAACTTGACATTCTTTTATGATCATCTTTTAGCGAATCATAAAAACATCTAAACACTTTTGTTAATAACTGTTCTTCTGGATATAATTGACGAACCAAAGGTGGGCCTCCGGGTAAGTCAAAAGTATTATTAGTATAATTATATTCATCTTGTACCAATAACTGTTTTTGTTTCCCACTATCCGGTTGAGCGATTGGAGAGACTATAGGTATAGTTGGAGACCAAAAAGAACTAGACGACATCGAATGACTCATATCACTAATATCTTCACGGGCCGTATCAAAGGGATAACCATCGCCTGTATTACTGCCCAAAAAGCTACGATACGAACCAGACTGATGAGGCGTTGGACTAGGATCTAAGCCATAACTATCGCCTGCATTACTGTTCAAAGAGCTACGATACGAATCAAACTGATGAGACGCTGGGCTAGAATTAATAGCATGCGCTGAAAAATTCCACAATGTCGATAATAAACCTGTCGTCTTATGCAAGATGTTAGGTTGTTGTTTGCGATGCAGCCAACATATAAATTCTATTTCATCTCGACTAAACTCAGTTCGTTTTACTGCTTGTTCAATATAGATCTCCGAAATTTCTTTTACTCCATCTATAGTTTCTTTGATTTCCCGTAATATAGCTTTGTTCATCGTTGTACGCGGATCAAATACCACGCCAGACACACTGTTAATATCGTTAGTAAAGGCTTGGGGGAAATTCTGACACGCCCGTTGTAGCAAGCGCCTAATGACCGTATTAGGCTCATCTTTGTTGATAACATCAATCAAATATAGCGATTTCTCAAATGGCGAGGTAACAGCATCACCTACTTTGTTACCATAGAGATTCTTTGCCGCCATAAAAATAAGCGCCAACTGATCTAGCACACTATTATATTGCCACTTATCCTCATCATTATGCTTAACTTTAACTCCATAAAAATCTAATGCTTGATCGGAAGACGCTAACAACACGAGTTCAAAGATTGCCTTAGCTTCAAAATCTAACTGACTCTTGCGCAGTAAGTTTTGTTGATAGCAAGAAGTCCAATAATATTCTTGCCTGTTAATTTCTTGCTCTTCATAGTCTGTCTGATCTCTGACCTCGTTTGCTGCCGCTGACAAGCTGCTAGAAAAATCGAATTTATGATGAACCAAGATCCTCAGCAGAACAAGCCTTTTTTGCCTCAGTAATAATACGTTGTTCTTGCGGATTATCGCCATTATAGTCTGCATACATTTTACCAGCAAGCTTCGCTAATATTGTCCATTGTTTGTTAATATCGCCAAATAAACTATCACTGTGATTTGTTGCAACACACAAATCCAAGCCAAGAGCGACAAGATAACCTAAATTAAATTCAAGCGCTAATAAAACAGAGTATATTTCTTCATTATTTTGCTCATCAGCATACTCGATTACTGCCCAGATAAACTTATCTAGATAAATCTCGCATCTTGCTTGCTCATACTCATCCAAAGTATCTTTATTTTTTTTCAGCTTATCAATAAAAACCGATAATGTTTTAGCAGCATTACTGCTTGATTCCTCACTCAAACCTTCAAACTTCACAACGTCATCCAGGCATTTTCTATACTTGCCTGCTTTCAGATAATTTATCCGCAAATTGAAATTATTAAGCTCATCAGCCGAACGCCACGCTGCTTCTAATTGCGTGATTAGGTCTTCAGTTACTCCATTTATATCAATATACTGACGCACGTCAGATGGTATATTCTCACGTGTTGGCATACTCGACAACCATGTACCTATTGCCTGCAAAACAGCAGGCAACCGTGTTTTATCTTGATTCTGCTGAATACTCAGGCCCAATAACCTCGATATCGGCGAAGGGCTTTCATGCGTTATATCTTTAGCAGATTTCGCATTAGCTATAATGGCTTGTTGTCTTGCCTTAAGCGCCAACTTAACCTGACTAAGTTGACTAGCTTCACTATCTAACATGATAACAGCAAGAGCCAGTCCTTCTGACTGTGCAATACGAATGACTTCAGCAGAAAGGATACACTGAGAATCTAAGTACATGCGCAAAACATCGTGCAATACTTCTTTTTCCTCTTGGGATAATGCTTTAATTATTGTCTTTGACTCTACGAAATTCTGACCAACCTCCTTCAACCAGTGTAAAATTAAATCAGCAAAAAGGAATCGATGATTTTCTGTTGCTTGTCTAAAACAAGAGAATGTCATTATTTTTGCTAAATCTACATAGCAGCCGCTTAAATAAAAGTCACACAATCTTGCTAGGCGAGGGCCTGGGTTCGAAAATTCATTACGATCTCGTTCTAATTCCGTCCACATTTCCTGCTCTATGCTTGTCGAGGCATTAGCATTATCCTGACATAATTTTCCGATGCTATCCTGATCTAGCACTTCCGTAAAAAGACTATAGATAGCCTTATTTTTTTTAGTATCAATAGAATTCACTATTCGCTTAAGCTGTAAGGCTATTGGGGATGTCATCTCGCCTATAGTTTCCTTTAATTTTGATGTATGGTCATTATATTTATCCTTAAACATGGACAGAAGTTTATGTTCTGCTGGTTTGTAGCGCCACAGGTCTGAAGCGAAAAAGTGATCGAGCTGTAATTCCCCACAACAGATGGCACACAATTTATTTACTACAGTTGATATGCCTATGTCCAGATGCTTTTGGCAACTACCAAAAACAATATTAGCTAACTTTATCAAAAGTTCACTTTCTTTTTGTGCCTGCTGAACATGGTTTAATAGTGCCTTCGAAAAAGCAATGATCGCATAGAAGCAGTTAAGGCTTTCATGAAAATCTCCCTCTGTTGCAATTTTTTCATCCAAACCTAACAGATAATCAAACTCATCTTCTTTTTCTAAATTTTCTTGCATCATGCCTTGCAATATCATCGCAATCACGGTCAACATAACCGAAGGCCTGCTCTGGAGCTCGCGATCTAATGTTACAAGCCAATTTTCTAAACCAGGATTGTCTTCACTAGTCAACAATTGAAATATTTTATATATAACAGGATGATGCTCTAGGCTTGTCGGCGAAAAATATTTCTCGACACATATACCCACATCAATTGTAAGCTTATCCAGCCTAACAAGCTCAACCAACTCTCTGATTTGCATAGAAAAATCATCTGGTCCATGTGCTTTTTTTAGCTGAAAGCTATGCACTGCATCACGCAAGTACTCTTCTTTTTCTTCTGAAATATGAGTTTTTTTTTCTTGACTAGATAAATTATACAACCATTGATGCGTGATATCTGACTGACGACGCCATCCCTGAAAACCGTTCGGATCAACTTTCTCAAGACATACAATAAATACTACGCGAATTAAATCATCAAATGCAGAATCTTCATGACTGAAACGAATCAATTGCATAAGGCAGTGCGTTATACTAGTATCATTAGTAGAAAAAAATCCACTAGCTGCTTTGTTAGCCTTCAAGGCTTGTCTAATATTTCTAATAATTTTCATTTCACGACAATTTTCTAGCGTTTGCATATCCTTATCATTTGCCAAACCGCCAAGCTCTTTAATCCAGCGATAGATATAATCGCATCTCAATAAAGACGCCTTATCATGATCTAGAAAATTTTGCGCTGCTCTTACGAAAGACGTGGCAAACAAAGACGATGGCCTAGCACCTATGCCTGATTGAATTCTTTGGATATCTAACACTTGACGAAGCGGCTGCTGATCTTCACCAAACGGCTTAGCATAGAGATCTGACATTGTCTTAGGAATATCACCGGGATTAGCCAACCAATCCTTCACTGTTGTCAGGATATTCTGCTTTTTGGGATGTGTTTTTATAGGTGAGTTAGCTACGCTCTCAAGCCATTTTTCTATCTCCTGTTGCAGGAACGGCATAAAAACCTTGACCATTTGTTGAGAATAACATAAGGAAATATCAGCATTAGCGCAAACATCGCCTGACCGTGTATTTTCCTTAGCGAAATCAGGGCTTGATTTATTCCATTTTTGATAAGAAACCAACGTGCTAAGAAATAACCTTAATGATGGCTGAGCTGTCTCAGTAACTACAGCAGATCTAGAAACAGATGGCGGTGAACCATGAACAAGTAGCGGCTGTTTTTCTTCGTTAGAGAACCCTTGTGGCATATACCTTCCTCTATAGTAAGATTAAGTAAATATTCGTACCCGATCGCGAATAATAATCCGGGCATTTTGGACGCATACTATAATTGTCAATCCTTAACACAGCATTAGCATAAGGCTTACGTGAGCTAAAAATGCAAAAAAAATACAAAAAATTCTGTTTTATGGTGTTGATATGAGAGTCTATCGATATTTTCATTGCTAGAACCATAGCAACAGCACGTAATGCACTATATCCAGGTTAACTTGAAGCGACGATCATGCCACCGCCCTCCTTAGTTGAGAGGACGATGGCGCGACCACAAAATACGATATTATCTACCGAGACTAGCAGAGCGAATAGGAGGGGACGACTCATCACCATACAACAGCTTCTTTAAACTATCGAGTATCTTCGGGTTGAAATTTTCCGATGATGCAAGCCTATAAATCGCCCGACAGACGCTAACATATTCTATAAACTGAGACGAATTCAGTTGGTTTTTATCAATCTCTTGCCGCACTTCAGTGCAGTGCTGAATAACACCCAAACTCTTAATCACAAGATTATCACGGATATTCTCGTTATTACCAGAATTAGACATTAAACAGTCTAGCAACTTGTCAGCGTGCCTACGATCAGAGAATATGCCATGTAAGGAAGGGTTATCAAAGCAACTGTTAATAAAGCAATAATAGGCATTCCATAAATTATATTCACTTATTTTAGCTAAAAACGATTCTAAACTTAAGAGTCTTTCATTATCATGAGAAAGCGAGTCATAAAAATATATAAAAACGTTCTTAAGCAGATCGGGCAAATCTTGGCTCGCTTGAGCACTAGCACTTGCTATGTCAGTACTAGGCAAATTAGACTTTGGAGAAAAAGAAAATAATAGCATCGACAAATTTGAGAATATGCTCTTTGATTCGCCTGAGACACGAGACTCCTTGTGCCGGTATAACCAACATATAAATTCCATCTCCGCTTCGCTATACCCATGTTGATTTTTTGCTTGTTCAATATAGATCTGCGTAATTTCTTTTACTCCATCTATAGTTTCTTTGATTTCCCGCAATATAGCTTTATTCATCGTTGTACGCGGATCAAA
>JAGKWX010000054.1 GCA_021151585.1 Alphaproteobacteria bacterium | reverse complement strand
TTTGTCACAGCGAAATTCCTCCTAATTTTCAAATTAACCATCTGAATTATATAGGGTTTAATGGGATTTCGCTTCTTTTTTCATGAAATATTCGGGTTATAACCAGCGAGATTATAAACATTCTAGCTGGTTATTTATTAGTCAAAAGTTGCAGTTATGATTTGAATTCAAGACACAACGTTCACATCGTTATAAAATTAACACTTTTATCATCTGCTGCATATCAAACTGGATTTTTTGGTTTTATAGCTTGTAAACCTAGTTTACAAATACTATAATAGTAAAAACACACAAGCTATTAATATGGATAAAAAGCCGGTTAAAAAAACCGATAACGAGTTGTATCTGTTGCTAGAAAGCAAAATTCGATCGGGGAATTATATTTTTTTAAAACATGCTAAAGATCGACAAAAAGAACGATACATATCTGATCTTGATGTATTAAATATTTTAGAAGGAAAGTTTGGCTTTCGTAGAAAACGAAATAAAACCAAAGATCATTATGAAAATGGGCGTCAAGATTGGAATTATTGTATTGAAGGAGTTGATCTTGATCAAAGTTACATACGAATAATAGTTTATTTTATGAATAACTTAATGCCTATTATAACTGTAATACGAATTAACAAGTGAGAATTGATCATGAAAACTAAAATAATGAAGAATTTTTCTTACGAAGGATTAGGGTTTCCAATTCAACTTAAAAATGTTGAGTTGTTTGAGATCGACGGAGAATGGTATCCAAAAATTGATGTCAAGAAAGTAGCAGATGCAGCAATTGAAGCACTGGCTTATCAAGAAAGCAAAATAACCGGAAATCAGGTACGCTTTATTCGTTCTTATTTTTCTATGCCACTAAGAAAATTTGGTAAAGAAGTTGTGCACGAATCTCACGCTGCTGTTGATAAATGGGAAAAAAGCGATGATCAAATAACATCAATGAACGATAATACAGAATACGTATTAAGACTTTATATTATTGAGAAAATTCAAGCTAAAACTAAAAAACAAAAAGAAGAATTTTTTTCTAAATATCAAGAAATAAGAAGTTTCGTAACATCACCACAAAAATATTCTTTCAATCACCCTATTCATCTTGAAAGATATGCTTAACTCATTCTGCCACAGATTGTGGCAGAATTTAAAAATCAGAGTAATCGGTTGAAATTTTCCGATCAAAATAATAAAAGTGATAATATAAATAATCACCCTTGTTCTGCTTCAAGCTTGCCTGAAGCTCTCTCCGGAAAAATTAATTTCCGCTTTTTACTTAGAGACACAACTTTTAAACAACGCTTGTATAATAGAAGCAGCTCGATTTTCTTTATAGTCTTTAAAAACACTATTTATAATTAACGCACTTTCTTCCGCATGATCTTGATCAAAAAAATTTTCATGGCTTATGGTTGATTTAATAGTTTCAAAAAAAGCCACTTTTCTTTCCCAGAATGCTTTTTTAAACATCACTTCTTCCTCTGTTGATTTAGAAGCAACGAAAATAACCCTGCTTGCAGTATAGTCGCTAACAGTAAATTCGGCAAGAATGGCATGATTATTTTCGTAAGGCTTGCTAAGATAGCCTTCTACGGCTGAATCGAGTTTACCGTTCCTTTTTTTCAAGTTGCTCAGAAAATAATTTTTACGCGCTTCAACTGAGCTTTCATTAATAAAACTATCAAACATAATAACAAAAGCAATTTTATCGCCAGCATCAGATAATTGTTTCGCTAACTCAAACGCAACAATTCCACCAAATGACCAGCCGCCAAGAAAATAAGGACCGGAAGGTTGTTGTTTTTTTATTTCATGTATATAGTAATCAATCATCATTTGGAAACTGGAAAATAAGAACTTATCATCTTTAAAGTATGGATGATCTAAGCAAACAATATTTTTATCAGTTAAATAAGGCACTAAATTTTGAAATAAATTAGAAGAAAAGCCAAAAGCATTATGAATAAGAATAAGATTTAGATCTTTTAGAGAATTTAATTTTTGAAATTCTCTAAATTGATTTTCAGTCAACATTCTGCAATTCAAAAAAGATGCCAAATCAACGATAGTCTGATAACGATAAAGATCTTGTAAATTGCAAGAATATCCAGCTCGTTGCAACTGCATAACTAGTTGAAGCATTTGAAACGAATCGACACCTAACTCAGAGAGTTTAGAATATATACCAATGCACTCTATTCCCAATACTGACTGCCATATTTGTAAAAGTGCCTGCTCAATTTTATTGCGCGGAGGCATATATTTTTCCTGTGTTATTTGAACTATTGGCATATTAGAAAGTAATTTTCTATCAATTTTTCCATTGACTGTTATTGGTATAGCATCTAGTAATTCGAAATGATTTGGCAACATATATTCCGGTAAACTCTCTAGTAATTGTTGACGAATATTTTCAATAAAATTTCGTTGCTCTTTAGTTCCCTTTACAATATGCTTGGGAGAAACAATATAAGCAACAAGCTGTTTCTTACCGCCTTCTTCTCGGAGTAAAATTGTCGCGTTTATCACATCTTTTTGTTTTAAAATTTGTGACTCGATCTCACCACATTCAATACGATGACCCCTGATTTTTACTTGAAAATCATTTCTACCCAAATACTCTAACTCACCCATTTCATTCCAGCGCACTAGGTCCCCTGTCTTAAAGAGCTTGTCGCCTCTCGTGAACGGATTATTGATAAATCGCTCTTCCGTAAGCGGTTCTTGGCGCCAATAACCTCGCGATACACCATCGCCACCTATGTATAACTCACCTATAGCGCCCATAGGCATTAGGCTTAAACTTTTATCTAAAATATAAACCCGAGTATTGTCTATTGGAAAACCAATATTGCTTTTTTCTAAAGGTATTATTCGTTTTATTGTAGACCAAATAGTTGTCTCAGTAGGTCCATATACATTCCAAACTTGTGAACTAATTAAAAGTAATTTTTTGGCCAAAATTTCATCTAACGCCTCTCCTCCAACTAATATTTTTAATTCTTTATTTATACTTAAATTTAGCTCAACAAGACTTCTCCAGCGTGATGGTGTTGCTTGAATAATCGAAGGTTTGTATCTTAATATAAGATCATTTAATAATTTATTATCAAACAATGTTTTTGGGTTAGCTAAAATTATCTCTCCCCCCGCTAACAGAGGCAAATACCATTCTAGCGCAGCAATATCAAAGTTAATGCTCGTTAATGCTAAAAATCGAGTATTTGAATTCGCACATAAAATATTACTTATTGATAGGATAATATTAACCAAATTGCGCTGAGATATCATCGATCCCTTTGGTCTTCCAGTTGTCCCTGATGTGTAAAGCACATACGCTAAGTCTTCTGGTTTTGTTATCGACGATGTGTTTTTTCTAGAAAAATCCACGAAATATTCAGCTTTTTCTAAAGCAACTGTAACAAAAAATGCATGTTGATTAGATAATCGTTTCCATCGATCTGCCATGTGAGATTGAGTCAATACAAATTGCATTCGAGTATCTTGTAGCATGTAAGATAAGCGATCATCAGGATGTGTAGGATCTAATGGAACATATGCGCCTCCTGCCTTTAGAATCGCTAATATCCCAATAATCATTTCAAAAGAACGTTCTAATCCTATGCCTACTAGCATGTCTGGCACTGAACCAATGCCTTGTTGTAGTAAATAGTGCGCAATTTGATTCGCTCTCTCATTTAACTCTCGATATGTTAACTGTTGATCCTCAAATATAATCGCAACATTATCCGGCGTTCGTTCAGCCCGCTGCTCAAACAGCTCATGCAATGTCAACTGCGGATACGGTCTCTCCGTTTGATTCCATTCCACTAATTGTTGATGAATCTCAGCTTCCGATAACATCG
>JAGKWX010000053.1 GCA_021151585.1 Alphaproteobacteria bacterium | reverse complement strand
GAAATATATTCCCACTCTTGATCGGTTAAATCATCTGGGTAAGCTTTGCGTCTTTTCATCAATAAACTCGAACAAAAAACACTAGTTTATCCTATTTTTTAATTTCAAGACACCCTCTAATATTAAGCGTTTGCTTGAGTTTAAATAAATACGGTTGATCTCGAGCTTAACAAGCTATCATCACTCTATCGGTGCCGCAATTACAATCACCACGAATAAATTGCGGGCGCTTTTCTAATGGAACACTGTCTAACCACTCAAACAACCCTGGCAACGTATGACTGGCTGAAGATTCATTGCCTGCCATCACCTCAACTTCTAAAATCATGCGAATCGCAGCAATCATATATGAATGATACGTATGCGAAGGTCTTCCAGGTTTTTTAGGATTATAGCCAACGATGGCGCCTTCTTGATGACCATACAAGCATTTGACCGTTGTATCCACATCTAAAATCCAAGGAATATTTAAAATCCCCCAATAAGATTTTTTTAGTGCTTCCGTTAACCAGATGCGCCCATCTTCTTTTGTTATTTTATTTAATCCACGACGAACAGAATCATCACTGACAATTTTTTCCATTCCTAATAATTGTGGATTAACTTTATCCGTGCGAATCGTCGACATATGTGCGTAACGCATATGGCCTGACAACACCGACAATAAAATAGTTCCTAAAATATCATGCTTCGTCGGTGCATTATTACTGATTAAATTTAGGGGGGGGGGGGCATTCTTTAATAAAATCATCCCACAACTCTGTACGTTTTAGAAATTCAATAAAAAAAGCAAGCTGACCAAAAGGCGTGACGGGCGTTGAGTGGTCCCAGTGAATGTGGACGCATCCAGCGTAAGTGTCAACCGCAACCTTGTCTAACTCTTGAACGAGAACGTTTTTTTGTGTTTCACCTAATGGGCGAGCTTTGGAAAGTGCTTTTTTCATCGCCAACGCCTCAATGCTACGGAGAAGCGTCGGATTATGTCAGGTTCTAACTGCGGATTCGAGGATCAAGTACCTCAGCGGCAATTTTTCCTTGTATACTATTCAGAGATTGATTAAAATAGCGACAGCATAGGGGGAAAAATAACATGTTAAAAATGAAGGGCGCCACAAGAATACTGAGCCATGTCTACAAACGTGGACTGACCGTATTTTCTCCGAAAATTACCTCTCATAATACAAACCTGATTTTCCCTTTGTATTCACGCGTTGTAAACGAATGCGGAATTATCTTAGATAATCACCCTAAAAAAGGAGCGAGATTTTCGGTGGTAGATTCACTCATTCCATTCTATGGCTTATCTAATAAATATTTATTACATTCAAAATCCATATTACGTGGCGATATCGGCATGACAGCCGCAGCTAATTTAGCTGCCTCTATACATGTTAACTTTTTAAAGCTGATTACGCTTACCTGTTTAAAGACAGCAATGGAGATATTTTCGCAATGGTTCTCTGTCCAAGAATATTATGCGTTATCAGAATTTATCGCTGTTTCACTGATAGAAGCAGGGAAGACTGAGCAGGCTATTCAGCTCATTAAAAACCTACCTTCTATGGCTTCTAAAATCTACAATAGCAGCTTCGCAAGTATTGATCCACTGTTTCGCTCTCTGCAAGAGCTATTAACGCTTGCTTACTTAGTTCACGGCGATTATTTACAGGCAGAAAATGAAGCTAGAAAACTCATTAGCACTTTCGAAAAGAAACCATTACACAATGATCTGGCGCGAGCTTATACTGTGGGAGCTATTGCCTGTTGCCTTCAAGAAAAACTAGAGGACTCTATTTTATTTCAAGAAAACGCCGTTAAGTTATTGCAAAAAAATCATATGAATGCATTATATGCCACCTCTCTTTTTAACTTAAATGCATTATATACAATATCCAATAAGCAGGAACAAGCTAAGATTGCCTTACAAAACCTCACTTCAGTGCTAGAAGAAACGCAAGATCCACGTATGATGAAATTCAAAGCATTTTTAGCCGACTTTATTAATACACCAAAAGAAGTTTCCCCCTATCCTACTCTTCGATGAAAAAAATCAATATCATACCTAATTTATTTTTTTGGTGATGGGGTGCTTTTCAATGATAACTCTCGTGGAGCGAATATGGTGATTTGCAGTTTAGCGTCTTCTGGAGATGTAATCTCTGGAGAAATAGACATCTTATTAAGATTATCAAAAATTCTTGTGCCGCCAACTGTCTTGTCATTAATAAAAATCTCATTCGTGACCATCGCAAAATCTGCTTTTTCAGGGGCACCTGAAGCGATAAGTATGTGTAAATAATACATCGGGAAAGGTAAACTTTCAGACAGCTCTTGCTCTACAGCGTTTAGCCCAACGCGTCCCCGATGTTCAAGACATATTTCTGGAACAATATAAATAACTTGATTATTTATTGTCGTTTTCGTAATGCGAGCGGCTTGCTGTTTGATATTAACTAAAGGAATATGCGTATAATTCAAATAAAGTTTTTCACGACTTTCAAGCGTAGGGTGCGCACCACTTTGGTCTCGAGCTTCTTGCTGTTGCGGTAGATAAATATTTCCTTCATGATTAATATATTTTGCTATAGGATAACGAACATCGATATCGGATTTTACTTGTTTTGGCACAAAGGTAATCGTATGATTTCCAACAGTTATAATAGCAATATTAAAAAGATAAAGACCAGATGCGCTTTTTTCTCCATCGAGTTCGTCAATGCTTAACTGCATACTTTCAATCTGCTCTTTTGTTAACGCCGCTGGAATGGTTCCAAGCACCGTTGCCGAATGTTCCGGCATTTCTTCGAGTTTTTCTTGAATGGCACTCATAATATACTGTAAGTCTTTATATTTAAATGGAGCCAAAAAGGGGTAGTGAGAAAACTCATGTTCGGTTAAAAATGTCATTTCATTTTTTTTCGGTGGCTTTAACAACGAAAAATTATCGTAAAAATTATTTCCAAATCCTATGCTCTCGAGAATATAATCATAGAGTAAAGTTTTTTGTTTCACTTCAAGCAAAATCTTCAAGCTTTCCAAGTCTCTCTCATGTATGCATTTACTCACTTGCAGAGCTAAACTAAGAGAGTCGATGGTATAAGCGCGCTCTTTTTCAAGCGCTGTTCTCTGGCGCTGTTCCACTTCATTGAGTCGTTCATAACTCGTAGAAAATAATTTAGGCAAATCCACCACGGCATCTGGTGAAAAAAAATCATTATACGCCGACGATCCAAATACTTTACTCAATCGTTCCATATCAATTACCGTTGTATAATGATCAAAGAAACTATCTTTTTTCAAAAATTTCATATACGGCTTTTGATTATGAAAAAGAGAAACCCATCGAATAGAGGGGGGGCGAATCAGAAAAATAACGCTGAATGTTTCGTTGAAACATCGGCGAAGATAATGTCATTCTAGCACGGGTGTTGAACATTTATGAGCCTCCATTTTTTATTTATAGTACAAAATTAAAAAAATTCAAAAAAATAACTAATATTATTCGCTATGGTATAGATTTATTGAAGTTTTAAATAAAAAACACTGCTTTACTAAAATCGTCACTTCATTGTAAAAACCATCTTCGAGACATCATTTTATTTATTGCGTACAGGATGTTCTTGGCGACATTTACCGCATGATTTCCCGCCTTGGAAAACAGTTTACACGCAATTTCGCGCATGGAAATTAGGCAGTTTTTTTGAAAAAGCAAATTATGCGTTACGAGGTGAATGAAGAAAATTATTAAATCGAAACGAATTAGCCAGTGCGGGTATTGTTGATAGTCAATCGGTAAAAACAACTGAAAAAGGTGGTGTTAAAGGTTATAACGGAGGAAAAAAGATTAAAGGTCGAAAACGTCATATTCTTGTGGACACTCAGGGTTTTTTAATAACGACGCAAGTGACAGAAGCAAA
>JAGKWX010000011.1 GCA_021151585.1 Alphaproteobacteria bacterium | reverse complement strand
CACTTTTTCATATCGCTACTTTTTTCAAAACACTACAATCTTCTTGTGCGGAGCAGTTAACCAAAGCTGAAAAAATGAAGCGTGTTATTGAGCGTGCATTTAAAAAATTTATTGAGAAAATCCATATTAACCCACCAAATTTGTTTCCAGCGCCTGCATAACATGACGAAATTGGATTGAAAATTATTGAATTTAGGGCTGGATGAGAACGGCAGGCGAACGGTTAACTGCGGTTTCTAGGTTCATGCATAAATTTTCACTGGAAATCGCACTTACCGCGAGTCTATTTTGGATTTATATGCATTTCACAGCATTGCTGAACAACAATGCTAAGGCAAAAAAAATAGAGTATGCAAGCGTGCTTCCATGGAAAGAAAGCACCGCTCGCTGTTTTGCTGCTTAAGTTAAAAAGTCCGGCTTGATACGCTTTTGCTTCGCCGAGTCATAACGCTTTTGCAATTCCACATCGATATATTTATCGGTAATACTCCCAGAACTATGACCCGCATCATCACGCACATGTTCACGCGGACGAATTTTAACATCCTCAGAAATTCCAGTATGGCGCAACCAATGCACCGTTGCCGCCATCATTTGTTCAGCTTCTTCGATTTGATTATCGGCGCGCAATCGTTCGATCGCTTGATCAAAACATTGCTGGACTATTTGACGAATATAACGCGTACTCGTGATTGATTTGCCGTCATTATGTTTTGATAATAAAGGTGTTTGCTCTTGTGGTGTTGGCAATGCCGTCAACCCAAGAGAAACTCGGTAATCTTTTAATGCTTGTAACATAGCCGGGCTAACAGTAATTTTGCGCTCTTTATTGCCTTTTCCTACGGTTAAAAACCACCAACGCCCCTCAGCATCACGATGAAAATCACCCATGGTTGGGGTCCAACGTTTGGTCGCAGCAAGCTCTGAGATTCGCAAATACATGCCATATAACAAATTCATCATAAATAACGTACGACGGTGTTGCGGATTTTCTTTGGCCATGAGCTCAGCTGTTTCAATCACATAGCCCCATTGCAATTCTGACAATCGTCGAATCACGGGTGGCGCTTGATGTTTACGAATAAAGCGACTTTTTTGTCGGATTAATAACACTGGATTAACACTCGTGACCTCTTCTTGAATGAGGAAATTATAAAAACTACTAATAATAGCAAATAAAGCTTTCAGTGCTTTTTCGGATAATTGATAATTTTCTTTCTTAGGAGTTACACCTTGTTTATTTGCTGCTTTACTAACTTTCACCACAAAAGGCCGCCACGCCGGATTCGCTACTTTTATGCCCCCTTGTATGATAAAACGCTTTTCTACTTGCGTGCTTATCCACTCATCTGGAGGATCTTGGCAAAAAGCTAAAAAATCTTCAAAATCTTGGCGCTTAATATCAGTAATATTTTTTTTTGCAATAATATAGCACCATTGTAAATAACGCTCTATTTCGCGACGATAAGAATTAAATGTATCGATACTGCCTCGATAGCTTAACAAAAATTGTTTGGCGTGATGATAAATAATTTTTTGTTCAGGATTTAACACAGGATCAAAGCCCTCTCCAGCCAGCATTTCTTGCAAGCCGTCTAGGAGAGGACTAGGTGATGATGATACTTTGTCACTCATTGATGTAGATGAACAACGAAGCTTCCGCGACAACCACGATTATCGCTCCAGAAACCACTGTTTGTCATTTTATTATGGTCGCCTGTACCGTTAAGAATAATAACAGCCTCGCCGTGTTTTAAAGTCACCTGGTCAGTGTACTTACGAATTTTTGCATTAGGATCGAATGGGTCGCTATGTATAATTATTGCCTTCTCATATGGAGAATCTGAAGGCAAATCTAGTCTACTTTCTCTACGTGGGTGGTCACGATTTAGGGTCAATTTTAATGTTGGCAACTCACAGAATTTAGGCATACCTGGATCAGCTGTAAAAAGAATGATTTCAGGAAAAAGTCCCACTGGCTTTTTAACCATTTTTTCTACAACCACAGCTTTTTCAGCCATACTTGCAGGGCTAGCGCATGCAGTCTGTGCAGCTATCCATAAACCTGCAACCACTAAAATTGTTTTTTTAATTTTCATCCTTAATCCTACTGTAAAATATAGAGCTTTATACTCTACCTATTTCGATGTAATTTTCCAATCTTTTTTAGTTTTATTATGTTGAATCTGAAGATATCCTGGAGATGCTTGCAAGAAGAGAAACATGGCTCAGTCATTAGCTGGAACATGGTGCGCACTATATGATCAAGATATTTTTATGCTACTGCGCAAGCTTTGGTTATTTTTACTTAGCAACAGATGTTTTTATGAAATACATGGGTTATGCTAGATTTCAATCGTATGTTCTAGGATAATAAAGTTAATTTTCTCACAAAACAAAATGCTTAATACTTATGAAATCTTTATTACAAAGCCTGCTACACCAGGCCATCGCATCCGTAATCGCTGATCAACAGCCGTTCCTAAGCATCGAAGAAATCCATATTGAACATACTAAAGATAAAAAGTTTGGTGATTTTTCAAGCAATATCGCCATGGTATACGCTAAATCCATAGGTAAATCGCCGCGTGACTTCGCGCTAAGTCTAATTGAACGCATGTCACACCCAGCTATCATCAACATAGAAATTGCCGGACCCGGTTTTATCAATTTTTATCTAGACCCCAATCAGCAAAAAAATATTATCACTCAAGCTATTGCACAAAAAGAAAATTTCGGCCGAAGTAATATTGGCCAAGGTAAACGGGTTCACATTGAATATGTATCTGCCAATCCGACAGGCCCTCTGCACGTTGGTCACGGCAGAGGAGCCGCTTTCGGCGCAGCGGTTTCTGATTTGCTACAGGCTGCAGGCTATGAGGTTCATCGTGAATATTATGTTAACGATGCCGGTCGCCAAATGCATATTTTAGCAACCAGCACTTGGTTGCGCTACTTGGAATTATACGATGAGCCTCTGACTTTCCCAACCAATGCTTATAAGGGCAATTATGTCATTGACTTAGCCAAAAAAGCACAAAATCACTATGGCAACGCTTTTCATGTTTCTACTGCTCAAGTATTTGCAGATATTCCAGCAGACGAAGGTCAAGAGGGTGGTGATAAGGAAGCCCATATTGACGCTTTAATTGCACGCGCTAAACTGTTATTGGGAAATGAAAAATACCAACAGATCTTTACTATCGCTAAAGACGATATCCTTGATGATATTCGCGACGATCTTGCTGAATTTGGCGTGCGTTATGAACAATGGTTTTCAGAACAAAGCTTAGTTGATGGCAACGCTTTTGAAATTGCTTTAGAAGAATTAAAAAAGCGCGAATGTATTTATCAATCTGAAGGTGCAACATGGTTTAAAGCAACAGCTTTTGGCGATGAGAAAGATCGCGTGTTGATCAAAGAAAATGGCGATAGGACGTATTTTGCAAACGATATTGCCTATCATGTAAATAAATATCGACGCGGATACGATCAGGTTATTGACGTATTGGGCGCCGATCACCATGGTTATGTCCCACGTATTCAGGCGGTTTTAACAGCATTAGATCATGGCGATAAAGATTTTCGCGCCTTACTTGTACAATTTGCAATTTTATATCGCGGCAGTGAACGAGTACAAATGTCTACGCGCAGCGGATCATTTGTAACTCTGAGAGAGTTGCGCGAAGAAGTCGGTAATGACGCGGTCAGATTTTTTTATGTTATGCGTAAAAACGAACAGCACATGGATTTTGATTTAGAATTAGCTAAATCACAATCGAATGAAAATCCCGTGTATTACATTCAATATGCGCATGCTCGAATTTGTAGCGTGTTTCGCCAATTGACAGAAAAATCACTAAATCATGATATTAGCTTAGGCGAACAGCATCTGAGTTTATTAAATACTCCGCATGAATTAGCGTTAATCGATCAACTGGGTCGTTATCCTGAAATCATTCAGACATCTGCGCAGCTTTATGAGCCACACACGCTAGCAAATTATTTGCGCACACTGGCAAATGACTTTCATGCCTATTACAATGCACACGCTTTTATTGTAGAAGATAATAATTTATGTAATGCTAGATTAAATTTAATATTAGCAACGCAACAAACCCTACGTAATGGTTTAGCCTTGTTGGGTGTATCAGCTCCGGAAAAAATGTAATGGCCAAAGATTATGCAAGACGTTATAACCGCAAGAGTCCTGTGAAACAACGCAAAAAAGCAAGCGTTATAGCTTATGTACGTCGCTTATTTGTCTTCTCTGTTTTCATATTGATTATCGCTGCCGGGGTATATGGATATGTTTACTATCATCAACACGGTCAAAACGCTGCCATAACAAAACCAGCTCCGACAAAAACCGTACCCGCAGCACCTGTGACAGATGCAGAAGAAGATCCAGTTAATTATGAGTTTTACACATTATTGCCGCAAATAGCGGTGCCTGACCCGAAACAAGACACGGCACCCCCAGATGAACAACCAGGATATTGGTTGCAATTAATGGTGTATTACAATATGCGTGATGCTAGCGCTTTTGTTGATCGACTACAATTATCCGGCTTAGATCCGGTCATAACCCAACGCAAATCGACAAAGACAGATCATGACTTGTTTGTCGTGGTCATTGGACCATTTACCAGTAAAGAACATGCAATTGCTCGCCAACAAGATTTGAAAAAAATCAATATTAGCAGTTATATCTTCCATATTGACCCACCTGCAGCTACAACCATAGCCGAAACCACGGCTACTCAACAGGTCGCAGACGTGCCGGTGACTGACGCTGTGGCAGATTAACATACATACCCTGTCTAATCGACATGATCGGACAGGTGTTTCTGGATCATGCACATCACCCAGCTCAAGAAATTCGAGCCATAACATCTCTTGATTCGAACATAATACGCCACTGAATATATTTCGAGCTTAGACCAGCCTGCTTGAAAAAAAAAGATCTCGCCCCATATAATTAAAACGCAGTAAAACAGAGGCTATAAAGTGGAACAATATCGCGGAACAACCATCGTCTGTGTCAGACGCAATAATAGTGTCGTTATTGGTGGTGATGGACAAGCATCGTTGGGCAATACCATCATGAAAGGCAATGTGCGCAAAGTACGCCGTATTTACAAAGACCAAGTGATTGCTGGTTTTGCGGGCGGCACAGCTGATGCCTTTACATTGTTTGAGCGATTTGAGGCAAAATTAGACATGCATCACGGGCATTTAGTTCGCGCTGCGGTTGAGCTCGCCAAAGATTGGCGTACCGATAGAATTTTACGACGCCTTGAAGCACTGTTGGCTGTTGCCAACAAAGACGCCTCTTTAATTATTACCGGTAATGGTGACGTCATTGAGCCGGAGCATGGTTTAATTGCCATCGGATCTGGAGGACCTTTTGCCCAATCCGCAGCACGCGCCCTACTAGACAACACTAAATTAAGCGCAAAAAGCATTGTAGAAAAATCACTGAATATTGCTGCAGACATTTGTGTTTATACAAATCACAACCTTTCTTTTGAAGAACTTTCCTACTAACAGAATTTTTAAATAAGAGATTATATTATGTCAGCTACGCTCACACCCATTCACTCTGAATCTGCTCTTATAACTGAAGTACCCATGACGCCTCGTGAAATTGTGCATGAATTAGATCAACATATCATTGGGCAAGCAGATGCAAAACGCTCTGTAGCGATCGCTTTGCGTAATCGCTGGAGACGCATGCAAGTTGCCGAAGATTTGCGCGATGAAATCATGCCCAAAAATATATTGATGATTGGACCGACAGGCGTTGGTAAAACAGAAATAGCGCGTCGAGTTGCAAAACTTGCTAAGGCGCCCTTCATCAAAGTTGAAGCGACCAAATTCACCGAGGTCGGTTATGTTGGACGTGATGTCGATTCTATTATTCGCGACCTCGCAGAAACAGCGGTAAAAATGACTCGCGAATCAGAAAAGCAAAAAGTGCGTGCAAAAGCAGAAGAAAACGCTGAAGAACGTATTTTAGACGCTCTGTTGCCGCGCGCAAAAAATGTATTTAGTAACGATGAGCAGCAAGACGAAAACCAAGAAGAAAATAAAACGCGACAAGTTTTTCGTCGCCGCCTACGTAATGGCGAACTCGATGACACTGAAATCGAAATCAAAACTTCTGCCAGCGGATCAGTTAGTCTTGATATCATGGGGCCTCCCGGCATGGAAGAAATGACTAGTCAACTACAAAGCATGTTTCAATCTGTTAGCCAAGATAAAGTTAAAACTAAAAAAATGCCTATTAAAACAGCGCGGCCAATTCTTGAAAATGAAGAAGCCTCGAAGTTAATCGATGAAGAACGTGTACGTCAAAAAGCTATTCAAAGTGTTGAGCAAAACGGCATTGTATTTATAGACGAAATTGACAAAGTTGCACGCCGAGCTGAACGCCAAGGCGGCGATGTGTCACGCGAAGGGGTGCAACGCGATTTACTTCCGTTGATTGAAGGTTGCTCAGTTAATACTAAATACGGTGTAATTAAAACCGATTATATCTTATTCATTACATCCGGCGCTTTCCATGTATCCAAACCATCTGATTTAATTCCAGAATTACAAGGACGCTTGCCGATTCGTGTTGAACTCAAAGCCTTAAGCGTAGAAGATTTCGTAAAGATTTTAACAGAACCTAATGGATCTCTAATCAAACAATACACCGCGCTTTTAGCAGCTGAAAATGTCACCATAAAATTCGCTAAAAAAGCGATTGAACGACTGGCCGAAGTGGCTTGGCAAGTCAATGAGCGCACTGAAAATATCGGTGCTCGTCGTTTACATACAATTATGGAACGCTTATTAGAAGAAATTTCTTTTGAAGCCAGTGATCGCTCAGGTGAAACTATTAATATCGACGTCGGTTATGTCAATCGAGCGCTGGAAGTATTAGCAGCTGATGAAGATTTAAGTCGGTATATTTTATAAAATTTGATAAATTAAATTTTATATCTGCGGTAATCAGCCTAAAAATAGAACTGCTTGGCGGTGTGTTTTTCTCTTAAGTGAAAAGGTTGGATTAGGCATAGTCGCCATAATCCAGCCTGCCTTCAGATAAGTAAATTTTTATATCGCCCACGGAGTCATCATCGATCATCTTATTTTAAATACAAAACCTTGGGGTCAGGGCTGTATATTCTATGTTGTTTGTAGCGTAGAATAACGTTCTTTAGTCGCTGTTTTTTCACCAGGGAATAGACTATGTCAGATTTAAAACAACAAGCCGCCATCGCCGCTGTCGAACGCGCAAAAAAACATAGCGTCATTGGCGTTGGCACAGGATCAACGGTAGAATTTTTTATTGATCAACTAGCCACTATCAAGTCAAAAATCGACATGGTGGTTTCAAGCTCAGAAAGAAGTACAAACAAATTAAAAGCACTGGGATTTCAAGTCGTTGATTTAAATTACGTTGGCACATTACCTATTTATATTGATGGCGCAGATGAAATCGACGCACACAAACGCATGATTAAAGGCGGAGGCGGGGCATTAACACGTGAAAAAATTCTAGCAACATCGAGCAAAGAATTTGTTTGCATAGTAGATTCATCCAAGCAGGTGAGTGTATTAGGCAAATTTCCTGTCGCCGTTGAAGTATTACCACTTGCTCGTGGATTAGTTGCTCGCGCATTATTAAACATGGGCGGCGATCCTGTGTGGCGTGAAAATTTTATTACCGATCATGGTAATATTATTTTGGACGTGCATAATCTTGACTTAACTGATCCACTGACAATGGAAGCAAATATTAAACTAATTCCAGGCGTTGTCGAAAATGGTATATTCGCGAAGCGCTGCGCTGATGTTGTTATTTGCGCCAGTAAAGTCGGCGCACAGGCTGAAATTCTTTAATATTACTCAGGAAGAAACATAGACCATGAAAATATACTCCAATAACATCATCAACGGTCATTTTACTGATAACGTTGGTCATCACGGCTCACATTTTATAAACAATGTTATGCCAAATTACTCTTTTCACTTGGCTTGGCAGGATGTACCGCCTGATACAAAATCATTAGCGCTAACTTTCATTGACCACGACGCCATTCCAGTTTGTGGCTTTACCTGGATTCATTGGTTAGTTGCTGATATTGACCCCAAGCTACATGCTTTACCTGAAAACGCTAGTGCAACTATCGAATTAGTAGAGGGCGTCAATAGCTGGGGTTCTGGCATTATCCCTGAGGATTGGCGCTTAACTAAAGAAGAAGCAACGATGTACGGAGGTTGCGCGCCGCCTGATCAGGACCATTTGTATACAATTGAATTATACGCTCTCGATACAAAATTGAATTTTTCTCGTGGCTTTATGATGAATGATTTATTAAAGGCAATGAAGAATCACATTTTGGATACAGCGATACTTGAAGCATGGTATAGAACTAAATAATGAAATCCTTTGAGCAACCACTCGCTGCTCGCTTACGCCCACAATCGCTGATGGACTTTTGTGGGCAGCAGCATTTACTAGGCGAGGGTAAACCGATTAGACTAGCGATTGAGCGTGGCTTGTTACATTCCATGATTTTATGGGGGCCGCCAGGCACTGGAAAAACAACGCTTGCCAATATTATTGCCAGCAGTAGTGGCGCTCATTTTGAAACCTTGTCCGCGGTATTAGCGGGTGTTAAAGAAATACGTGCTGTCATTGATGCTGCAAAATTACGTCGTGATGTTTCAAATAAAGCAACCGTTTTATTCGTCGATGAAATTCATCGTTTTAATAAATCACAACAAGATGCTTTTTTACCCCATGTGGAAGAGGGGGTTGTAACCCTCATCGGCGCAACAACTGAAAATCCATCCTTTGAATTAAATAATGCTTTATTATCGCGTGTTCGGGTGTATGTTTTAAAAAGCTTATCAGAAGAAGAGTTACGATCACTACTAGAAAAAACATTGCTCGACCCAGACCGTGGCTATGGTCAATTTGAGACACATTTTCCTGAGAATTTAAAAAACGGTTTAATATTGGCTTGCGATGGCGATGCGCGCTTATTATTAAATATGTTGGAAACATTATGCGATGAATGCCTTGATAGCAATCAATTGATCA
Source organism: Alphaproteobacteria bacterium (assembly GCA_021151585.1). GTDB lineage: Bacteria > Pseudomonadota > Gammaproteobacteria > JAGOUN01 > JAGOUN01 > JAGOUN01. Next base: position 41,368 of record JAGKWX010000011.1, on the reverse strand, counting down.
TTACTGAGGAAAAATTCCAAAACATTATTCAACAGCAATTTCGCCGCTTTGATAAACATGGCGAATACTTTTACGACTACATTTCAGCATTACATAAGTCAGTGCGTGGCTCTGATCCTGATGCGGCATTGTATTGGCTGGCAAGTATGTTAGAAGCAGGTTGCGATCCGTTATACATTGCTCGACGCGTTGTACGCATGGCGATAGAAGATATTGGGAACGCCGATCCACGTGCATTAACACTTGCGCTCAATGCCTGGGATGTGCAACAACGATTAGGTCACCCTGAAGGTGAATTGGCGATTGCGCAAGCTGTCATTTACCTTGCTTGCGCGGCAAAAAGTAACGCCGTTTATACAGCGTTTAATCAAGTCATGGAAGATGTTAAACGCAACCCCACCCCCAATGTTCCTCTTCATTTACGCAACGCACCGACACAATTGATGAAACAACTTAATTATGGCAAAGCGTATCGTTATGCACATGATGAGCCACATGCGTACGCAGCAGGAGAAAATTATTTTCCTGAAAATATTCAACCGAAAAAATATTATTTTCCAGTTGATAGAGGTTTAGAGATAAAAATTGCTGAAAAGCTCAAATTTTTAAAATCATTAAGATGATAGTCGTAACAAGCTTTCTATCGCTGCGCCGCGGTCTTGCGCTTTAAATACCGTATATCCCGCAACAAAGGTATCTGCTCCCGCATCGCTCGCTAATCGAATGGTCTCGAAATTAATACCGCCATCAACAGATAAGCGGATAGGTCGTTTTGACTGATCAATCATATAACGCGCTTGATGAATTTTTTCTAGCACGGACGGGATAAATTGTTGGCCACCAAAACCGGGATTCACTGACATCACTAAGATTAAGTCTAATTTGTCTAAAACATATTGCGCTGCGTGAATTGGTGTCGAAGGATTAAATGCCAACCCCGCTTTGCAACCTAGATCTCGAATCTGTTGTAAATATCGATCGATATGCGGTGTCGCTTCTGCATGAATAGTAATATAACTGGCGCCAGCCTTTGCAAATGCATGAATTAAGTTTTCTGGATTGCTTACCATCAAATGCACATCAATAGGGGCGGTAATTCCATCATCACGCAAGGCCTGACAAACCATGGGCCCAATGGTGAGATTGGGCACAAAATGATTATCCATGACATCGAAGTGCAGCCACTGCGCGCCAGATGCTAAAACACCTTTTGCATCAGCGCCAAGTTGAGCGAAATTAGCAGATAACAACGAAGGCGCGAGAACTGTGTTTTGCTTCATAGTACATTTATTCCTGACACAGTTTTCCATTCGTTTCTTTCATAAAAAGAATAGTAATTAATGCAACTACGGTGCCTATAGGCAATACACTCAAGGCAAACATAAAATTCGAAGAGCTATATAATCGCACGCCATTATCTAAAACCGTGCCTGACCAATGCACGTCTAACAATACGCCAATCACTGGCTGAAATATAACGCCACTCACCATGACCATCATGTTAATTAATGCGACAACAGTACCACTAATCGTTGAGCGAATAGATTCACGCGCTACAGCAAAAATAACGATTTTACTACTGACGCCAAAGCCTAATAAGAAAAACAGAGCACTCAATAACGTTACAGATTTATTCGGCACATATAACATGTAACAAAATATCGCTAAACCCATTGAACTACCAATGAACATTGGGACTAAGCGGTTTTGAAAACGATCTGATAAAAAACCAAAAATTGGTCCGCCGGTTACCCAACCTAAAAATATCAATGACACAACTGATGCAGCATCGTGATTAGTTAAACCGCGAGCTTGTTGTAAATATGGTATTGCCCATAATTCAGCAAAAGCAGATGTTGGCATGTATAGCAAACCACCTACTAAACCTGCTTTCCAAATTTGTGGCGTCTTTAATGCGGCCCAAAGACCTGTGAATATATCCACAAAATGAATACGCGTATTATTGACTGATGTTTTGCTTGTTTCGGCATTACCATCACGCAATGCTAAGAACAAGACAATGGTTAAAATCACGCCGCAAATTGCCGTGATGATATTGGTTTTTTGCCATCCGATAGAATTAACAAACGATGTTAGAACGACATCTCCTGCCATGGCGCCTAAACTACCTAATGCAACGATAATTCCAGAACCAAATGCAAAGCGTTCTGGTGGCAACCACAGTGAAATCAATTTTAGGCCGCCAACAAAAGCAAATGATGAACCAAAGCCAACAAGAAAACGCCCGACGCTTGCAACTAATAAACTGTCACCGCAAGCAAACATATACGTGCCCACGGTACAGGCTAAGCATGCAAAACTGAGTAAAAATCGCGTCCCGAATCTATCCATCATGATCCCAACGAGAATTTGCATCGGCGTATACGCATAATAATAATATGCTGTAAGATTGCCAAATGCGCCTGCGGTTAAATTGTAAGAGTTCATTAATTGTTCTGACATAACGCTTGGAGCGATTCGCAAAATATATTCATAACAATAAAATAAAGCGCCTAAACCACACATTGTCCATGCCAATATTGCAGCTTTTCGAGCTTGCAAGGCAGAAATTGAATTATTTTTCATGGTATTTTTTCTCTTATTAGTTAGTAATACCCGCCACACCTGTATCAATAGCAGCTTGTGCTACAGCATTTGACACACGTGCTTTTAAACGAGGGTCCATTGGTTTTGGCAAAATATAATCCGGTCCAAACGCCAAATGGGCTTGGTTTGGATAAGCCGCTAAAACTTCTGCTGGAACTTCTTCGTAGGCTAATTCGCTAATCGCGTGCACTGCTGCGATTTGCATTTCTATATTAATCGTATGGGCACGGACATCTAATGCGCCTCGAAAGATATAAGGAAAACCTAATACATTATTAACCTGATTCGGATAATCACTACGCCCAGTTGCCATAATCAAATCTTGTCGAACACTGTGTGCATCCGCAGGTGAAATTTCAGGATCAGGATTAGATAATGCAAATATGATTGGCTTATCCGCCATCGCTGCAATCATTTCTTTACTAACTAAGTTGGCGCCAGAAACGCCAATAAAAACATCAGCACCTTGCATTGCATCCATCAATGTACGTTTTTCTGTTGCTAATGCGAAAGGCATTTTATATTGATTTAAGTCATCCCGTTCTGAATGAATAATACCTTTTCGATCAACCATGTAAATGTTTTCTGCTTTCGCGCCAAGCGCCAGCAATAAATTCATAGAGGCTATACCCGCGGCGCCAGCGCCTAAGCACACTATTTTTATATCTTCGATTTTCTTCTGCTGTAATTTTAGCGCATTAATCAATCCTGCTGCGACAATAATTGCCGTACCGTGTTGATCATCATGAAATACGGGAATGCTAAGGCGTTTTTTTAGCTCCTCTTCAACAATAAAACATTCCGGTGCTTTAATGTCTTCAAGATTGATACCGCCAAAAGTTGGCGAGATCCTAGCAATTGTTTCAACCAATTCATAAGGATCTGTACAATCAATTTCAATATCAAATACATCAACATCTGCAAAACGTTTAAATAAAACGCCTTTGCCTTCCATAACAGGCTTTCCTGCTAATGCACCGACATCACCTAAGCCCAAAACCGCGGTACCGTTACTAATCACAGCAACTAAATTGCCTTTGCTTGTGTAGTGGTATGCTGCTTCTGGGTCATTAGCAATCGCCATAACAGGCTGAGCTACACCAGGAGTGTAGGCAAGGGCCAAATCACTTTGTGATTCTGTTGATTTTGTTAACGCAATCGCGATTTTTCCCGGACGTGGTTCGCGATGATATTTCAATGCTTGTTCAGCATGTGACAGGTTTGACATAACATCTCCTGCTAAGTATGGTAGTTGAAAAAATCAGGGCGCACAATGCGCCCTAATTAAGAAAAAGTATATTACTCTCAGGCTTTGCCCGCACTATCAGATGATTTCTCAGACAATTTGCCCAAAGTCGAACTGAGGAAAGCATATTTCTTGCTGAAACCTTCTACACGACCTGCTGTATCAACAATTTTTTGTTTTCCAGTATAAAAAGGGTGACATTCAGAACAGACGTCTAAATGTACATCTTTACCTGTCGAACGTACTTTAAATTTGTTACCACAACTACAATGCACGTTAACATGAGCATAAGCTGGGTGGATCTCTTTTTTCATCGTTTTTCCTCTTCAGCGGCTAGTCTTGGTTAGCCGTATAAAAAATCAATTGGCTGAGCATGATAGTGGATTTTTGCTAGTGACGCAAGGTGTTTTTGGTCTTTTTATGATCAACGCCTCCGTCGCACCAAACTCATGCCATCACTCATAGGCAACATCACCAAGTCAATGCGCGAATCTTGCGCTAAATCAGCATTAAATTTACGCAAAACTTGAGCGCGCCGTTGCGAACACTCCTTATCAAGCAACTTGCCCTGCCACCAAACATTATCTAAAACCAGTATTCCTTGTGGGCTCAGCAACTGAAGACAATGCTCATAATAAATCGGATAGCGAGATTTATCTGCGTCGATAAAAATAAAATCAAATTGGGGCGGGTTTTGACTAGTCACCCACGACTCTAAACTCAATAATGCCGCTTGCTTTTCTTGGTGAATTTGTTCACTCACACCGGCTTGCTCGAAAGCATTCCGCGCTATCGGCCACCAACGCTTATCAATTTCACAGGTTGTTATCTTAGCATCAGCGGTTAATGCTCTCGCCAACCATAAGGTGCCATAACCAACAAAGGTACCAATTTCTAAAATATGTTTTGCCTGTATACTGCGTGCCAAAAAGGCTAAAATCGATCCCTGCAGTGGATCAATATACATCTGAGGCACCTTATCAAGGGTGGCTACATAGGCTTTTAAACGTTGTTGTATCTCTGATTCTTCCGCACAAAGAGAAGTAAAATAGTCTTGGCAATCAGTATTGGTTATCGAATAAACACTCATTGTATAAACACTGCCAGTCAGTTGAATTATTTAATAATTTATATGCTAACAAACAATAAAAGGTGTTGATAGCCTCTATATTCTAGTTATATTTTTTCTGATGGAGGACGACTTATTTTGGTGATACAAATTCAGATAACTTCGGTTTTAGCATAGGAATCATACATGTAAAAGTAGACCCTTCCCCCTCTTTGCTTTTTAAATCGATATCACCGCCGAGTTCATTCATTAAGATTCTGACAGAAAATAAACCCAAGCCACTGCCTTTATAAACGCCTTGATAAGATGGGGTTAAGCGTTCAAATTTTTCAAAAATTATGTGCTGTTTATCAACGGGGATTCCTGGCCCTGTATCTTTAACAACGATGGCCACTAAAATTTCACGCGACCCTGGTTTCTCACCCGCAAGATAAATATTAACGTCTATTCTGCCATTACTTGTAAACTTTACCGCATTACCAATCAAGTTAATCAAAACACGCTGGAATCGAAACTCATCTGTATACAGCTCTTCGGGTAGTTTATCATCATAAGCAAAACTATATTCTAAATCTTTTGTATTAATAGCCGTTAAGTTCATATCAAGGCATGTTTTTGCAGCTTTTTTTACGTTTGTCAATTTAGAAACGAGCGGTATGCTACCATTTTCTATATGCGTTACTTCTAAAATTTCATTAAAATAAGATAACAACGCATTTGCAGAAACATGCAGCATTTCTAAAAACTTTCTTTTTCCTGGATCAGTTTCTTTCATTAATAAGATATCAGCAACACTAGAAATACCAACAAATGGAGTACGAATATCATGTCTTATATTCAGAATAAATTGTTGCTTTGCTTGATAAGCACTTTCGGCCAACTCTTTTGCTTTAATGAGCTCCTTTTCTTTTTGTTTCATCTCAGTGATATCAGTAAAATAACCTACAATTCCAACTGCTTTGCCATTATCCATAATCGGAAGCTTACTCACTAAAGTAATCAGTGATTTACCGCTTGGTAGAACCAAAATTTCTTCTTGATTAGTGATAGGGTTACCTAATAGGGTGTACTGATCCCCCTGTTGAAATGTTTCTACCGAATCGCCTGGCGTTTGCCATTGAATATCATGATCAGTTTTTCCAACAATGTTTTCTGGAGAATCTAGCCCGATTAATTCAGCAAAATTTTTATTGCATCCAAGATATACTGAATTGATATCTTTCCAAAAAACATACTGCGGCAATGAGTAAGTGATATTGTCTAAAAAAACTTGTGTAATATGTGCTTTTTCTTTGGCACGCTCAGCTTCCTTGGCTAATACTTCTAGTGATAACTGTGATGCATCTGACATAGATTTTTTCTCTAGAGACTTGCTCCATATTTTAGTATAGTATCACAGTATTTTGAATTACGAAACTTCGAACAAATACCAAGTTTTTAAAGAATTAACCCGGATTTTTATTTATTCCCATGGAAATGATATGTCAAAATATGCAACACGATTAATAGATGCACTCTCCCCATTGACCACTAAAATTGTAACCCACCCTATTTATGAGCATCTTGCTACGCAAGAGCACTTAAAGCTGTTCATGGAGCAACATGTTTTTGCGGTTTGGGATTTTATGTGTTTACTTAAAGAATTACATAGACATATCGTAACAACCGCCGCACCTTGGCTCCCTCCCAAGGACGCATTAAGCGCCAACCTTATTGGCAGTATTTTGGCTGAAGAAGAAGGGGATATAATAGAAGACGGCATTCACTATCAAAGTCATTATGAAATCTACTTACGCGCTATGGAAAAGTTAGGCGCTGACACATCGCAAATAAAACAACTACAAGTAAATTTATTACATGGCACAACCATTAACGACGTATTAGAAAATCTACATATCAGACAAAAAACAAAGGACTTTGTGAAAACAACTTTTAGTTTTTTTAATCAGGATGCTCATGCAATCGCAGCAGCTTTTGTTTATGGCAGAGAAGGCATCACCGCCAATATGTTTGCACCTATCATTAAAAAAATTGAAGCTGAAAATAATGGCCACTGTCCAACTAAGCTCGATACTCTCGTGTATTATCTCAAACGACATGTTCAGTTAGATAGCGAAGAGCACTTTCCAAAAGCCTTGCAAATGATGGAAAACCTGATTAATGGCGATCCACAAAAATTCCAAGAAGCAGAACAAGCCGCTATCACTGCATTAAATGCACGTATCGAGTTTCTCGATGACATTTATATCCTGATTCAAGATTAACCTCTGATCGTCAGCGTGAATTATCGATTAAAACTTGTCTTTAATGTCGCCCCCTCCAGTCTAGCTTCGTCACGCTCTCTCAACCCTCGACGACGTATTTTTCCGCTGGTGGTTTCGTATTTTTCCCATTCATCGAGTGGTAAACATTCGATAAGTCTAGGGTATTTATAGGCTGAAACCTGCGCTTTGATGTGATCCTGTATTTCATTTTTTAAATTAGGAGTATCCTGATAGCCTGGCTTTAACAAAATAAACGCTTTAATTGAAATGTTCAAAGACTCTCTATCGGTACGCACACCCACTACCGCAATTTTAGCTACGGCTGGATGCGTCATGCCAACTTTTTCTATTTCATCAGGGCCGACGCGATAACCATGGCTTTTAATTAAATCATCTCGCCTACCCGCATACACAAAGCCATTAAAGGCAAACTTAGCCCAATCACCCGTTAAATAATATTGTTGATCAGGTGAAAAGGATTTTTGTGTTCTCTCAGGAGAATTAGCATAACCACGCATAACGCCCCCCACTCTGCCTTTGTCAAATTTTAAGGCAATCTGACCAATGTCGCCCTCTTTCACCGGCTGATAATTTTCATCTAACAAAGTGATTTGATAAGGATCAATCGGTTGTCCCATGGTGTTCGGTAAATGCTCTTGATCATCAACTCGGCCAATTATCAACGGCGTTTCTGCTTGACCAAAGCCGACAGCGACTTTTACGCCGCGTGACTCAAATTTCTGAATCACGACCTCATCTAATGCTTCCCCCACTGTGACGATTCTTCTTAATTTCGGAAAATGTAACTGATCAAAATTAGGTTCGGCCACTAATTTTCTAAGCACCGTCGGTGCTGCACAAAAAATAGAAACAGGCTGAGTCTGTAAAACGTATAACATCTTTTGAGCGTCAAACTTTTGATTGGTGGGTGTCACTAACAATTGTGCGCCCATAGACCACGCAGCAGTCGTAATCCAAAAAGTAAAACCCCATCCCGTATCGCTGGCATTGTAGACTAGATCATCCGGTGTCGCCTGCAGCCATCTTCGCCCTGTTGGCCAATGAAAGAAAGGATAATCATGGTTATGTAAAACAGCTTTAGGATCGCCGGTAGTACCAGAAGTATAAAGATAAATGCATGGGTCTTGTGTTGTTGTGCCTTGATGCGCAATAACAACATTGTCATGCGATACATCGTCTAATGATGTCCAAGCGCCCGAAGATTTTCCAGTAGTGAGCAAACAATCTAGTGAAGGACATTCGCTACGAATAGCATCTATTTTTGTCTGTAGTTCTGGCGCGGTAATAATACCCTTTATTTTTATGTCATTGATGCGATAAGCTAAATCTTGCGATGTTAATAATCGTGAACACGGAATCACAGCAATACCGCTGCGAATTAACGCCGCAACACAGTACCACCATGCAGGCCTCTGCCCTAGCATCAGCGCAATGCTATCCCCTTTTTTAAACCCTTGGCTTTTTAAATAAGCGGCAATTTTATGACTTTGCATTTCAATTTCTTTATAGCTAACATCGATGGATGAGGTCATATCTTTATCAAGATCAATGCAGCGCAAGGCCGCATTGTTTGTGTTGCGCGCCCAGTAATCCAGAACTTGCACTACAAAGTTGCAGGATTTCGATGCAGATCGCTCCGCTTGCAACAATTCTTCATAAATCCGCCCAATATGAGGATGCGTGCGATGTTGCATTTTTACAACATCGACAAAAGAACGTTTCAATTGATAGGATCGTGGTACTGTTCTAAAAAGATAAGCATACATAGAGCAACTTCCTTTAAATTTTTAAAATAACATGGTCTTATAATAATTATTTAGGTCTAATTTTGTCTAATATAACTGAGTTTTTAAAAAATGCTACCAAACAACAAATTTTCGGTTTTTTGTCATGTTCACTAACCACCTGGAACATTTGCGCAAATAAAAGTCATTCTTTCTATTTATTTAAAAATACAGCTACAATAATTGTCCTTGCCAAAAAACGACGCACGGCCTGGTTTTTCGTAAAATTTGTTCCGCCACCCATACAAGTTGCTCTATAGGGCTAAGCTACTCTGACAGCGGGAATTTCTGATAGTTTAATGAGCCTCATCCCAATTGTCCCCTATGCCGACATCGACAATTAATGGCACGGAAAGCGTTGCTGCTTGCTCCATAATACGCTGTACCTGCTTAGCAACTGCGCCTGCTTGATCCGCGGGCACTTCAATAATTAATTCATCGTGAACTTGCATAATTATTTTGGCCTCTGGCATATTTTTTTGCAAGAAATGATGCACGTCTATCATTGCCAATTTCATAATATCAGCCGCCGTACCTTGCATAGGGGCATTAATCGCCATACGCTCTGCCATCTGTTGTTGACCGCGATTTTTAACATTAATAAATGGCAAGTATAAACGTCGACCAAACAACGTCTCGACATAACCTTGCTCATGCGCCAACATACGCGTGTCATCCATATATTTTTTTACACCAGGATAACGCTCAAAATAGCGCTCAATATAATTTTGTGCTGCGCCACGATCGATGTTTAATTGCTTCGCCAAACCAAAGCTTGACATGCCATAAATTAAACCAAAATTAATCGCCTTAGCGCTTCGTCGCTGCAATGACGTTACGGAATCCAAGGAAACATTAAAAATTTCCGCGGCAGTAGCTTGATGAATGTCCAAGCCATGATGAAAAGCATATTGCAAACCATGATCATTGGATAAGTGCGCCATAATGCGCAACTCTACTTGCGAATAATCGGCAGAAATTAATTTGAAATCTTGCGGTGCAATAAATGCTTTACGAATTCTTTTGCCAGCCTCTGTGCGTACAGGGATGTTTTGTAAATTTGGATCAGATGATGATAAGCGACCTGTCGCTGTAACCGCCTGATGAAAAGACGAATGAACACGCCCAGTTTTTGCATCAATTTGCTCTGGCAAACGATCCGTATACGTCGATTTTAATTTCGCTAATTGACGATATTCGACTATGGATTTTGGCAAAGGATAATCTAAAGCCAGCTCAGTTAAGACGTCTTCCGCAGTAGAAGGCTGGCCCGTTGGTGTTTTTTTCAATACCGGCAAACCCATTTTATCATATAAAATTTCTTGCAATTGCGCAGGAGAATTCAAATTAAAAATCGCACCGGCCAATTGATACACATCCTCCTCAATTTCTTTCATCCGGTTTTGTAACTCAGCGCTTTGCTGTTGTAACGCATGCTTATCAATACAGACACCGTGCAACTCGATTTCAGCCAAAACCGTGATTAACGGCAACTCAATTTTTTCAAACACGGACATCAACTTATCTTGCAAATGCAGGGAAAAATAATGGTGCAATTCCAAAGTAATTGCTGCATCTTCAGCTGCATATTCAGTCGCTCGATCCATGGAAACCTGACTAAAGGGGATTTGCTTTGCGCCTTTACCGCACACATCTTCATAAGTAATAGTATTATGTTGCAAATATTTATGTGCAAGAGAATCCATATCATGACGTGTCGCAACACTGTTGTAAACATAGGACTCTAACATACTATCAGCGACAATGCCCTGTAAACAAATGCCATGATTTTTCAATACCTGATAGTCATATTTAATATTTTGACCCAGTTTTTTAATCTGTGGGTTTTCTAAAATTGGCCGCATAATGGAGCATGCCTCATCAAACGATAATTGCTGTGGTGCGCCGAAATAATCGTGCGCAATAGGCAGATAACAGGCTTCATGCGGCGTAATGGCAAAAGAAAAGCCGACCAGTTTAGCCTGCATGTAATCGACACTTGTCGTTTCGGTATCAAAAGAAATAATATCCGCTGTGCGCAGACGATGCGCCCAAATTTCCAACTCGTCTAATGTCAAAATAGTATGATATTTTTTAGCTGGTCGCTTTGCAGCCTCTTTCGCACGTAAATTGGCTGCAAAGGCTGTAAACTCTAACTCATTATATAATTCTAATAAGGCTTGAATATCAAACGGCTTACGCTCAAGCTCATCTATAGAACAAGGTAATTCAACATCGGTAACAATGGTCACCAGTTTTTTAGATAGTGCCAACTGATCTAAATTGGCGCGCAAATTTTCACCCACTTTTCCGCTAATTTTATCTGCTTCGGCAACAATATTTTCCAAACAACCGTAAGTTGTTAGCCACTTAACCGCTGTTTTTGGCCCAACACTCGGGATGCCTGGCACGTTATCCGATGTGTCACCCATCAAAGCAAGATAATCAATGATGTTTTCCGGCGGCAAACCAAACTTTTCAATCACACCTGCGCGGTCCATTTTTTTATTTGTCATAGTATTAATTAATGTAATATGATTGTTGACCAATTGGGCGAGATCTTTATCGCCGGTCGCAATAATCACATCGTATTTTTTCTCAGTGGCTTGATGCGCAAGCGTGCCAATCACATCATCCGCCTCCACCCCCGAAATACAAAGCAATGGCAAACCCATGGCCATCACAATTTGGTGAATATACTCAATTTGTTGGCGTAGATCATCAGGCATAGGCGGGCGGTGCGCCTTGTATTCAGGATATAAATCAGAACGAAAAGTTTTGCCTTTTGCATCAAACACCACCGCAATTTTTTCCGGCTGATAACGATCAAACAAGCTTTTTAACATCGTGATCATGCCGTAAATTGCATTAGTTGGCTGACCTTTGCTATTGCTCAACGGCGGTAAAGCATGATAAGCACGATATAAGTAGGAAGAACCGTCGACGAGGATGATAGGACGAATAGCGGACATGCAGCACACCTGAGTATTTTAAAAATTAGATGGATTCTACCTGAAAATGCAGCAATCGAAACTAGATACTACGTATCTATAGCACAAAACCCTATCTCATGTTATGTTTCTAGTCTAATGTTAACGGAGATTTCCCATGCGCATTGAAAATGAGCTCAAACTAGACTTCAAAGATGTGTTAATCCGGCCAAAACGCAGCACCTTAAATTCCCGCTCAGAAGTTAGCCTACTAAGACAATATAAGTTCAAATATTCGCCACTGGTATGGGACGGCATTCCTATTGTCGCGGCTAATATGGACCATACCGGCACATTTGATGTCGCTCAAGTAATGGCTAAACATAAGCTGATGGTGGCAATGCACAAATTTGTTTCGTTACAAGACTGGCAGCATTATAAACAAACATCACCGGCAACTCTATCACAATGTTTTGTTTCCATAGGCACTAGCCAAGATGATTTAAACACGGCAAAAGAAGCGTTTAAAGTGATCGATACGCCATTTATTTGTCTAGATGTTGCCAATGGTTATACTCAACATTTTGTGAGCTTTTTACGTCAACTTCGTGACATATTTCCAGAAAAAGTTATCATGGCAGGCAATGTAGTCACTGGCGAAATGGCGGAAGAATTACTCATTTCAGGCGCAGATATTGTCAAAATTGGCATAGGACCAGGATCTGTGTGCACAACACGCTACAAAACAGGTGTCGGCTACCCTCAATTATCTGCCATCATAGAATGCGCAGACGCGGCACATGGCCTCAAGGGCTTGGTATGCGCTGACGGCGGCTGCACCTGTCCGGGCGACGTCGCCAAAGCATTCGCCGCTGGCGCTGACTTCGTCATGTTAGGCGGAATGCTGGCAGGTCATGACGAATGCTTTGGTGACATTATCGAAAAAGATGGCAAACCTTTTAAAGCATTTTACGGCATGAGCTCGAAACAAGCGATGAACACACACTATGGATCTGTTGCAGATTATCGCGCCAGCGAAGGTCGTCTTGTGCACGTCCCCTACAAAGGCGCGCTAGAAAACACTATTTTAGATATTTTAGGCGGGTTACGTTCAGCATGTACTTATGTAGGCGCAAAACACTTAAAAGAATTAACAAAAAGAACTACGTTTGTCCGAGCATCGCAGCAACTGAACGAAGTGTACTCAAACTATCAAGTTGGTGAAGAAAAGTAAGACTCTTATCAGCAACTATCATGAGCAAGTCAAGCATTGCTGACAACAGTCTTATGTTATGGCACAATAAAGGCAGTATAGTACTCTTGGAGTTGCGTGTTGGTTGAAATTAATCGAAAAAAGTTGAAATTACATGGATTTAACAATTTAACTAACTCTTTAAGTTTTAATCTCTACGATATTTGTTATGCAAAAACCAAGCAACACCAAGAAGAATACATTCGCTACATTGACGAAGAATATAACGCTGAGCGCCTCACCAAAATTTTAAGCGATGTCTCCGATATTATCGGTGCAAATATTCTGAATATCGCTTCACAAGATTATGAACCACAGGGCGCAAGCGTAACTATGCTTATCAGCGAAGGCCCGCTGCAGGATAAGCAACTGCCAAATACAGAATCGCCAGGACCATTACCAGAAAGCGTTGTCGCACATTTGGACAAAAGCCATATCACTGTACATACTTACCCTGAAAGTCATCCGCATGAAGGCATTTCTACCTTTCGTGCAGATATTGATGTCTCTACCTGTGGCGTAATTTCGCCTCTGAAAGCATTGAACTATTTAATTCACAGTTTCGATTCCGATATTGTGACCGTCGATTACCGCATTCGTGGTTTTACTCGCGATACACACGGCATAAAGCATTTCCAAGATCACGAAATCAATTCTATTCAAAATTATTTTTCATCTGAAACCCACAATAATTATCAAATGATCGATGTCAATGTTTATCAAGAAAACATGTTTCATACAAAAATGTTATTGAAAAATTTTGATCTTAACAATTACCTTTTTGGTGCCGGAATTGAAGAATTTACTCACCAAGAACTGCAAGGCATTCGCGCTGAAGTTCGCCGTGAAATGTTAGAAATATTTTATGGCAGAAACTTAAATAAATTGCCTGTCGATCTCTGAACAAGTAATAACTAAGCAGCAAATCAACAATCCCAAGCTATCACCGCATATAAAATCGGAACAAGCTAGACTTCGGGAAAGCAACCTAAGTGCCAGCAATTCCCGCTTTAATTAAAAACGGACTATTTATGGGGGTTTTGCGGACTTTTTGAATTATCTTTTGTATCTGCTAATTTAAGGACACCTTACGAAATAGAATTTTCATGTCATCATGCTGATTTTTTTATCAGACGCATTATGAATTCAAATGGGAATTTCTAGACGATTACAAGTCTTTACGCACAATTTGTGTGCATATTAAAAAATATAACTAAATTTATAAATCGCTTGCCTTAGTTTCAAAATCTTTTAAGATTAATCTTAATTGTTTACCAAAAAAGTTAGCGGTATTCATTTCACACAAGGGAACAACTTGACGCAAAAGCGTAATAACCCTTTTAAACAATGTAGGAGAGAGTGTGAAAATTTTAGTGACGGGTTCCTCAGGGCTGATTGGGCGATCATTAGTTCCGGCATTACAGGCAGCAGGACATGAAGTCGTCTGTTTTGATAATGATTTTCCAAATGATCACCCTTGCTTTGGCGATATTTTAGACACAGATATGCTTCATCAAAAAATTCAGGGATGCCATGGAATTATCCATTTAGCGGCTGTTTCACGAGTTATTTGGGGGCATCAAGATCCTAAAAAATGTTGGCAGCATAATGTATTTGGTATGAAAAATGTTATTCGTTCTGTGACTTATTCACCGATACGACCCTGGCTCTTATTTACCAGCAGTCGTGAAGTTTATGGTCAACAAAAACAGTTGCCATGCTCAGAACTCCACTCTCAATTGCAGCCAAAAAACATCTACGCCCAGTCAAAATTGCGAGGTGAAGAATTAGTGACCTCACTAAAAGAGCTGGGATTTATTACAGGTATTGTTAGGCTCTCGAGTGTATACGGCGATGCGGCTGATCATCTTACTCGCGTGGTTCCTGCTTTTGGCCGAGCAGCTATTTTAGGCAAAACTTTGCATGTAGAAGGCAAAGATAATATGTGTGATTTTACACATGTGAGCGATGTTATTAATGCGTTATTAACATCAGTGAAACTACTGTCTACTGGACACGCTCATCGCACTGTTCATCTGACCAGTGGCGTTGGTACACCTCTGTTAAAATTGGCAAAACTCATGGTCGCGGCCAGTCCTTGCCCTGTTTCCGATATAGTCATTGATGAACCGAGAAGCTACGATGTCTCTCGATTCATTGGCGACCCTTCACTGGCGCAACTAGAACTAGGCTGGACAGCGAAAATTACTATTGAACAAGGGGTTAAAATGATGATGGCCGCGTATGTCGCAGCGCTGGAGAAGACATGCGTGTCTTAAAAATAATACATGGTTATCCGCCAGCTTATAATGCGGGGTCTGAAGTTTACAGTCAGTTGTTGTGTAATGCATTAGAAAAATCTGGACATGAAGTTGTCGTTTTTTCTCGCGAAGAGAATCCTTTTACGCCTGATTATAGTATTCGAGTAACGAGTGACCAGAACAACCCAAAAATTAAATGTTATTTAATTAATATTCCACTCGAGCGTCATCGTTATCGTTATATTCATGCAAATGTAGACCAACAATTAGAAGAGCTATTATTGAAATTTCAACCTGATATTGTTCACATAGGTCATTTAAATCACTTGTCAATAACATTGATTGATAGAATAAAAAAATACGCCATTCCTATCGTTTATACAATTCATGATTTTTGGTTGATGTGTCCGAGGGGACAATTTATTCAAAGAAATTCGAAAATCCAAGATGGACTGTGGGCATTGTGCTCTGGACAAGAAAACAAAAAATGTTCGAGGCAGTGCTATGCCGGATATTTTTCTGGCTCTGATCTTGAGCTCACTAATGATGAAACTTATTGGGAAGACTGGGTTGCCCGAAGAATGTCTCAGGTTCGTGCTATGTGCCAAAAAATTGATTTATTTATAGCGCCTTCCAAAGCTTTAATGAAACGTTACTCAAATGAATTTATTCTTCTAAAGAATAAATTAATCTATATGGATTATGGATTTGATCTGTCTTACTTGAGCAATCGAGAGCGAGTAAAGGAAAATGTATTTGTGTTTGGCTATATTGGAACGCATATCCCTGCAAAAGGAATTGATGTTTTATTGAAAGCATTTTCATGCATGTCTGATAAGTCAGCTAAATTGAGAATATGGGGGAAACATCGCGGTCAAAACACGGAAGGCTTAAAACGTTTAGCAGAAGATTTTGATCTTCAAGTTCAAGCTAGAATTGAGTGGATGCCAGAATATAAAAATAATGAAATTATAAAAAATGTTTTCAACCAAGTAGATGTTATTGTTGTCCCCTCTATTTGGCAAGAGAATTCACCCCTGGTTATTCATGAAGCATTGCAAGCTCGGGTAGGCGTGATTACGGCAGACTTTGGTGGTATGAGTGAGTATATTCATCATGGAAAAAATGGCTGGTTATTTAAGCATCGTGATTTTAAAAATTTATCTACCATAATGGATCAAGTTTTGTCAGATCAAGAGGCATTTACGTTTATTAAAAGTCGAGGTTATTTAGAGAGTGAATCTGGAAATATCATTGACATCAATGAACAAGCAAAAGAATTTGAAAAAATCTATTTAACACTCATCAAGGAAAAGCAATATGGAAAATAGAAAGTTATGGCGCGTGACTTTTGATACGAATCCGGATGATTGTAATTTATCTTGCATTATGTGCGAAGATCATTCTCCATATAGCTCTACACTAGCCGACAGAAAAGCACATGGGCTTCCTCGTCGCAGAATGCCGCTTGCCTTGCTGGAAAAAATATTTGCTCAAGCAAAGGAGTTGGGTGTTCAAGAAATTATTCCTTCAACGATGGGAGAGCCCTTAATTTTCCCGCACTTTGAAAGAATTTTAGCGTTGTGTCATGAAAATGAAATAATGTTAAATTTAACAACCAACGGAACTTTTCCTAAAAAAGGTGCAATGGAGTGGGCTAAACTTATTGTCCCCATTACAACGGATGTAAAAATATCGTGGAATGGAGCAACTAAAAGCACGCAAGAACAAATCATGATAGGCACGAACTGGGAAAAAGTCCTCAACAATCTTAAGATATTTATTGATATTCGCAACCAGCACGCGAATCAGGGAGGGAATTATTGCAGTACTACTTTGCAATTAACATTTATGGAATCAAATGTTGATGAACTTCATGAAGTGGTAAAACTCGGTATTGATTTGGGTGTTGATCGTATTAAAGGGCATCAATTATGGACACATGGTTTTCAGCCGTTAGAGAAACAATCTTTACGTAAAAATCTAGATTCTATACAGCGTTGGAATGAGGCTGTTAAAAAATCATTAGATATGGCTCAAAAACATAAACTGCCAAATGGAAAGTATATACGCCTCGTCAATTTTGATTATTTATCTGAATCCGCTATGCATGATTTGGCGCCAGGAGGAACGTGTCCTTTTTTAGGTAAAGAAGCATGGGTGGCTTCTAATGGGCGCTTTAATCCATGTTGCGCGCCAGATAAAGAACGACGATTGTTGGGTGATTTTGGCAATCTAAATGATACAACCTTAAAAACAATTTTTGAGAGTCCAGCGTATCAAACCCTGAGTCAAAACTATATGAAAAATCAAGTTTGTCAAAAATGTAACATGCGTAAACCGCTTGATCAAAAAGTTGTTGCTGCACACGAGGAGATTTTTTTTGGTTGATCTATCTAGCATTACGGTTTCTGAATGTGAAACACATCATTTAAAAAATGGGGTGCCGTTTTATCGTCATAAATTTAATAAGGTACTTAAATTTCATCAGCCTGGCCTTGCCCCGGTCAATGATAAAACAGGCGCTTACCATATTCGATTAGAGGGAGAGCCTGCGTATAATCATCGTTATGATAAAACCTTCGGCTATTATGAAGGCCTTGCCACGGTTTGTTCAAAAGATTCTTGGTTTCACGTGGATGAACGTGGCGAGTCTGTTTATGAGAATCGCCATGAATGGTGCGGAAATTTTCAGGATGGGTGTTGCGTGGTTAAATCCGTTTTAGGTTATACTCATATTGATCACAAAGGATATTTATTATATCCGCACTATTATGCCTATGCCGGTGACTTTCGTGACGGAATTGCTGTGGTTCAAAATTTTGAGGGTCAGTATACTCATATTAAAAAATCAGGCGAAAAGCTGCATGGAAAATTTTATCAAGATTTAGATGTATACCATAAAAGTTATGCGCGAGCTAAAGAATCGCAAGGGTATTGCCATATTAATTTTAAAGGGGATCCCATTTATTCGCAGCGCTACTCTATGGTAGAACCTTTTTATAATGGCATGGCGAGAGTTGAAGATTTTTCTGGAGCAATATTACGCATTAATGAACGCGGGAAAGTTCTTGAAACGCTTTGTTCTGAAAAATTTTCTGCCTTTCAACAATTATCGTCAGACATGGTTGGATTTTGGCGATCGCAAACGATTAAAGCCGCAATTTCTTTAGAAGTATTTGAATATTTGCCTACGAAGGCTGCTGAACTCACTCATCGAATTCAGATACCATTGCGTAGTATGCAACGGTTGTTGCGTGCATTAGGTGAATTAGGGTTAGTACGGGAAGAGAATGATATCTTTTATTTAACAGAAAAGTCTGTTTATTTAACAAACGACCATCCTTTAAGTTTAACATCAGCCGCTAAGCATTGGACAGATGAAAATTATGAGGCATGGGGTTATTTAACAAGAGCCTTGCGATCTGAGCAAGAGGTTTATTCTGAAAAATTTGGAATGCCTATTTTTGATTGGTTATCTAAGAATCCAGAACATTTGCGTGATTATCAAGTGGCATTGAATAGCTATGCAAAACATGATTACCCTATATTAGCAAACAAATTTGATTTATCCGCTTATAAGACTATTATTGATGCTGCAGGTGGGCATGGCGCCTTACTCCAATCTTTTTTAGAATTTCATCCTCATTTAACAGGGCAGTTGCTGGACATGGAAGCCGTTGTTAAAAATGTGCAGCTCCCCGAAGCCATTCAATCTCGTGCTATTGCCTGTAGTTTTGATTTATTCAAGCCTTGGCCTTGTCATGCTGATGTTATTTTTCTTGCACGTGTTTTGCATGATTGGGATGATGAAAAATCTGTATTAATTTTACAGCAAGCCTCTCAAGCAACCCATTTGAATGGTGAAGTATGTCTGATTGAGTTTAATTTTAAAGAAAACTCCTGTGCCGGTGGCTTGTTAGATTTAAACATGCTGATTGTTACAGGAGGAAGAGAAAGAACCTTATCGGAATATATCGTGCTTGCTAAAAAGGCGAATTTAAATTTCATCGGGAAAATAGATTCTCAAAACTATCATTTGCTTAGATTTAAGAGAGCATATGTTTAATCTAAAAAAAATAGTGACGTTGCGCACTTTTGACACACCGTTTATTATAGTTTTGCGTCACGCACAAAAATTTGTTGATACAGAACCTTCTCGTTATGATTGTGATATTACGGAAGAGGGGATAGAACAATCAAACAATTTAGGGACATTCTTAAATAAGATGCCTTTTGTAATCAATACAATAAAAACTAGCCCTGTTCCTCGCTGTATACAAACAGCTAAAATTATACACAAAAAACTAAGCTATTCTAATAATCTTGAAGAGTCTTTTTTACTCGGACATCCGGGTGTTTATATTAATGATGAAAAGCTAGCTGGAAAAATTTTTGAGGAATATTCTGTGTTTGATATTGTTTATCAGTATATTTCCGGCCATCCTTTTGTAGGATTTCGAGATTTAGCAGATGGCAACCGTTTGTTGCTTCAAGCAATGCTATCTGATCTGCAATTACAAAAAAATAGTCTCTATGTGAGTCATGACGTTATTTTAGCCAGTTTTATAGGGAGCTTGTTGCAGTTACCCATGCATCAAAACTGTTGGATCGATTATTTACAAGGTTTTGTGGTCACTTTGTCAGGTAGCAATGCTCTCTCTCTACATATTGAAGATAAAGAATTTAAAGTGTATATCTAAATCCAATGATAAAGCATAAGCCAGCAATACCATGTTTTTTGATCATTTTCGAATAATCTGTTAACATTTTAGCTATTGTTTCCGATTTTCTATAAACACATGAAATCACGTCAAACGTTGATATCGCCTGAGCAAGCGATAGCGGCTTTTCCGTGTTCACCCGAGGCAGAACAAAGCGTCTCTGAAGCTCGTGAACAGGCAATTAATATTTTATCTGGTAAAGATAAGCGACTATTAGTCATCGTTGGTCCATGTTCTGTACATGATCCAATCGCAGCATTGGAATACGCGCAATATCTTAAACAAGCCATCACACAATACTCGCAACAACTACATATCATCATGCGTGTTTATTTCGAGAAACCACGCACTACCATAGGATGGAAAGGATTAATCAACGATCCGCACTTAGATGGCAGTCACGCCATAAATGAAGGCATATTAATGGCTAGAAAATTATTGCGTGACATTACAAATATACAAGTACCGACAGCCAGTGAATTTATTGACACCTTTTCTCTACATTATATCCATGACTTTATTGCTTGGGGCGCTATTGGAGCTCGTACCTCAGAAAGTCGTTTACATAGAGAGCTAGCCTCTGGCCTAGGTCTCGCCATTGGCTTTAAAAACAGTACCGACGGCAATACTCAAGTTGCGATCGATGCAGTAGAAACCGCGCGTCATCCTCATCATTTTTTTAGTATTAATGCACAAGGAATGGCAACAATCATCGAAACTTCAGGCAACCCTCATGGACATGTTATTTTGCGTGGCTCGAATAATCACGCCAATTATGATGCGGAAAATATCGAGCATGTTGTAACACAACTACAATCACGCCAATTACCGCCTTATTTAATCGTAGATTGTAGTCATGGCAACAGTGGCAAAACTCATCTCAAACAAATTGATGTAAGTAAAAATATCGCTGATCAAATCGCTTCCGGTAATCGTTATATAGCAGGCGTTATGCTTGAAAGTTTTTTAGAGGAAGGAAAGCAGATACCGCAGCGTAACAACGACTTGAAGTATGGCCAAAGCATTACAGACGCTTGCCTGTCTTGGCAGCAAACCTTACCTCTATTAAAATTATTGGCTAACAGCGTTGAGCTACGAGAAAAAATTCTGATATAATCTTTTCCTCATTTCCTACTCTTTCTCCTGTCATTTCGACACAAACTAGCACACAGCCTTAGTCTTTTTTATCGAGATCTCTATGACCATAAAATCCATTGCGGCGCAATATCGCCCACGTGAAAAACTGATTGCGCATGGCGCACAAACTCTCTCGAATAGCGAATTGCTAGCTATTTTTTTAAATACTGGCACCAAAGATACATCGGTGCTTGAACTCGCCAATGAGTTATTGACACGATACCCATCCCTAGCCTCATTGCTACATGCCAGCAATAATGAACTGAAAAGCATTCGTGGTATTGGCGAGGCTAAAGCCGTTACACTGCAAGCCATCTTAGAATTGTGTCGGCGTTATCTATGGGAAAGCGCTTGCGAACAACCCATTACCAACAACTCGATTGCTGTAAAAAAATATTTGCATATCCGATTGAAAAATAAAGAACGAGAAACATTTGTTTGCCTATTATTAAATCCTCAAATGAGAATCATTCACTACGAGGAATTATTTTATGGCACATTAACGCATGTCGCAATTTATCCTCGGGAAATTGTTAAACTTGCACTACAACATAATGCCTATGCCATCGTGTTAGGACACAACCACCCCACAGGGGCTGCACAACCTAGCGAGGCCGATATTCTGATCACGCAACAAATCAGGCAGGTCGTCGAAATGGTTGACATAAAGCTCCTGGATCATATTATTGTTGCTCAAGATAAAATATATGCGTTTTCGGAACACGGAGATTTTTTGTAATTCTAGCTTTCGCAGTTAACCTCTAGGACACATTCAAAAGACGCAACGTACAACCTTGAAAAAAAGCGTGCATTCTTATCCAAACTCTGGTATAAATTCAGGCTTAGCCGTAATCGGCAAAAAGTTTTAGGAGATGAATAATGTCAATGGTCTGCCAAGTGACCGGCAAAAAGCCGATGTCGGGCAATAATGTGTCACATGCGAACAACAAAACAAGACGTCGTTTTTTACCAAATCTGCATACGCATCGCGTGTGGTTAGGCAGCGAAAAGCGCTATGTCACGCTCAAATTAAGCACGAAAGGTCTGCGCACTTTAGATAAAAAAGGTATTGAAGTTATCGTTGCAGAAATGCGCGCTCGCGGCCAAAAAGTTTAGGGGTGAAAAATGGATCGAGTTAAAATTAAACTGGTTTCAACCGGAACCACCGAAAAAGGCAGCAAAACAGGCTTTTATAAAACCACAACTAAGCGCTCAAAGCCTAAAAGTGGCGGCACGGGAAAACTAGAAAAGCTAGAAAAAAAATGCTTTGACCCACGTGCTTTTAACAAAGAAACTGGCAAACTTGGCATGCACGTTGTGTTTAAAGAAGACAAAATAAAGTAATTATTTAGCTTCTAAAAAAAAGGCGCCCTGAGTGCCTTTTTTTATATTGATTTATCAGCTCTATTCACAAAAACAAGCCTACATCGAATGGCGACTATGCGCTTACTAACCATATCGATCAACGCGGCCAATTGTTTTGCAAAACCTGAAATACAGCAGGCGGCACAAATTTACTGACATCCCCCTTTAATTTAGCCACTTCCCGCACAAAGGACGAAGATACAAACATATATTCATCCGATGGCATTAAATAAATAGTTTCAATCGTAGGCATCAACTTTCTATTCATACCCGCCAAAGCAAATTCGTATTCAAAATCCGAAACCGCGCGCAAACCACGAATAACAATACTTGTGTTTTTTGACTGAATGTAATCCGTCAATAAATTATTAAATCCCTCAACAACGACTTTTTTGTGATTAACAAAACATTCACTGGCTAATGCAATGCGCTGAACATAAGATAAAAAAGGCTTTTTATCTGGATTATCCGCAACCGCAACAATCACCTCATCAAATAATGTTAATGCTCGCTCAACAATATCGACATGACCATTCGTTAGTGGATCAAAAGTACCCGGATAAACCGCAATATGCTTCATAAAACCCTCCCATTTACTCACTCTGCACTACGTGCAATTGAGCCGGCGTCTTGCAGCCACTGCGATACGCCCATATAAAAATAAACAAGCTTGCCGCCAAGACCGCGAGAAAATCCCAACCAAAACCAATCCAGCCGCGGCCATTGAAGGTTGAGGCATAAGAAATCCCTCCTAGCAAAACTAAATATGCAATCAACCAACCGGCGTTATGCCATTCCATGGAAAAACACTGACCATGACCATACTGTCGATACACCCACAGCAACACATACCCCAAAAAAATAACGATAAACATCTTATATATAATTGGCCAGCCGACCCATAACAAAATTAAATTACAAATATAGAAGGCTAAAAAAGACAATATATTTGCTTGTGGTAAGCGAAATGGTCGGGCTTGGTCGGGGACCGTTTTTCTCAGTACAACTAATGCCAAAGGCCCAACGGCATAAGCAAATACTACCGCCGAAACCAAAAAACTCATCATAGCTTGCCAACTTGGAAACGGCAAAAACAAAATTAACCCTAAGAAAAAGTTCACCCATACTAATCGCGCCGGCGCATTCTGTCTATTTAATTGACGTAAAAAACTTGGCATATAACCATTTTTTCCCATCGCATACGCCATGCGCGCAGTTGATCCGGTATATATTAAGGCTGTGCCAAAAGGTGACGCCACCGCATCCACATAGAGCACTTGCGCCCAAAAAAACAACCCAGCTAACATCATTAAACCCACAAAAGGTCCTGCGTCGCCTTCAAAGGTTACATGCTCCCAGCCGTGTAACAAACCACTGGCGGGAACTGCGCCAATAAATGCAACTTGTAAAGCGCAATACAAACACGTACAGATAATCAGGGAACCCAAAATAGCAAATGGTATAGCAAATTGAGGACGCTTGGCTTCACCACCCATCTGAACCGCAGAACTATAACCAATAAATGAAAAAATAATCCCAGCGGTTGGTAGGCTAGCCAGTAAACCGTGCCAACCACCAGCTAAAAAACCATGACTGGTAAAATTTTCTACATGGAAATTAAAGAGTAATAATGAAATGATAGTCACGCTAGGAACTAATAATTTGAAGCACCCTAGAACAACCGTAGATCTCGATAAAAAATTTACGCCGACGACATTAATCCAGCAAATAATGGCCATAACTAACGCTGCTATAAACATACCCTGTCCACTTAATACGTTAACACCCGCTTTTTTCATAGTTAACCAGGGGAAATAATGCGTTGCGTATTGCAACAATGCCAGGGTTTCGATAGGGGCCACAGCAATAGATGATATCCAACCTATCCATGCAAAAGTAAAGCTAACTAGAGTCCCATGACTAATTTGCAAAAATTGACTAGATCCACCGGTGACAGGAAACATAGCAGCCAGCTCTGCAAATGTTAATCCAACAACAACCATCAATAAACCGCCCAAAATCCAGGCCAGTATCGCCGATGGGCCAGCGATTTGCGCGGCGAAGAAGGGGCCAAACAACCAACCTGAGCCAATGATTCCACCAACAGATAAAAACAACAAACCCAAAAGACCAACGGAACGTTGTACTTGCATTGCAACACCTATGTTATAGTTTCCCTAAAATTATCCTAAAGTCAGCAGCCAACCTACTAAACAAGCTCAAGATAAGCAGCTTTATTGAAATATTCTCTTAAAGCGACACTTGCCACTACGGTAAAGAAAAAATCTCCATCAAATTACTTAGATTCGGCAGATTAAGCTCATATTCCTGATTTTAACCGCTGATATAAAGAGTATATATCAATATACCATTCTTACAAAAGTTGCGCTTTATACACAATAGGTGTATATATGTATATGCGCTTAACAGGGGGATGGCATGAGCACTGTACGCTGGAATTTGGCTGTTTCTGCAGAAATCGATCAATCACTTCGCTTATTTCTGGTCAATAATTCTGGAGGAAAAAAAGGCGATATATCTAAATTTGTCGAAGAAGCGGTGCGTATGCGAATTTTTGATTTAACAACGGCTCAAGTCAAACAAGCAACTATTGATATGACAGACAGTGAGTTGACATCAATAATTAATGAAGCCGTCACATGGGCACGCAAATAACCATGAAAGTTGTTTTGGATTCAACGATTTTATTTTCTGCGATTATTTCACCAGACAAGTTGTTCGGCAGGCTTGTTCAAGCTTGGCGAAAAAATCAGTTTAAATTAATTACATCTCAAACTGATGAGCTTCGTCATGCAAGTCAGTACCTAAAGTATAAAACCAGATTGCAACCCGCTAAAGTTGATACAAAAATTATTGAAATTAGAACATATAAGTACAATCCGCATCATGACATTACATGATTTTTGTCTATTACTGTAACCATTAGGAGAATACAACCTCATGTCTTGCCAATTCAAACTTATTCGCGATGCCAAAGGCGCAATTACAAAACTAGAAACTGATGTCTCCGGTTATGATATTTTAGTCAACCCGCGTTTAAATAAAGGTAGCGCGTTCACTAGAGAAGAAAGAGAAGCTTTTGAGCTGGAGGGCAAATTGCCGCACTACGTCGAAAGCATAGAAGAACAAGCGCATCGTATTTATTTGCAATACCAGTCACAAAATGGTGATCTTGGCAAAAATATTTATTTAAATGCCTTGCACGACACCAATGAAACTTTATTTTATTATATGGTTGGCGAACATTTGGAAGAAATGCTGCCAATTATTTATACGCCAACCATTAGCGATGCGGTAGAACAATTTAGCCTGCAACTGCGTCGTCCACGGGGTTTATATTTATCTTACCCTGATCGCGATCGATTAGATTCGATGATCGCGAACCGCTCAAATCAAGACATCGATTTGATTGTAATGACAGATGGCGAACGTGTACTTGGTCTAGGCGATCAAGGTATTGGTGGCATGAATATATGTATCGGAAAATTAATGGTCTATGCTTTATGCGCTGGCGTTAATCCATTAAAAAAATTAGCTATCACACTAGATGTCGGTACAAATAATCAGCAACTCTTAAATGATCCTATGTATTTAGGCTGGAAACATGAACGGATTAGCGGACAAGAATATGATGATTTTATTGATCAAGTGGTCACAACCATTCGCAAACACTTGCCACACGCTTATCTTCACTGGGAAGATTTTGGTCGAGATAACGCGCGACGTAATCTGGAACGCTATCGTGATGAATTTTGCACTTTCAACGATGATATGCAAGGTACAGGCGCTGTAACACTTGCCGCCATTTTATCTGGATTACATGCGGCCAACCGAAAATTAATCGATGAGCGCATTGTATTTTTTGGTGCTGGCACAGCGGGAACCGGTATTGCTGATCAGTTATTTGCCGCAATGTTACGCGAAGGGCTCAGCCCAGATGAAGCCAAGCAACGTTTTTATTTGGTTGACCAACCCGGCTTGTTGGTCGATGACATGAAAGGCTTAACCGATTTTCAACGTCCTTATGCACGCCAGGCGGCTGAAGTGCGCGCTTGGAAAATTGACAGCGATAATCCAACATTATTAGATGTCGTACGTTATGCTCAACCTACCATTCTCGTGGGCTGCTCTTCTGTTAATGGCGCTTTTAACGAAGATATTGTGCGCACAATATCACAACATGTAGAACGTCCCATTATCTTGCCTTTATCCAATCCAACATCTCGTGCTGAGGCACATCCTGCGAATATATATCATTGGAGCAATGGCAAAGCATTAGTTGCTACAGGAAGCCCATTTGGCGAAATTAGCTACCAAGGCAAAAAAATTCGTGTTGCGCAAAGCAATAATGCCTTCATTTTCCCCGGCATTGGTTTAGGCGTAATTGCTTGTCGACCAAAAAAATTAACCGATGAAATGATTTGGGCAGCCGCTGAAGCTTTAAGTGAATTTTCACCAACGTTAAAAGATAAAGACGCCCCGTTACTGCCTGATTTATCGGCCATTAAAGACATTAGTCTGATGATTGCAAAACGCGTGATTGAAACAGCGCGTCAACAAAATCTTGCGACTTACCACAATGAAAGAGATATCGATGACGCAATCCAACAAGTCATTTGGCAGGCAAAGTATTATCCTTATGAGAAAATCATCTAAATGAACGCGCAAAAACAAGCCTTGTTACAAGCCTTAGATATTCCTGTTTGGATTCAAAAAACAGCCTCTCATGCAGCATCTGGACTATCGACTCAAGTATGGCAAACAACGACAAGACAGGAACAAGCATTAACTCTAGATGCTCTAAGACAATGTATTACTGAATGTAAACTATGCCCACTACACATAACGCGCACTCAAACCGTTGTTGGAACTGGTAATGAGCAAGCAAAAGTTATGGTTATTGGTGAAGCGCCTGGCTTTCATGAAGATCAACAAGGAGAACCTTTTGTTGGACGGGCGGGCCAATTATTAAATGCGATGCTGCAATCGATCGGTTTTGAGCGCAAGGATGTCTATATCGCTAATATTGTGAAGTGTAAGCCACCAAACAATCGTGATCCTCTAGCCACTGAAATCGCACAATGCACACCCTATTTAAAGCAACAAATTGCCCTAATCAAGCCAGATGTTTTATGCGCTGTTGGTAAAATTGCTGGACAGTACTTATTAAATACCACAGAACCATTAAGCGTATTGCGAAAAAAACAACATTTCTACGGAGAGCAAAATACGCCATTGATTATCACGTATCACCCAGCATATTTGCTGCGTAATCCTCAAGCAAAAGCAGATGCTTACCAAGACTTGTTACAACTACAAGAGTTAGTTCATCAAGATATGTTACATCGCAATCATCACCAATAAAATATCTAAGCTTGCATAAAGCTTTAAGAAATTAACCTAGCTGTTCTTGAATCAAGGCAAACTGCTGTTCTAATGCTCCACGATTTGCTTCGACAACGTGTAATGCCCGCGCACCAGTTGCTTCCCGCAATGAGCGATCATTCGCTAACATGGATAATGCTACGGCTAATGATTCCGCACTACTTTCGACAATGTAAATCGCAGCAGCAGCTTTCAATAGCTCAACCGCCTGGACAAAATTATGAATAATAGGCCCCGTAATAACTGGCTTACCCAAGGCAGCAGGCTCCAAAACATTATGGCCACCGATGGGCTTAAAACTTCCTGCAACTACCGCAATATCGCATGCCTCAAAAAAAACCATCATTTCACCTAAAGTATCAGCCAAATAAACCTGTGTTTCTTCCATAATGGCTTGATGCAAACTTCGTCGGGCAAAATTCCAACCATCATGATTTAATAACTCAGATACCGTATGAAATCTTTCAGGATGACGAGGCACTAAAATCAATAAAGCATTGGGAAATTTTTCTAATAAAATTTTATGCGCCGCCAACACTATTTTTTCTTCAGTATCATGCGTGCTCGCAGCAACCCAGACTAAGCGCTGACCAATATTATTTTTTAGTATTTGGCCCTTTTCTTTTTGTTGATCGGAAATCGTAATATCAAATTTAACATTGCCAGTTATACACAGTTGTTCTCTCGACAAACCCAATTGAATAAAGCGCTCTCCATCCACGCCTGATTGACATGCCACTTTTGTCACACAAGTTAACAGCCATCGCATTAACGATGGCAAGTAACGTTGATAATTTTTAGCGGATCGCTCTGATAAACGTGCATTAGCCACAATAATAGGTATTTTTCTTGTTTTACACTGATAGAAAAGATTAGGCCATAATTCTGTTTCAAGAATAATCGCTATTTTAGGCTTAACACGATCAAAAAAGCGTTTAACAAAATGCGGCATATCAAATGGGATATAGGCATTAACAACCTGATCACCTAAGTGCTTAGTGATTTGTTCAGAACCAGTCAATGTCATATTAGTCACTAACATCGGTATCTCGGGGTAATGAGCCATAATTTTCTTAATCAAAGGCATTGCGGCAAGTGATTCACCCAAAGAAACTGCGTGTATCCAGATACATTCAGGCAACTCTGGTGCATAACCACAACGCTCTTGCCAACGCTCCCAACGCAGAGGAACATCGCGGGAACGCCACCAAAGACGAAAAAACAAAATAGGCATACACAGATATGCTAGAATATTATAGAATAACCGCATTTAGACCCCGTTCACTGCAAATATCGACGCATTGTACGCGTTTACATAAGAATTGTCATGACAGCTAGAATTATTGCTACTATTTTAGGTTTGTTTTTTGGTGGATTACCAGGCGCCATTATTGGTTTTCTGATCGGTTCTTTGATGGATAAATCCGTTAATAAAACACAAGGGTTTACTGGTGGCTTTCAGTGGCGACAAGCATTCACTCAACCCTTTACTCGCGCTGTCTTTATATTGATGGGGTATTTAGCCAAAGCAGATGGCCGAGTCACACCCAATGAAATTCAGATAGCATCACTCACTATGACTCAATTACGCTTATCTGACGATATGCGACAACAAGCAATGCGCTGGTTTTATGAGGGAAAAAATAATCAATTTAATGCTGATGAGATTTTTCAAAAATTAAACCTTTATCGTAATACGCCATTAATACGCGTACTCATGGCATGTTTAAATAATATTGCCCATGCCAACGGCGCGCCTTCGGTAACACAACAACAAATTTTACGGGAAATTTGCGATAGACTGGGTATCGTGATGCAAAATTCACAGCAGCAACACCATTATAATTACAATAATGCTTATAATTCAGAACGCAGCAATACTCTATCTGAAGATTATAATGTGCTAGATTTAAAGCCTGATGCCGATGTCGCAACGATTCGAAAAACGTATCGTCGCTTAATGAATAAATTCCACCCTGATAAATTATCGTCTAAAGGCGCAACAGAAAAAGAAATAAAAGCCGCAAATGAAAAAATATTTAAAATTCGACAAGCATATGAAAACGTTATGCGATCTAAAGGAGAAAATGTTTAACCTAGACTCCGCACTTAGCATGTTAGCGAACAAGCGTAAAGTGATCAATCTAGGTTTAATATAAGACGCCCTTATGGCTTAGGCAAAGTTGTCAGCAAATTTTCTTTGAGATCTTCTTGTCCAGTTCTACCAATCTTAAAAAACATGGATTTATACTCAGAAAAACAATAAGCTACGCTGTCGAATCTATTTGGCTCATCTAAGCAATCCTTAACAGCTTTTGGCTGACTCACCAATTGCCAATGGGCTAATAAAAACACACTAGTAATAATATTGCCAATGCAAGAACCCAATAAGATACCACCAACACCAAGCTGCGTGGATGCGGCGAAAAGTATCGCCAAAGGAATACCTATAGCCCAAATACCCAAAAGACTGGCCTTCATAGGCAAGCCAAATAAACCCAGAGAGCGCCCAGCCATATTTATAATATCTTTATAGGCATTAAAAACTAAACTAAAAAATGTAATTGTAAATAGTGCGCGAAAATTTCCGCTTAATCCGGAATTTGTATTATCTTCTGGATTCATAAACAAACGAATAATAGCATTAGGAGCCGCCTGTGCAATTATAAAAAGTATAGAATTGTATACGGTGCTCATTATAAGGAAAGCATTAACATAAGTAGGAATTAAATCATTGCTCTTATCATTAATTAAACGATTTACCATATTATGGGCCGTTATCGCCATCGACAAAGTAATAATAATAGAAAACTCAAAAGATTGGCACATAACATTTAGTACGTTTAAATTCATTGTTTTATTAAGCAAAAAAACAGACGTCAAAATGGAAAGAAAATAAATCGCGATCAGCTCGCTTGATAATTGCGCACATAACTTCCATCCCATATTAAAAACATGCCTGATCGCCTGGACATATAGATCAATATTGATTTCATTCCATTTTTCCAGTTTATCATAGTACCAATAAGTAGAAATATATAATAAAATTCTTGCAATAGAACAAAATAGATAACTCAAAGCAATTGTTTTCACAGGAGAAATATTTGGCAATGGGTACAGTTTGACAAAAACACCACTAAAACCCATCATGAAAGTAAAATTAGCAAAACTTTCTATATACATTAACGACAAATGGTTTAATGGCACAGCTGTTTTATTCAACGCAGTCGCAATCATCCAAAATGGCAATGCAAAAGAAAAAACTGAAAAATATTCATCGACTATATTGCACACTTCATCATTGACACCCAGTGCTGAAAAAAAATCCCCCATAAAAGAAGAGGCGATAGCGCCGGGTAAACTTAACAATATAGCAAACAACATGCTTGCGGTAACAACAGATTTTTTATTTTGCGGCATACGAAATTCCATTGTCGGCATAATGACATATAAAAATGCAGAAGGAATAATGACTATTACCAGCTGTGTTGTTGAAATAATATTAGCAGCAGCGCTATAATTTTCCGTTGGATCAAGATGAGACAACAAAAATGCATTAAATGTATTACCAGAATCTACCCCTAAATCTGCCAATGCGATAGGAGTAAATTCTTTTATTATACGTAAAAAAATTGACTTCATGGATGGTTGAGCAAGTATCGTATGCTGCATGATGTTCCCCTATGTTTTTATTTTTTTTCAGGGGGAAAAGAAAAAAATACTGTGTGCTTAATAAAACTGCGTATTAACATTTCTCAAAATAAATAAGCAATAAAGTGATAAAAACAAGCAGAACATAGGCAGAAAGCCGATGCTGTTACGCAATAGCTGACCACCACAAATAACGCAAGGCAAACAGCGCAGTTTGCTAATAGCACATCAACATCTTGAACTTGTTTTTAACAAAGTAAATGCCATATGTTTTTTGATTACAACAACGCGTAAAAATAAACACGATTACTTTCTTCTTTCATCCGGACTATACCGTCGGCTTTGGCATCTCACCAAATCTGCTGACCTTATTCTTAAGAAAAAGCGCTCGCGGGCTCTTTTATATCACTATAAAAATACCGCCGGTGGGGAATTTCACCCCGCCCTGAAGACAGCCAAGATATTAAAAGTTAAACTGCATGATGTCAAGCTGTATAGGCAATGTATTCATCATGCACATGATTAGTGATCTTTACGTCTTTATTATCCTTGTCTGCGTGATGACGATTTGTATTTGTTCCTGCAAAATGACCATATAGACCATAAGCAACTGAAATGTTTATCTCAGGCTGTTTTCCGGTCACCATGGCAACTATTTTTTGATATGCCAGATCACATGGCTGCAATAATAGATGCAAATTATTATGCATATCAATCCGCGATAAATACTGATCATTAAACTTACGTGCATCAACATATCCACATATTGACAGTATAGCAACGGGGAAAGCAACCATAGATTTTACTAATTGATTAATTGCCAACATAAAACTTCTGAAATTTTCTATCAATGCCGCAATGAATTGCGTTGCCATAGTTACATCAGCACAAAATTCTTTTTTAACGCTCATCATTATCGTGGGAGAATCGATTAAATAAGCGAATATAAATAATGTTATTCGGTATGGGTAAGTAATAAAAATCCCAGGAATCAATGAAAGCATTTGCAAGATATTCGAACTTCCTTGATAAATAGATTGATCGTAAAAATTTTTAAGAAAGCAGTGATTTTCATTAGCTCTAGATAATAAATCATATACTATTTTCGCATGCACACGATCCATTTTTAAACCATACGCATCATACAAGCGAACTATAAAATTTGCCGCTAGCCTTTTGTTTTTACCACTCCCCACACTTTTTATTTCTTCAGCAACTTCTTTTATTTTATGCTCAGAGCGTGACAAATTCGGCACATAGAAGCCGGCGGCTAAAACACTAAACAAAAACAATGTTTTCAGCCCTATAAAAAAGTATTCTATTAGGGGAAATGGCATTTGGCCTTCCCAGGCAATACGGGATTCTTCGATAACAGCGTTAGCAAAAGAAAAATATGTATTAAAAGACGCATTGACAAATTTTTTGATCATATCTGGAAATATAAAAAATATAATGTTTGCCATACCTGCGCCAAAAGCATCGAAGCTATGTGGTAACAATGGAGCAAATCGTGTCGCAATACCAACACCGGTTAATGAAGTAAAAATCAAAAATGCATTAGTCGGATCGCCATACAATTTATCCATAAAATGCAAGTCATGTTTATACATAACCAATCCTGTCTCGAAGGCTAGAGTAGAAATCTTCCATAA
The DNA here is from genome assembly GCA_021151585.1 of Alphaproteobacteria bacterium. Taxonomy (GTDB): domain Bacteria; phylum Pseudomonadota; class Gammaproteobacteria; order JAGOUN01; family JAGOUN01; genus JAGOUN01. The sequence continues at coordinate 7,999 of JAGKWX010000011.1, read as the reverse complement.
TAAAAATGAAGCCAACATAATCCTCATGTCAGTAACAGCACCCTCGCCAGTAAAGCTATGACTTAGCTCATTGACCAAAAATGGCAAAAATCCATCTATACTTAAATAGGTTTGCGCAAATGCTATCAGCGCAACTAGCAGTGCCGCCGTTGATGCCAAAGGTAATTTTACAAAAATCCCATTAATCAATACGCAAAACTCTAAAATCAGTATCTCAACGAATACCATAATTGATTCAGGAGGACTGATCTGGTTAGGTTGAAAAACTGGAGAACTTGGCACGCGGCCTAGATCAAGTGACTTGTAATCGGGTAAAGTATTATTGCGATCATGCATGGGACTTTGCATTTGAACTTCATAGGGAATGTCCGATAATGCTGATAATTTTCCAACAATATCCTCGGCAAGTTTTTCTTTTCTTAAACGACCAATTAATGCCACCAATATTTTCGCCTCTGAATATTGCAGCTTAGTCGTTAAATACCCTGGGTTTCCAGCGATAATGTTATATAAATCTTGGGCAACAGCTTGATATCCTTGTTCAATGCGCTCACGCAGCAAGGTTGCCGAAATAACACGCTGAGCAAGTATTGCCAACGAAGATTGGGAATTTTTTGTTATTTCTATCAACAATTTGCTATGACTAGCTTCTATATTTTTTTCGAGTAATTTAGATAAATAACGCTGCCGATGAAAAATATCGCGCTTATTTTTTATCGCCGCGAGGCCAACACGAGTTGATAAATATTCATGTGCAGATTGCAACGCCGAATCTGTAGCATCTGTCACAGTTATTATATTTTGTTTTATTTTTGACAAGTGTTTGACCTGGAAAAATATTCCAATATCTAAAAATAAATTAGCAAGACCGGATAAAAAACCAACTAAAATCGCTGCAGAGTAACGTAGTGCAACTATTGCAACAACCTCTAATATTGCTGCAATAATCATCGCGGAAATAAAAAAAACTCCTTCGACAATTGAAGCGTATCCTTCTATTTCTGTGAACTTATCAGCGATAGAACAAAACAATACCTGCCATGAATTTAAGTCAGCAACGTGTGATGGCTTAATAAATTGATTCAATGATACTGAATATTTTTCTTCGTCACCGATAGTTTTACCACCCGCAATTCGCAAAATTTTAATTGTTTCATCTGAAATAGGAACAGCTGAAGTAAAATTTATACCCGCAAGAGATCTCAAAAATGCGAGCTTAACTTCCAGTAATTCATCAATTTTTTGTAAATCATGCGGCTTTTCGATCAAATATGAAAATGGATGGCTCGCATAAAGGCTTTTATAAGCTGATAAAAAACGACAAACATGTTCAACGAGATGAATAATCAATAAACCTAGAGGGCGAAATTCAGCGTGAGTAGTGTAATTACTCACCAAGAAATTAAAATCTTTTTGCTGAAGAGTTTCCCAAAAAGCTTGCACCTCTTTTTTAATCGATTGCTCAAAGCCATTAACATATTTTCTGTAATTTTCTTGCTGATTTTTTGGAAAAAATTTATTCTCTGAAACGGATGATTTTTCTAGTAATTTTTCTATCACCGCTTCAAATTTTTCAATAAAACTCTTTACTCGACTGCTCAAATCACTGATTTTTTTATCATTATAACGATTTACCATACTTTCCAAATCTGCCAGTGCATCTAAAATAGGAAATAAAGTACTATAGAAATTTTTATGCGCTTGCCACAGTATCATGTCTTGTGCGTTTTCTGTTGATAAATAATTCTCACGCGCATGCTTCATACATTCTGCCATAACTATCAATAAATGCATGCTTGGTGGCAATTCGTGGATTTCGTATTCAATATGTAGCGGCAGGCGCCGATAAAGTTCAGTAAGTTGATCAAACGTTAGCTCAGCATTAACTTGCTTGGTATTGGGATTATATGTAACCGAAATTTTTGATTCTATAGAGTCCAGATTAAAAGAAACGTCAAAATTTTGCATGCTGTTTTTTTTATTAATTTTTTATAGTATAGTATTTTATTTGAAAAATATTAAAGTTATATTAAAAATAATATAACTTTAAACCCAGTGGTTAGAATTATAGGGAACAAGCTTAACCTCAACTTAGGTTTAATACTATTATGACCCTCCCTGGTACTTCGCTGACAATATTTTTCAAACATCCAAACTATACAGATGCTTTATGCCAGCCTTGACGGTTAATCTTGTAAAATTGATGCTCTAACCTCTTCAAGCGTTCTGACTCAATATACTCAGCGACAGCTTTTCCGCGGTAATTCGTTAAAACATCGGCTGGTAATGCAATTTTTTTAATATCATGAAAAATTTCATGCAAATTATTCGCCTGATTTTTGGTCAGTGATAAATTGATTTTGCTCAACGCCAGCCAATGCTCAAAACGTTCTGGTCGACGAAAAGCATCTAGCTCATGGTAAAAATTGATTGTCTCTTTAGGTTCATCAAAAGAAATATTTTTAAATTTTAACAACAAATTCACCATGTCATATATAGATTTTTGACCACGATAATAGTCACAAAATGCTTTGATTTTTTTGCTATTGTTTATTGATAACAATAGCAAAATAATTCTATCAGCTGTACTGGACGTTAAATGTTTAACATACTTAATCTGGGACAATATCTTATTTTTGTTATGCTTGAATAATGGAAATAAACGCTCTAATGCTCCGCAACTATCTAGCACTTCAATAAATCTCTCAGGTGAGGCCTCACTCATAGCCCGCTCAAACTCTTTCCATACACGCTCAGCAACTAAAACATCAACTTCACCTTGACTAACCATGTGTTTCATCAAAATCTTGGTTTCATCAGCGACTGCGAAGTCAGAAAAGCGTGCCGAAAAGCGGGCAATACGTAAAATACGCACAGGATCTTCAACAAAAGCAGGTGAAACATGACGCAAAATTTTATTATTAAGGTCTTGAAGACCATGATATGGATCAATGATTGTACCTAAGTCATCTTGTGCAATTGCATTAATAGTTAAATCACGCCGCAATAAATCCTCTTCCAGAGTCACTGAAGCTGTAGTGTCAAACTCAAAACCATGATAACCCTTAGCAATTTTTCTTTCTTTACGCGCTAAAGCGTATTCTTCTCTTGTTGTTGGATGTAAAAATACTGGAAAATCTTTACCAACTTGCTTGAAACCAGCCGCTAACATCGATGCTTGTGTTTCACCAACAACCACCCAATCTTTTTCTTTAATAGGTAAATGTAGCAGCTTATCGCGTACTGCGCCGCCGACTAAATACGCCTTCATTTTTCTCTTTAGCTCTGTTTTCGTAACAAAAATCATAGTTTGTTACGCTATTCTGTGTAAATTATCCTGTCGCGTCAATCTAGTTTAGCAAAAAATACATCAACCTAAATGTCAGCACACCGGCTAGTCATTAGCGTTGTGAACAAGCTTACGCTGATGAATCTCTGGCATACCTTATTACTTCTTGTGCTGAATTAGTTATAGTTTAGCTGCTACCCGCTTAGAATGACGCTGATCGTTATCAGCGTGATAAAAAAACATACTCTGGCTTGTCACGTGTTCTTCATGATTGTCGCTTTTATGATAACCATGATGATCGAATATCGGGTTTGTTACAGAGCTGCGGCGAGACTCTAAGCCAAATTTTAATATATCGATATATTGGTTTATGAACGTATAAGTGGTAAATGACATTACTGGATTGCATCCAAGTGTAAGTCGTTGGCTTGTAATAACAGGAAGACGTAATAAATTTTTGACGAATTGATTGACTTCTATAGCAGTACTATATTTTAATAAATGGTAAAATTTTTCACCATCGGGCGTGGCCGATTCGCTAAATTCTGCTAAAATGGCTAATTGAGAGTCATCTAATCCTCGAGGTAAGCTTGCATAAAACTTAGCGACAAGCTCACGAAAATTCGCTGGACGTTTATCCATATTTATTGAAAAATAGTTAGCATCTCTGTATGGCTTGCAGTAGTCCTTATAAGCCGCGACAATGCCTTCGACTTGCTGGCGCAACTCATTGCGCACTTTTTCTGGCTCGCAAGTTTTTATGTGTTTACGCCACGAAAAATACGCATTTAAAATATATAGAAATTGCATAGCCATTATCGGTGAAGATATTTTGAGTACCAACGCAGAGTTACCACGACTTTTTTGTCTATCGGCAGGAGAGGAGCTTAAAAGACCACAGATGCTGTTTAGTATTAACGCAAAAAATATAAATGCTACTAACAAGTTCAAAGCAAGAATGCCCAGCTGATGCTCACTACAAAACGGTGGTATATCTACAGTACGATAGTGACTCAAAAAAATCATGGCGGCATGATTAACATCGCTAGGTTGCGGCCCATGCTCATCCTGGTTTTGAAGACTGTTAATCATGGTCTCTAATAATGATAGTAATGTCTGTGTTACTGTCGGTAGCTGATCAGATTCAAGACCGTTTCGAATCAGCAGTTGCTGGGTCAACTCTTCAAGACGTTGCACTAAGCCGGCTAACCACTCATTACTGATGGTTAACGCGCTATTTCTATTAATAAAAGCTGTTACCACCGTAAAATCGGCACGTGCTGGTGGCGCTTCCAAAATATGAGCGTCATCAGCGATTGGGCTGCGTAGTGCTGTTATACTGTTGTTATTATCTTGCATTTTTTCTACTGCCTGTGTGAATATTATCCTAGATTCCTCAGTTAACATCCTAGCGAACAGACTATAGCTGCTGCACATAGTCTCTTTTGTTGAAATTTTTCCTAGATTCGGCTCTCGCCAGCATAATAAAAATTTCAGCAAAATTACTCAGATTCACTGCCTTTAGCGTGCATAGCGGGTGTTAACCGAAAAATTTTGACTAATTATACTGCAGGAATATTAAATTGCGCTTAAGCGTATTGAAATATGTCTAATAATCCTTTGCGCGGGACACTAGCCTTCCCCCGCTTTAGTAAAGTCGGGTTATCTACTGTTGATACGGAAGGTGGAAAAGATATGTCAGCGTAAGTCGATGAAAATCGGCGTCTTCATGAAGCATTAGCAATTGCTTTGGAGGAAAAAGTGATATTAAAAAAGGCTGCGGCGAGTTCACGTACTTTGCGCAACACCAGAAGTGAAGTATGCATTTATACGAGAAAATGAAGCCAATTTCAATGTCAAGAGGATGTGTCAAATGTTGTCTATTGAACGCAGCGGTTATTATGCATGTTTAAATTGTAAGCTAAGTCAGAGGAGTATTGCGAATGAAGTGTTAGATAAAAAAATCACGACAGCTTTCAACCGTCATAAAAAACGTTATGGTGCGCCGCGCATTACGGATGAATTGCAAGATGAAGGCGAAGCGTGCAGCCAAAATCGTGTTTATCGCAGAATGAAAAAACTTGGACTGCGTGCGAAAGGAAAGAAAAAATGTAAAGTCACGACGGATTCTAATCATCATTTATCTGCTGCTGAAAATTTATTAGATCGTGATTTTACAACCACGGCGCCTAATCAAAAATGGGTGGGTTATATCACTTATATTTGGACTGATGAAGGATGGTTGTATTTAGCGACGGTCATCGATCTTTATTCAAGAGCGGTGATTGGTTGGTCATTGCAACCGACCATGTCACGTGAATTAGTGTGTGACGCGCTCATGATGGCGCTGTGGCGCCGCAAATTTCATCGCGGTGTCGTGTGTCATTCGGATCGGGGATCGCAATATTGCTCTCACGATTATCAAAAAATGTTGAAAAAAATGGTTTGATTTGTAGTATGAGCCGAAAAGGCAATTGTTGGGACAATGCGGTTGCTGAAAGTTTTTTCCACAGCTTAAAAGTGGAATTAGTTTACGTTGAACGATATGCGACAAGAGAAAGCGCTAAACAAAGTGTTTTCGAATATATCGCCAAGCCATAACTTGGCAAGCGGTACTCCACGAGCATTTAGTGGATGAATAACTCTCTCCGTTTGCGATAATATCTGTTTTAATAATTTTACATTTTAGGATAAAAATTTACCAAATTCGCTTTTTTTAGCAACTAATTCGTCCTTTTAAGAAACCAAATTCTAATTTATCGACTATACTGTCCTTAAAATATAATAATTAATTTTATGCTCAATTTTAATTTCACTACATCAAATGATCACCTTCACATTCGTAGGGTTGCGGGCAATGATACGGGCTGTGATTATATTACTACCGATCCACATGGTTGTCTTGACGTCCTTAAAATCGTCGTTGCTGATTTGCAAGAAAACGATCGTTTGTTTCTGTGCGGTGATTTAGTCGATAGAGGGGCAGAAAGCTTAGGAACCATACGATATGTGAATAATCAAATAGCTGCTGGAAAATCTATTTACGCTGTTCGCGGTAATCATGAAGATATAGTATTAAAAGCGATACAGCAAGCAAGGGTTATGGATGAACTTATTGCGCAAAAAGATACTGAAGGGTCAATTACTCAACTTGAATTAGTTCAAATTCGCTTATCTGAAGCTTTAAAAAAATTAGCCCAAAAATACAAATGTAAAAAAAGCAAAGATATACATGACTATGAAGACGCTATATTTATTGGAAAAGAATTAATTCGTATATCAAATACTAGTCAATCTCATGCGATGCGATCGTTTTGTAATGATGTTATGGGAATGGCCATTAATAATGGCGCGGGTTGGGTTTTTGGGTTAAGCGAAGAAGAGCGTAAAGAAGTCGAAGCCTTTATAAAGCCACTGCCTTATATGATCCGTGTTGATGAGGCAAAACAAGGAGAAGTTTCATCCTTTGATATTGTGCATGCGGCACCGCTGTCAGAACCAGAAATACGTTCAGCTTTACAAGCCGATAATCCGCAACTGACAAAACGACAAATCGGCTACATGACATGGGCTAGGCCAGTTGACCAATCGACGACAGCGGATCCTGAGAAATATAGGATAGAACTTGAAAATAATCCTGTTTTAGAAGCAGATAACCACGATTACAATCAAACGTTAATATCTAATCATAGGACCTCATTTTCTACGCCGACATACGCAGGTCATAACGCACTGAAATCTTCTGCGGAAGTTTTTGCTCATATTAATGTTGTTAATCTGGATGTGGGCACAGTATTCACAGACACTATGTGTGTCGCTAATCATACTGATCTCACGCTAAAGCTCGTAAACCCTTCAAGTATAAAGCCTGATAGTCAAAGCAATCCTCCAAGCCCTAAAAGTCCGAAAATACCTAAAAGCTCAACTATTGATGACGAACTCAATACATCTGTTGATAGTATTCAAAAAGTAATGCAACAACTTCAATCTAACATGCCAACAAAGCATGCAGATGATATGATACAACAAGAAGTCAAAGAAATGCTGAATCTTCATTCAAATGGGCTCGAGTCACTCGATATATCGGACAAGGATGATAACGCAACAATCGCATCTACTATTTCAGTAAGCGATGAGATTTCTGCGACAGCATTAAAAGAATTCAAAATCAATTATTTATCTATTCTAAAAGAAAAAATAGAAGCCATGACCGTCACAGAGCGAATTAAGTTTGCGCGCTACTTACTCGAAAGCAAAAATCACCCGCTCGCCAAAGAGCGCGATTATAGTGCGACTAAAACTTGCTGTTTTTGGAGTAGATCATCGGAATATTCACATCAAACACGCTCTATGCACCAAGCCATTGGTATGTTACTAGCAGGTATTAAAACCGACGATAGCATAAGCATTGTTAAATTCTTGGCAAGCCCCACTAAAGTTATCGTAAACAGTAATGGAGAGCCAAAAGAAACGTTTGATTTTAATCGGTATCGACGATATATCTAACACCATGAAATATGGTGCGTAAATTTCATGGTTATTCTTGTCGATTAAGTTTTTCTTTTAGTTGCGGTGCAGGCTTAAAGTTTGCAACGACTGAGCGTGGGACAAGGTACACGAAATAATTCGTTATTTGTATCCGCTAATTTAAGCACACCTTGTCAAGTTTAATTTTTCCGTCATGATGTCCTTTTTAATTTTAAGGCTGGC
>JAGKWX010000010.1 GCA_021151585.1 Alphaproteobacteria bacterium | reverse complement strand
AGATCCAGCCAGGGCGGCAGAGTATTTTAAGCAAGGCGCAGAAGCAGGCCACGCTCCTGCGATGTTTAATTTGGGGCGGATGTATGAAAAAGGTGATACTGATACGAGAACCATAGATTTGAACAAAGCGTTGTTTTGGTATGAAAAAGCCAGAGATACCGATAGAGATGAACCGCGTTATAATGATAAAGTGACGACATTAACGACAACACTACGCCAAAGTGGATTTCACAAATAAGCGGATCGTTCTAAAGGCAGGAGTGGAGCAAGTGATATCATGGTAGAACAACATCAACCGCAATGGCAAACGATTGATATGATGCCAGTGATTCACGACAAGGTGATGGCGGCGATTCATGCGTCTGAAAAAACGCATGAACATTTAACCGGTTATATGACCCATCCTCCGTATGATATATGGAGTGATGAAGAGTGCTTGAAAGATCATAATGGCCAGATAGAGCAGTTACTCTTTCTCAAAAAAACAATGCGACTATTGGAGACAATATGCGTATTTGAGTGTCGTGCAAAGAATGGAATTACTCTACTTGGAAACGAGCATTACCGAATGTGAAAAACTCTCACAAAAGGTGATTGCTTTATTGCAAGATCGGCTTCGATGAAAACCACCGCCGGTGAATAAAATATTCACCGTGAGTGTCGATTTATGCCCGAATAACGGCTATTATTGTATGAGATAAAATGTAGGTGAAGAATATGCAACAGCAACGAGAAGATGACAACAAAGCCGCCGCGATTCAATCGCCGAATTTAGAAAAAATGACGCCGAAATATTGTACTTCGGTTCAGGTGGGGTTACTGAATAACAGTAACATTATTTTATCGCTACCATAACACTCGTTTCCAACATTAAAATGATTTTTTTAATTTTTCACCAGCCTTCAGGGTTGATCGTTGATTTTGGATCAAAAAAATCGTAGAAAAAAAAGCTGTGTTATGCTTGTCTTCATTGAAATTATTTCTTTGCTAAATTATAGAATGAGTAGTGTTAATCGAGAATCTGTTCGTGAAGAAACCCAGCGTTTAAAAACGGAGTTTGAGCGTTTATCTCAATCAAAGAAAATGGATGTTGAAACTCGCGTTTTAATTCAAGGGTTATTGACACTCATCAATTTATTGTTGTGCATTTTCATGGAAAAGACTACCCAGAAGAATTCTAAAAATTCCAGCAAGCCGTCTTCTCAAACGGATAAAGATGGCTCTAGCTTGTCTCATACCGGCTCAAAAGGAAAAGGTAAACTTGAATCTTCGCAAGTGGCCAAGAATACGCGCACGATAGAAACGATAACATTGATTCCTGTCGATCAATGCGCCGTGTGCGGAGAAGATTTGCGAAATATACCCTGTAACCATATTGAGCGTCGAACTGAAATCGATATTGTTTTTGAAAAACGGGTAAAACATACCGACGTGGAAGTGAAAGACTGCCCCATGTGTGAAGCGGTCACACAAGCTCCATTTCCTGAACATCTGCAAGGCCCGTTGCAATATGGCGCTGGCTTGAAGGCGTATGTTATTAATCTGATTATTTGTCATATGGTATCTTTAAAACGCGCGCAAAATCTATTGTTTGCATTAATCAATGAAAAACTTTCCGAAGCGACCTTTTTAAAATTTGTTTTGCGTCTCTATGAAAAGTTGGAGGCTTGGGAAAATGCAGCTATGGATAAAATACTTCTATTGCCATCGCTTCATGTTGATGAAACTTCTCTGCGCGTTGATAAAAAGAGACAGTGGATTCACGTCTATGCATCCGGTGACATTACGCTGAAGTTTCTGCATCCAGGACGTGGCTTGGAAGCTATGGAAGCCATCCATATCATTCCGCGATATTCGGGAACTATCATTCACGATTGTTTGGCTTCTTATCTCAGTTATCACGATTGCGATCATGGTTTGTGTGGCTCACATCTGGTGCGAGAATTGACGGCTATCATTGAGGCAAATGGTTACGCTTGGGCAATGAATCTAAAAAAATTATTGCTCGAAACGTGTAAGTGCGTTTCTAAGAGAAAAAATAAAAGGTTAAGTCACAATGAATACGCGTTGCTTCAAAAGCGTTACAGAAATATTTTAACACGTGGAGAAAAAGAATTACCCACCATTCCAGCAAAACCTAACGGAAAACGAGGAAAAATGGCAAAATCCGATGCTCACAATTTATGGGAACGTTTTAAAGAATACGAAACTGCTGTCTTATTATTTGCAAAAAAATCAGAAGTAGCGTTTACAAATAATCGTGCAGAACGTGATTTACGTATGGCAAAAGTAAAACAAAAAGTATCAGGTTGTTTCCGATCAGAAATTTATGCAAAAGCGTATTGTCAAATTTCGAGTTATCTGCAAACGATGGCAAGTAAAGGGTATAATCCATTAGTGGCAATTGAAATGGCTTTAGCAAATGAAATATTGGCTTGAGGGGCGCGAGTAGTTACCTTCGCGCCTTATTTTCTTAGATTAATCAGGTGCGAATCTGAGCTTGTGCAGAGATTATGCGCGCGTCCTAGGCGGACAAAGAATTAAACTTCCAAAGCCACATGCAAGAGGAAATTACTTTGGCATCATTGGCGCTATTGGGCTCAATGAAATTAAAGCGGCACTCTATGGTCAATGGGCAACGAATGGCGAGATATTTTTAGCTTTTATTCGTGATTGCTTAGTTCCCAATTTGAAGCCAGGAGATATTGTACTGATGGATAATGTTAAGCACTACAAATAGCCGCTGATAATCGGTGCAATCATTTGCCGGATGATATTATTCAACAATCCATTGATAACCTAATAGGGTAAAAAAATCAGAGATGCACATCATGAAAAATAGTGTGCATCTCACCTAAAATAGGTTGGGATCGTGAGCCTTAATTACAATGAAACGTGACAGGTAGCAAGCCCCAGAGCGCTAATGTTGCAATGACGCAGATCCGCACGCCTTGTTACAATTGTGACATGATTTCTGAAGAAATCTCTGCATTGGTATAAACGTTCTGGACGTCATCAAGCTCTTCCAACATATCGACTAACGCTAAAAGTTTTTCAGCGGCGTCTTTATCTAATTCAGCCATAGTAGACGCTACCTGGGTCACTTCTGCAAATTCCGCTTTTAACCCTTTCGCGTCTAATGCCGTTTTCACCTCTTCAAAAGTATCTGCACTAGTAATGACGGTAATGTTGCCGTCTTCATCCGTTTCAATATCATCAGCACCCGCTTCTAGAGCAATCTCCATCACCTTATCTTCACCTACGCTCGCGGAAAATCCAATATGTCCTTGCTTACTAAACAAATAAGATACCGAACCATCAGTACCTAAATTGCCGCCTCGTTTAGAAAATGCGTGACGCACTTCACCAACGGTGCGATTACGATTGTCGGTTAAGCAATCGACCATCACTGCAACGCCGGCAGGACCATAACCTTCATAGCGCACTTCTTCCATATTTTCACCTTCTAAACCGCCAGCACCGCGTTTTACCGCACGATCAATCGTATCGCGGGTCATGTTCGCTGTTAACGCCTTATCTATCGCTAAACGCAAACGCGGATTACTGCCGGCATCACCGCCACCCATTTTGGCAGCAACGGTAATTTCACGAATGAGTTTTGTAAAAATCTTACCACGTTTTTTATCTTGAGCGCCTTTGCGGTGTTGTATATTCGCCCATTTACTATGTCCAGCCACGTTTGTATCTCCCACATAATATGATAATGTTTTTCAAATAACGACTATGTCGTTACTATGATTTGACTTTAATTCCTAACTCCTGCAACTGCTTTCCATCTACTTTTGATGGCGCATCCATCAACAAACATTGCGCGCTTTGTGTTTTTGGAAAAGCAATGACATCACGAATCGATGTTGTATCGGTTAATAACATGGTGATTCTATCAACACCAAACGCAATACCGCCGTGCGGTGGGCAACCAAACTTTAACGCATCAAGCAAGAAGCCAAATTTTGCATGCGCCTCTTCCTCGCCAATCCCTAACAATTTAAATACTTTTTGTTGCATTTCTGTTTGGTGAATGCGTATTGAACCCCCGCCAACTTCATAACCATTGATCACCATATCATAACCACGAGAAATCAATTCGCCGGGTGATGTTGTTAAATCATCAAGCGACTTCAAAACAGGCGCAGTAAATGGATGATGTAAAGAATTCCAACGCCCATCAGCGAATTCAAACATCGGGAAATCTACGACCCATAACGCCGCCCAATCACTGGCAAATAGTTTTCTATCATGGCCGATACGCGTACGCAAGGCGCCTAATGCATCATTGACAATTTTTGATTTATCCGCACCGAAGAAAATAATATCACCATTTTTTGCATCGAGGCGGGTTAATAATTCATTCACTGTTTTTTCAGGAATAAATTTGACAATAGGCGATTGTAATCCTTCTAAACCTTTTTCAAGGTGATTGACTTTGATATACGCCAAACCCTTCGCTCCATAGATAGCAACCAATTGGGTATAATCATCGATATCTTTACGAGACAAATCAGCCGCACCTACGACTTTCATAGCAGCAACACGACTATCTTTATCGTTAGCGGGACCACTAAATACCTTAAAATCAACATCACACATTAAATCACCGACGTCGATAAGCTCTAATGGAATACGCATATCCGGTTTATCACTACCATAGCGATTCATGGCTTCAGCATAAGTCATGCGTGGAAATTTTTCTGGCAAATCAATATTAATAATGCTTTTAAAAATGAAACGCATCATTGTTTCCATTAATTGTTGAATATCATGTTCATCAATAAAAGACATTTCAATATCTAGCTGTGTAAATTCAGGTTGACGATCTGCTCGCAAATCTTCATCACGGAAACATTTTACGATTTGATAATATTTATCCATGCCAGACATCATCAGCAATTGTTTAAATAATTGCGGTGACTGTGGTAATGCAAAAAACTCACCGGGATGTACGCGACTTGGCACTAAGTAATCACGCGCACCTTCTGGGGTTGATTTGGTTAAAAATGGTGTTTCGACATCGACAAAACCTTGCTCATTCAAAAATTCACGCATCATCCGTGTGATTTTCGCACGTGTACGTAACCGTTGTGACATTTCGTGACGACGCAAATCTAAATAACGATATTTCAAACGCACTTCTTCACTGATGGCTTGGTGCTCATCAATACGAAATGGAACAGGTTCTGCATGATTTAAAATCTCGACTGAATCAGCCACAATTTCGATGTTACCGGTTTTTAATTTATCATTAACCGTCCCTTGCAAACGCGGCTGAACCTTACCAACAATTCTCAATACAAATTCATTACGAATTTTTTCACCGACGCCAAAAGCCGCTTGATTATCAGGATTAATAACAATTTGCACCAAACCTTCGCGATCACGTAGATCAATAAAAATTACCCCGCCGTGATCACGGCGACGATGCGCCCAACCCATGACGGTTACCGTTTCATTTAAAAATTGCTCTGTGACGTCGCCGCAGTAATGTGTTCGTTTCATTATTTACCCCTAATCATTAACCCAATTTTCTAATTTTAATCCTGGAATTCGTGAAAATTCACGAACATTATTCGTGACCAATGTTAATTCCATTGCTATAGCCTGTGATGCAATCCATAAGTCATTATTGCACATTAGCTCGCCCTGCTTTTCAAGCTGTGCACACATATTGCCATAATGTTGCGCAACGACAGCAGGCAAAGGGAGCAGCGGAATAAATTTTATTAATTCTTCTAATATTAATAGCGCTTGTTGTGAATATTGGCTTTTTTGCGCGCCATACAGTAATTCACCATAACTTATAGTAGACATGACAACGCTACCTATGTGTAGTGTTTCAAATTTTCTCAACACTGACAATGGTTGTTGTTTTGCAATATAAATACACATATTTGTGTCTAATAAATAGCGCAACGTCATTTAATATTCTCTTTCATTCCGAGAATCATTTTGCCTACCTTCATCAAAAAAATCATGTGGAAACTCAGAAAATAAAGCAAAAGCTTGTGCTAAATTTTTTGGTTTTTCTCTAATCACAATCTCATTATTTCGCTTAAAAATTTCCACCTCATCAGTCGAAACCTGAAAGTCTACCGGAAGACGAACCGCCTGTGAATTCCCAGACATAAAAACACGCGTTGTTCTCATTGTCTTGGTCCTTATGAAGATGTATATATTTAAAGTATATACAATTGGTCGATAGATAACAAGCATTGTTACTCCATTTTATTTCCTGCTAAAATGGTTTAACAATTATTTGGATGACAAATATGCACGAACTAGCGCCCCTCATTAAAGATTTAGCCATTATATTGGGCATCGCAGGCTTTGTAACCTGGTTGTTTCAAAAAATACGCCAACCTGTCGTGCTGGGTTATTTGGTCGCTGGCATTATTGTCGGACCACATACTTTTTCTAGCTCATTTGTGGAAGATATCCCAAATATTCGCATACTATCAGAATTAGGTGTTATTTTTCTTATGTTTTCGCTCGGGCTAGAGTTTAGTTTTCATAAACTGAAAAACGTAGGAAAATCAGCCAGCGTCACGGCTTTTACTGAAGTTATCTTGATGCTAGTCGTCGGAACTGTTACCGGCCTAACAATAGGCTGGCCTTGGCATGAAAGCCTATTTTTAGGCGCAGCGCTATCCATATCATCGACCACCATTATTATTAAAGCATTGGAAGAATTAAATTTAAAAAAGCAACACTTTACAGAGGTTATCTTTGGCGTTTTGATTGTTGAAGATTTATTTGCCATTTTATTAATGGTTGGATTATCAACAATTGTCATGACCAATAATTTTTTTTCACCTGCTATTTTGATCGCTGCCGGGAAATTAACCTTATTTCTCGGAGGATGGTTTATCATCGGCTATTTTCTTGTGCCTCCAGTGTTTCAAAAAATGATGCAATACAGCAGCGAAGAAACATTAACGGTTGTGTCAGTTGCCTCGTGTCTTTTACTTGTCTGGTGCGCAGCATATTTTCATTATTCAACAGCGCTAGGCGCTTTCATCATGGGTGCCATCTTAGCGGAAACCAAGTTAGTACATAATATTGAAAAAGTTATTCAACCAATTCGAAATATTTTTGCCGCCGTATTTTTTGTCTCGATTGGTATGCTGATCGACCCACTTGTTATTTGGCAAAAATTCCCTATCGTTTTACTCCTGTGCGTTATCACAATTCTAGGCAAATTAATGACAACAGGATTAGGCGCCCTCTTAACCGGAAGAAAAATTTCTGACTCGTTGCGCATTGGATTTAGCATGGCTCAAATTGGCGAATTTTCTTTTATTATCGCCGGCCTTGGCCTAGCACTACATGTCATTAGCGATGCGTTTTATCCAATTATTGTTGCCGTTTCTGCGATTACAACTTTCACAACACCCTACTTAATTAAGTACTCAGGATATTTAGCAAACCGTATCGATCAACCACACCCCCGCAAAGAATGAGTCACCTAATCTAGACCAGCACCCTCTATCACCTATTAACCGCCCTGTGTTTTTAGATCTTAGTAGGTGCTGTGGTTTTTTAATACACCAGACTAGATCAACGCAGTTCAACAAAAACTGTCATCAGAACCCAATATTAGCCCCATAATATACTGATCAATATAATCATCTTCATCAGCTCTTTTAAACAATTTTTTCATAGTACCTTCATGCACAAAACCAAGTTTTTTATAAAAACAAATCGCTGCCGTATTATCAGCCTCTGTATGCAAATCTATGCGCTTAATACCCTCATGCTGCAACACCGGTATTAAAGCTTTGATAAATCGAATTCCGATACCTTGATGTTGGAAGTCAGGATGCGTAGCCAAGGTAGTTAACGTTGCCACATGATACACCCGACGCTTTTGCCTTATAACTATAGTTGTTGCCAACACTTGATCGTCAGCTTCATATGTATACAAAGTGCCTGCGTTAGTTAATTCATTAAAAATAACTCTAAACTGCTCTTTTGGCATCACTTCAAAATTTAAAAATCGATTCACATTTGGATGCATATAAATGTCATACAATTGATCAAAACGATGTAATAAATTTTTTTTTAATACATAACTGGTATTCGTTAAACTTCCAGACATCAAGGAGCCTGCAGTGTCGCACAAACAACAATTTCACGAACACAAACCCGCTGAGGTTGTTGATAAGCAAAAAGGATAGCGCGAGCGATATCCTCAGAGATCAAAACGCCACCTATTTCTTTTTTCCATGACTCATAATCCTCTCGAATGTCATCTGCGGTGGTATGACTTAATAACTCTGTCTCAACCGCCCCAGGCGCTATCGTAATTAACCGAACATTGTGCTGCGAGACCTCTTCTCGTAGATTTTCGGTCATCGCATGAACGGCAAATTTTGTACTGCAATATGCCGCATGATGACGATACGTTTTTCGACCTGCCACAGAACTAACATTAATAATGGTACCTGTCTTTCGCTTGATCATCGATGGCAATACAGCGTGTATTCCGTTCATCACGCCCATAACATTCACATCAAGCATGTGCTGCCATTCTTCAGGATTTTGTTCTGACATTAAACCCAAGAGCATCACGCCGGCATTATTAACAATACAGCCGGTGGGGCCGTAGTGCTTTTCCGCTTCCGCAATCGCAGTGATCACTTCTTGACGATGAGTCACATCGACTTTTTGGCATATTGCATTCGGTAAGTTCAACGCCAATAGCTTGTCTATACGACGCGCCAACAACAGTAGCGGATAGCCTAACTCGGAAAAAGCGCGTGCGGTAGCTTCACCAATGCCGGAACTTGCGCCGGTAATAACAATTAATTCTTTCATCAATTTAACCTCCGCATAACATACGCCTTAACTTGTAGACACAGCTTAGGCTCTTAAAAAACATTATCTCTCTGCGAAGTTTTGCTAGCAAGATCTCATGACTGCACAACACCGAGTGATATGACATATTTGAGCGCCTGATCTACGCTCATATCTAAAGGAATAACTTCTTCTTCACGCGCGAAAATAATAAAACCGGAGGTCGGGTTTGGTGTTGTTGGAATAAACAATGTCAAGACGCCAGCCTGGCTGATTTGCGCATTAAAAGCTTCATGCCCTTTTCCGGTTTGAAAGGCAATGGTCCACACACCTTGTCGAGGATACTGCACCAAATATACTTTACGAAACGCTTGGCCTTTGGTAAACATGGTATCAAGCACTTGTTTAACGCCCAAATAAATCGTGCGCACTAAAGGAATTTTGCTGACAAATAAATTCCACCAATTTATTAATTTTTTGCCAATAAAATTTGCCGTTAACACACCCGTAAAAAATATAACTAGCACTGTCAAAATAATACCAAAACCAGGAATATCAACACCAAAATGAAAATATTGCGATGCGGTGTGATAAATACTTGTCAATAAACCAACTAAAAAATTAATTACCAACAAAGTAACAATGACAGGAATCCAAGTTAATAAACCCGAAATAAAATATTTTCTAACAATTGCAAACATATACGGCCTCTTAAAGACATTAACGGAGTGAATAGAGCAATCTCAGCTAAACTAAGTCGTTTCTTCTTTTTTTGATTCATTGGATGTTGCCGTACTCGGCTTGGACTTATCTTTAAAGTCAGTCGCATACCAACCCGTACCTTTCAATTGAAAACCGGCTGCGGAAATTTTCTTACGCAGACTAGATGCGCCACATGATGGGCATTGCGACAATGGTGCGTCACTGATTTTTTGCAACTGCTCCAGCTCATTACCACAGCTTTCACATAAATATTCATAAATAGGCATAGGAAAACTCTCGATTCTTATCTAAAATGATTACCAAAATTTCTACCTAATTATGGAAAAAACCGCATGCCAACGCAAGCATTATTAGAAGCGACCAACTATAAAACCACGGTCAACCTCGGATGGACAGATGAAGAAAGGGCTGAGCCACAGCCGATTGCTGTGGACATCACGCTACGCTATCCAACACTACCACAAGCGTGCGTTTCAGATGAACTAAACGACACACAATGTTACGCAAAGTTACTTCAAATCGTCGAAAGCGTATGTCAATCACGCCCCTTTAAACTTATTGAACACTTAGCTTATGCGATTCATACCGCGGTAAAAAACCAACTGAAAAATTCTGAAATCTACCTATCTGTTAAAGTACATAAGCTTCACCCCCCAATAGCCACACTACAATGCGCAAGTTTTACTATAGGTGATGCATGATCATACTAGGCTTAGGCAGTAATTTAGGCAATCGATTAGAAAATCTACGTCAAGCTTTGCAATATTTGCTCACATCACAAGACATAACGGTCATCGCTTGCTCGCCTGTTTATTCTTCCGATGCCTTACCCACCGACGTCGAAGCATGGCAACAACCCTTTCTAAATGCCGCTATCGCATGCTCAAGCAGCCTATCCCCTAGTGACTTATTGAAGCTTATTAAACGTATTGAGACAAACATGGGGCGGATATCATTGGGCCATTGGAGCCCACGTATTATTGATATCGATATCCTTGCCTGGAACGATCAAGTAATAGAAACCGAGGACTTACATATCCCACATCGCGAGCTAATCAACCGCCCTTTTGCGCTGTGGCCACTGGCGGACTTGGCGCCGCGCTGGATTCACCCAAGATCGAACAAAACCGCCGTGGAATTGTCTCGACACTGGGGATCTCGCTTTACTGCTGAAGCAGCTTTTCGAACACATCAAATTCGGCAAACTATCACTGGCACAAAATTAGTAGGCGTTTTAAATGTAACACCTAATTCTTTTTCTGACGGTGGTTTATTTGTCTCACCCGAACAAGCGCTAGAACGAATTCAACAACTTGTTTTACAAGGTGCTGAAATTATCGATATCGGCGCAGAAGCGACGTCACAAAATATCTGGACAACACATGCCAATCAAACGCCACACGATATCGAATGGCAACGTTTAGAACCTATTTTACAAGCTATTCCAAGCATTTGTAAAAATTTACCCACCAAACCCATTATCAGCATTGACACGCGACATGTCGCTACAGCACGAAAGTGCTTAGACTTGGGCGTAGATTGGATTAATGATGTGAGCGGTTTAGAAGATGTCGCTATGCAGCAATTAATATCAGAACACCCAGACAACCACTGGGTTATGATGCATCATTTAGGCGTACCCCCCTCTTCGGAACAACAGTTGCCATGGCAACAAGACCCAATGACGCTGATCAAGCAGTGGGCAGAACAACGCCTAGAAACATTGCTCGCACAAGGCGTAAATCTGAGTAAGATTATTTTGGATCCCGGTATTGGCTTTGGCAAGACTGATGAACAAAATTTAGAAATATTACAACGTATTGACGAACTGCGCTCTCTGAACCTACCCATATTAATAGGGCATTCACGCAAAAAGTTTTTATCACTCTTTACTGATCAAGCCCCGCAAAGGCGCGATGATTTAACATTAATAGCATCACAATCTCTAATGCAAAAACATATTAACTATTTACGAGTGCACAATATTGCAGCTCATGGCGAATTATTAGCTTGGCACGCTAAAACCTCAGCCACGACATGAAATGACCCAAAGGCGACAATGGGGTTATTAGATAATTGTCTTACTGTTTTATAAGCTTCCGTGATAGAAGGATAAATAAATACTTGCGCCTGATTATCATGCAAAATTGCTTCAATCTGCGCAATAGACATGGCATCAGGATGCTGAATTTCAGCAATATGCCATTCTGAAACATACGATGCAATGATACTTGCCATAACTTTAAAATCTTTGGTGTTTAAAACTGAAAAAACGGCGCTCACGTTTCTCTTATGATGTTTTTTTAAAAATTCAGTTAAACGACGCACGCTGTCTTCATTGTGTGAAACGTCAACAACAATAAAAGGGTTGTGAGAGATGATTTGTTGACGACCTGGAACAGTGGTGGTAGCAATCATCTGATGTGTTTTGTCATGCTCAGGGCGAGCCCTGCCAGACCCTAGTCGGGCACCTCCAACACCAACATGTTGCTCGATTAACTCAATCACCATTAACCCCGTTGCAATATTATCTTTCAACAATATCGGCTCCGGTAAATTGTTTAAAATCACATCATTACTTTGCCAAGTCCATGTACCATCTTCGTTATTACTAATAAAAAAATCTTTATTTCTATAAAAAACTTGCGCGCCGACGTCATGAGCAACTTTTTGAATAGTAACAGGCGGATGTAAATCACCACAAACCGCTAATTTTCCACAACGAAAAATACCAGCTTTTTCACAGGCAATAAGTTCACGTGTATTACCCAACCAGTCACAATGATCTAAGCCTATCGAAGTAATCACCGCAATATCAGGATCAAACATATTAACACTATCTAACCGCCCACCTAGCCCGACCTCTAAAATCATAATGTCAGGCACGTGATCAGCAAAATATAAAAATGCGGCCAGGGTTTTAAACTCAAACAGCGTCAAAGTGATTTCGCCACGAGCATAATCAATTTTCTCAAAATAACTGGATAATGCTTCGTCAGAAATCCACAGTTGATTAATACGAAATTGCTCATTAAAGGAAATGAGATAGGGAGAGGTATACGCCGCGACTTTTAAACCCATGGCAACATAGTAAGCCTCAAGAAAACCAACAACAGAGCCTTTTCCGTTAGTTCCGGCGACGGTAATCACCGGACAAGCAGGCTGCTGGATAGATAAAACTTCTGCAACGCGCTGCATACGACCGAGTTCAAGATCGATTGACCGCACATGCAACTGAGTAAGATACTCTACCCAAGAACGTAAATCGCGTTTCATTACTATGTATATAACCGCATGTTAATGCAGTTTCTTTTTTGCAAGCATTAAATCAATAGTCATCAAAATAGCATCATTGTCCACAGGCTTAGCGAAAGAAATTTCTGCGCCCAATTCTTCAGATAAATCTAAATAACCAATCGGGTCAGCACGCCCGCCCCCAGAAATAGCAATTATCGATATATCGGGGTGCTGCTCTTTGACTTCGGTAATCAGAGTCGTGCCACTTTTTTTAGGCATTAAAATATCAGTTACTAAAACATCAGGAATAAAAGACTGCAAAACACCAACAGCGTCTTCGCCATCTTTTGCCACTTTAACCTGATGATTTGCACGGGTTAGCATTTGATTTAACATGTCCGCAACAAAAACATCATCTTCCACTACTAAAATATTCGCCATCACTTTTTCTCCTCTCTTCCCGCACTGATAGGAAGCAACACTATAAATGTACTGCCCTGATTCAACACACTTTGTACAATCATTTCGCCACGATGGTCCCGCACAATCGAACGCGCAGTTGCTAATCCCAATCCCGTTCCTTTGCCAACATCTTTGGTCGTAAAAAAAGGCTCAAATAAGTGCCGTAAAGTTTCTTCACTCATACCAGAGCCGTTATCTTTTATGCTCACAACAAAATAAGCTGGATATGGTAAACCAGGACGCAATATTTTTAAACTCTCTGGCTTATCTTCTAACACAGCATGCACTGTGATTGTACCATTTTCACCCAAAGAATCCGCTGCATTACGAATAATATTGATAAAAACTTGTTGCAGTTGCGTGCGATTGGCATCAACCAAATCATCTGCCAGATCAATTTTAACCGATAATTGAGTCGATGCCGGCAATGTTGATTGCAATAGCTGAATCGCACTATCAAGTACTTGGCGTAAGCTTAATGGCGCCAAATGATAGTGCTCACGACGACTAAAACAAAGAATACCTTGAACCAATTCTTGACCACGCTCTACTGCTTCCAAAACTTTGCCCAAGTTTTGATAAGTAATCGTCGCCGGATCGATATCTAAACGCGACATTTGTACATAACCTTGAATAGCATATAAGACATTATTAAAGTTATGCGCGATGCCTCCAGCCAACATGCCAACAGCTTCAAGTTTTTGGCTTTGCAACAAAGCTTGCTTAATTTCCTCACGCTGCTTCTCCAGCATGATGCGCTCATCAATTTCTCGCTCTAAACGAAAAATATGCCTCTGCATTAAAATTGCTAAACTCAGTAACATAAACAAAATAGTTGTCGATAGAAAAGCGATAATATCGATAGATGGCTCTACCCAAACCTCAGAATGCTCATTGATGTAATAATACGCTAATAAGCGCTGGTGATTAAAATGCAAAAAAACAAATATAAAGATACTTAATATGGCCGCAAATGACAAAAAAAGTCGGGGATGTTTTCGTATTATCGTTTTCAAACAACAACCTTTATAAATCAGTATAACTGCAAGCTAGTATAGCCCCAAATCAGAACTTTACCAGCTTCTCTTGCATTTTTGTTGTAGTTGGTTAGACTGGCTTACCTTTTCACTATTTAAAATTTACCGATGCGAACTAGTCAATATTTGCTCACAACCCAGAAAGAATCCCCAGCAGGGGCAGAAACCATTAGCCATCAACTTATGTTACGGGCTGGCATGATTCGGCCTTTAGGCGCTGGACTATACCAATGGCTGCCGCTTGGACTACGCGTGTTGCGCAAAGTTGAGAATATTGTTCGCAAGGAAATGAATGCGATTGGCTGTCATGAATTGCTCATGCCCTCTGTGCAACCCTGCGATATTTGGCAAGAGTCTGGTCGCTGGGACAGCTTTGGTCCAGAATTATTAAAATTCAACGACAGACATGAGCGCAATACATGCCTAGGGCCAACGCACGAAGAAGCAATTACCAGCATGATGCGGCATGAATTAAAAAGCTATAAACAATTACCTATCGCGTTCTATCAGATTCAAACAAAATTTCGAGATGAAACACGCCCTCGCGCAGGCGTCTTGCGTGCTCGTGAATTTATTATGAAAGATGCTTATTCTTTTCATGTAGATATGGCGTCGCTAGAACAAACCTACCAAAAATTTTATGACGCTTATACTCGCATTTTTACCCAACTAGGATTAACCTTTCGCGCAGCCCAAGCCGACACTGGCAGCATTGGTGGAAAAGTATCGCATGAATTCCATGTGATCACACCATCAGGCGAAGATAAGCTAGCGATAAGCACTGAAAGCGATTTTTGCACCAATGTCGAATTACTAGATGCCAAAGAAGGTGATCCAAGCCCAGACGGCAAAGGCAAATTAACCATTGCGCGCGGTATTGAAGTTGGTCATATTTTTCAACTAGGCGATACCTATAGTAAAAAATTTAATGCCTCTGTTTTAAATGAATCAGGCCAGCCAGTCATTATGCAAATGGGATGTTATGGCATAGGCGTATCGCGAATCGTCGCTGCTGCTGTTGAGCAATGTCATGATGACAAAGGTATTATTTGGCCAGAAAATCTTGCACCATTCCAGGTGGTCATTATTCCAATAAACTTGCATAAATCTCAACGATTGCAACAAGCATGTGAGGATCTTTACCACACCCTAAGTCAACAAGGTGTTGAGGTATTATTTGATGATCGAAATGAACGTCCCGGCGTAATGTTTGCAGACGCAGAACTCATTGGCATTCCCCATCGCGTCGTCTTATCTGACAAGGGCTTAGACAGCCAAACTCTGGAGTACAAATATCGTAACTCAAACGAAGCAACAAATATATCGATCAGTCAGCTGATGGAGATATTGAAAAAATAAGCCTGAAAATATTTTGTGCTTTAAAAGCCAGCCAGCAAACAAGACGAAGTAAAATATTTTTGACTAACCTGGATTCCGCAACTTGAACGACAGCAAACACGCTTAGTGCGCGGGATCTAGGATAAGATCTACATTAACTCTCTCACTAATAGTGCGCAATAAATAAAAACACACCAAAAACTGTATACCCAAATCATGAAAATGGGAATAATTGCCAAGGTTCCATAAATGGCATTGTAAGTAGGTATTTGGACAATAAACCAAGCAAAACACAATTTCATCACTTCAAAAAGCGCACTAGCAATTACCCCGCCCAACAAAGCGTGAAACATATGCGGCGACCGACTAGGCACAATATAATAAACTATCGTAAAACCAAGAAAACTACTTAAAAATGGTAACCACCAAGATGAATAATCATGCAAAATTGCAATCACCTTAAACTTAACCAGAACAGGTATAGAAAGAATATAGCTGCTTAATATAAAACTGGTGATCATCAGCAATATCATTAGTATGATGGCAAACCATGACCGCACAAAACCCTGTAAAATTGCGTGTGCTTTCTGTTCGCCCAAAATAGAATTAATCGTACGCTCAACCGAAAAAACCAGAACAATGCTTACAAAAATTAAAAACATAAACTGCGACCAAGGCAACGCCTGGGCTTGATGACTGAAGGTAGTAATGTAGTCGATAAATTTCTCACCTTTAACAGGAAGGAAAGTATGTAGCACAAAATTTTGTAATTGCGGCAACTGACTTTTCACCACAGGAAGCTTACTTAATGCAGCGACAAATACGGAAAACACAGGGATGCACCCAAGCAAACTAGTGTAGGTTAGCGCACCACAACGAATATAATAGTGATACTGAAAAAAACATATCACGCCACAACGCAAGATCAAAAAAAAACGCCAAATCCTTTGCATATTCTTCCTCAAGTGATACGTGTTTATTTTTCAGCAGCAATCACTTCCACGACTTCCATCTCACACAACAAATCTTTACCTGCTAACGGATGATTAAAATCTACGGTTACAGTTTCATCATTACACGCTGTAATCACTCCAGTCAACGATTCACCATTAGGCTTGTCAAAGCTATAAACATCACCCGCCTGCGGCACCAAATCTTGTGGGAAACGATACCTCTCTACCTGGTGAACATTACTATCCAATACAGGACCATAACCTTGCTCTGGCTTTAAGCTAACGCGCACTTTATCTCCCGCCACTTTTCCCAACAAAGCACTTTCAACAGGATCTTGCAAACTAGCCTCCGTGTAAGTAAAACGTGTTGGCTGACCTTTTTTCGTTGTCTCTGCAACAGAGTTATCACTTAATTTCAAAGTAAAATGCATAACTACTGTGCTACCAACCTGAATTGTTGTTGTCATATTATTCACCCTTATTTAAATTCAATATCAATAAAAAAATGACGCCAAGACAAATAGCGCTATCTGCAACATTAAATGTTGGCCAATGATGTGCACCAAGATGCAGATCAATAAAATCAATCACATAACCATAATGAAAACGATCGATGACATTACCTAATGCACCACCAATAATCAAAGCAATACATGCATTCAGTTTCGTACTTGCGTGCCGCAACATCCAAATAACCATTATCAAAACAAATGTAAAAGCTAAGCTAATAAAAAAAATATTTTGCCAACCATCTGCTGAATTTAAAAAACTAAATGCAGCACCGCGATTAAATGCTAATGAAAAATTTAAGACTGGCAATACACCTATTGGTTGACCACCAATTAAAGCAGTAAAAGCTGCTTGTTTGGTTACTTGATCCAACACTACAATAAATACACTCAACCAGAGCCAGGTCAATTGTTTATATTTAAGCATAACGCCGCACTTCCCCATCACCATCGACATTGACAACACAACGACCACAAAGTTCTGGGTGCTTTTCAACATCACCAACATCAGAACGACGATGCCAGCAGCGCACACATTTTTTATCGGATGTTGCCGTAACAACTAAAGCCACATGCGGTATCGCCGTCGCAACTGCATGAGCAGGTTGATCACCCCAATGATGTAAAGACACTTCAGAAGCAATCATGACAAAACGTAATTCTTCGCGCAGCTCACACAACTCAGTATATTGAGGCTCTTGCGCATAAATATCTACCGAAGCTTCTAAAGCAGAACCAAATAATTTGGCCGCACGCAAACGCTCAATTTCTTTGTTGACTTCATCCCGAAGCGCACGCACATCTTGCCAATAAGCATTATTCAGCTTTTCTGTATCAGATAATGGACGCAAATCATTATACCATTCTGTCAAAAACACTGACTCTTCTCTTTTACCAGGAATATAGTGCCAAATCTCATCCGCCGTAAATGAACTCAATGGCGCCAACCAACGCACCAATGCATGCAAAATATGATAAGCAGCACTTTGCGCAGAACGTCGACCTAAACTGTTTTTCTGCATGGTATATTGACGATCTTTAGTGATATCTAAATAAAAACCGCCCATTTCTATTGAGCAAAAATGATGAACTATTTGATAAACTTCATTAAATTCATAACGATCATAGGCTGCTTTCACTTTTTTTTGCACATCATAAGCCAAACCTAACGCCCATTTATCTAATGACAACCAGTTTTCATAAGGCAACAAATCTGTTTCGGGAGAAAAGTCATGTAAGTTAGATAAAAAATATCGCGCAGTATTTCTTAAACGTCGATACACATCGGCAACACGTTTTAAAATATCATTTGAAAAAGCAATTTCACCATGATAATCCGTTGACGCTACCCATAAACGTAAAATATCGGCACCTAATGTCCGCACTACTTCTTCAGGCTCAATCACATTTCCTAAAGATTTTGACATTTTGTAGCCTTGTTCATCGACTAAAAATCCGTGCGTAACAACTTCTTTGTAGGGCGCTTCACCTGAAATCGCCAAAGAACTTAACATAGAAGATTGAAACCAACCACGATGTTGATCAGAACCTTCTAAATAAACATCCGCTGGAAATTGCAGATCACTTCGTTGACGCAACACACAAAAATGCGAAACACCAGAATCTAACCAAACATCTACCGTATCTTTACTTTTTTCATAAAATTCTGCATCCGCGCCCAATAATTCTTTTGCATCTAAATCAAACCAAGCTTGTACGCCAGCTTGCTCAATACGCTGTGCAACTTCTTCTAATAATTCTTGTGTGCGCGGATGTAATTCATTACTATCTTTATGAATAAATAAAGGTAATGGCACGCCCCACGTACGTTGTCGGGAAATACACCAATCAGGACTATTATCAATCATAGCTTGAATACGATTAAAGCCAGTGTCGGGCAACCAGCGAACTTCTTTAATGGCATTCAATGCTGTTTCGCGCAAATAATTTTGACTCATACTAATAAACCATTGCGGTGTCGCACGAAAAATCAAAGGTGTTTTATGGCGCCAACAATGCGGATAACTGTGTTCAATTTTCCCTGAATGCAATAAAGTATTTTTTTCTTTTAATTTTTCTATAACTGCATCATTACCTTTGGTAACATGCAGGCCAGCAAAAAATTCTGTGCCATCGATATAACAACTATCTTGACCAATGACACTCTCTAAATTCAGATTATTTTCTTTACCAACACGAAAATCGTCTTCACCGTTGCTTGGAGCGATATGTACCGCACCGGTCCCTGTGTCGGCTGTTACGTGCGTACTTAAAACGATGGGGACAACTTTATTATAGCAAGGATGTTGTAACTGAATGCCAGATAATTCTTTTCCTACAAACGTTTTTAGAATTTCAGGATGTTCGATATGTAATTCAGCGCAAAATTTCTGTAATAAATCTGAAGCAACAATATATCGTTGTGGAGGGCGAGCGCCGCTAGCCCCTACGATAAGGACATAGTGTAAATCTGGATGTACAGCGACGGCTTGGTTTGCGGGCAATGTCCATGGTGTTGTTGTCCAAATAACTATTGAAGTTATCATATCAGCGGAGGCTGGCACCAAGTCTTCATTTACTAAAAACTCAACATAAATCGACGGCGACTGTCTATTTTTGTATTCTACTTCTGCCAGTGCAAGCGATGATCGACAATCATTACACCAATACACAGGCTTATAACCTTTTTGCACATGACCTTGTTCAATAATTTTTGCAATCGCACGCACTTGATTGGCTTCATATTTAAAATCCATGGTTAAATAGGGTTGATACCAATCACCCAAAACGCCTAAACGCACAAACACTTGACGTTGCAACTCAACTTGTTGTGCTGCATATTTTCGACACT
Source organism: Alphaproteobacteria bacterium (assembly GCA_021151585.1). Lineage (GTDB taxonomy): Bacteria > Pseudomonadota > Gammaproteobacteria > JAGOUN01 > JAGOUN01 > JAGOUN01. Next base: position 34,364 of record JAGKWX010000010.1, on the reverse strand, counting down.
CCACCCGAAAAGCCGCCGCATCAATTTTTGCACCTGGGCGCCCTACTTTTTTCTCAACATTTAACTCAATCGGCAAACCATGACAATCCCAGCCTGGCACATAGGGTGCATCAAAACCACTTAAGGTTTTAGATTTGATAATAATATCTTTTAAAATTTTATTTAACGCATGGCCCATATGAATATTGCCGTTCGCATAAGGAGGACCATCATGCAAAATAAATTTTTTCTTGCCTTTACATGTCATGCGAATTTTTTCATATAAACCAGATGATTGCCAATTAAGCAAACGCTGCGGTTCCGTTTGTGGCAAATTCGCTTTCATTGAAAAATCTGTTTCGGGTAGGTTTAAGGTGTTTTTGTAATCGATCATGTTTTAATTCACTTATCTTATTAAAATAATTTCATTAGGAATATCTAGTTTTTGCCAATATTTATCTGCGCTATAAATCGGCAAATGCAGCTCTTTTGACAATGCAAGACACTCACAATCACCCCAAGATAAACCGAGAGATTGTGTTTCTTTGATAAGTTTTGCAGCTTCAGTTGCCAATTTCAAATCAAAAGGCACTATCTTGTTAACCAACGTTACAATCATTATGTGGGATTGTTCAACGGGCGTATTCAGCTTAAAATTATAGGCGCTTTTAAAAAAAAGTCTATTCATTTATTTTGGCAATTTTACCGTTGTGGCGTATTCTCTCGCTTGTTGGCAATCTATCGCTATTTGCGTTTTTAGATCGTCCAACGAACCAAACATCCACTCATCGCGCAATTTATGCAAATACGTGACTTCCAAGCGTTTTCCATATAAATCTCCTGAAAAATCAAAAAGATGGACTTCTAACAAAAATGCAGGGCCAGCGCCAATCGCAGGACGATTGCCAATACTAGCCACACCATAATGCGAAATGCCTGGACCTTTTACAGCCACAACATAAACTCCATGCACGGGTGAAAAACGTCTTCTCATGGGAATATTAGCCGTAGGACAACCTAACTCACGACCTAATTTTAAACCATGAACAACACGACCAATATTTTTATAAGGATGACCTAATAACTGTTCTGCAAGCAGAAAATCTCCAGCCTTTAAAGCTTCGCGAATAGAAGTACTGCTAATTACCTGGCCAGGGCCGGTGCTAATAGGGGCTGAACTAGGATAAAATTCTGTGTGCATGACAACACTAAATCCCAACCTTTCACCCTGAGCGCGCAATAACGCCACATCACCTTGGCGCTGAAAACCAAAACGAAAATCTTCACCGACAAAAACATGTTTAACATTGAGTTTTTTTACTAAAATTTCTTCAACAAAAGCTGTGGCAGATAACTGTGCCAATTCTTGAGTAAATGGCACAACAAATAATTCATCTATGGAAAAATCCTGTAAAAAAAACCATTTTTCTATAAATCGCATCAAACGCGCGGGCGCGTTTTCAGGAAAAAAAAACTCGGATGGCATAGGGTCAAAGGTTAAGACAATACTACGCAAATGGTGTTTTTTTGCATAATCAACCGTGTTGTTTATCAGCCATTGATGACCACGATGAATACCATCGAAATTACCGAGTGTCACAACAGCGGGTGCTTGATTACTCTCAACAGAAGTGAAAGATCGACGCAAAAGAGTTTTCATCGATGTTCGCGCATATACCAAATTTGTCATAGGTATATTGTAGAGATCTCAATTCGATAGCGCAATTCATAATTGTCTATAATCCTGGATTCAACCGTTAAAACCTACCAGACAAGCTGGGTATAGTGAATTTTCTCACGCCTTGTAAAGCCGCACGCTTGTTCATGGGCATTAAAAACTCATGATTATAACTAGATCAAGCTGATATGAAAATCGCGCTCGCCATTCTTCCTGTCATGCCATCTCGCCGATAAGAATAGTATTTATCAGGATTAGCATAGGTGCATTCATTAGATAAATAGATATTTTTAAGCAACACACCGCAACGAACTAAACGTTGCACAGCTAACAACGGAACATTAGCTAACCATTTTTGATGTTTTTGCGTCAAAAAAGCGGCACGCATTTCTGCACCAGAATGGCAGCGTGCAAACTCCGCATAAACATCTTCACCGACTTCATAATACGACTGCTGAATCGATGGCCCTATCCAAATCAATAACGACTCGGCAGCAGAGTTTAATTGCGACAATGTACTTTCAACCACGCCCTTAGCCAAACCTTGCCAGCCAGCATGAATCGCTGCTACCTCCGTGCCTTTATTGTTGCTTACCAATATAGGCAAACAATCAGCCGTCATAACAACACAAACAGTGTCTTTTTGACTGGTAAAAGAAGCGTCGCCAATAGGTGGGCGCTCCGTTGAAATCATTTCTGCCGACCAGGCAATGTCGCTATGTGTTTGATGTAGCCATTTTGGCTCCTGAGGCAACTGCGCATAACTCATAAAATCAGCACGATTAATCAAGACGTCATGCGATGTATCGCCGACATGCATAGCCATATTAAAGGCTGCGTATTGACCCATGCTGTTCCCAGGATATCGCAAACTAGTGTAAGCCCTAACATTTTTAGGGGCAGGCCATGTCGGGATCAATAACGGCAAACTAGTATCTGTTTTCATATTAGAATCTGTTTAATGTCTTTAAATTAAGCGCAAAAGAAAATAAAGCAGACAAAAGTTTAGATCATTTGAAACGAATAGTTAACCCTATTTAACGGAAATGATCTGAACTTTTAGCCAGTTTTACTCCTTTTTCAGCTATGTGGAAGACATTGAATAGATTCTTAGGTAAGATACTATCATTAGTAGAAAACAGAGATTAAGCATGCCAGAAACTCATTCACAAGCCTATAAGCAATTTCAACAAATTCGCGAACAGCGTGGCTTATCGATTTCCGAGATCGCTAATGCCTTGCATTTGAATGTATCCGTAATAGAACAAATCGAAGCAGGTGATTTTTCTCATCGCCGTTTTGCACCGGTATTTATGCGTGGCTATATTCGATCTTACGCAAAATATTTAAATTTACCGGATAATTTGGTCAACCTCGTAATTGCTATGCTAGATGCAGAAAATCAAGCCGAAATGATCAAGCCACAATTACAATCCATAGTCAAAAAAACACCCCTCACCCCACGAATTAGAAAAATAGCCGCTTACATTAGCGTGGTATTTTTGCTCATAATTTGCTCTTCTATGTGGCATAATAGGAGCAAAACAATTGAAGAAAAGGTGATCGAGCCTGCAATAATCAATTCGGTCACAGATAGCTCAATTGACGCGCCACAATTGGCAACGCCTGATTTAGCACCCACTTCGCAAGAAGTAGTGCCAGAACAAGAAATAACCGTTTCTAATCAAGCACCAAGCTCCGAAACCGAAACCGGCATCGAAACAGATACCATCAGCGCCACAGCAGACAATTCAAGCTCGGTCACAACACCGACAACCCCTGTTGCACCAGAGCCAAAGCCAAAAGAGATACAAAACTCTATCGCATCCACAGAAACAACCACAAGCACACCAGAGCTTGAAAACAAAAAACCCACAGGCCCCATGGTCATTGATGCAGAGGAAACACCGTGAACCAACTAATTAAAGCTATTCGCGGAATGAACGATGTTTTGCCGGAAACATCGTGTCGCTGGCAATTCATAGAAACAACATTAGCTCGTGTCGTTCACAGTTATGGTTATAACGAAATTCGCTTCCCCGTAATAGAGCAAACCAATTTATTTAAGCGATCTATTGGCGATGTCACTGATATCGTCGAAAAGGAAATGTATACTTTTGATGATCGCAACGGAGAATCACTGAGCCTGCGCCCAGAAGGCACGGCGTGTTGTGTACGCGCAGCTCTTGAGCACGGTCTTTTATACAATCAAATTCAACGTTTATGGTATTTAGGCCCCTTCTATCGCCATGAGCGCCCTCAAAAAGGTCGCTATCGCCAATTTCATCAACTGGGTATTGAGGCATTCGGAATGTCCACACCCGATATTGACGCTGAAGTTATTGCATTATCTGCCGCGATCTTTAAAGCATTTGGATTAATCAACAACGTCAAGCTACATATAAATTCAATTGGCACGTCAGAAACGCGCAAAAAATATCGCGATGCTTTAGTCAACTATTTTACGCCACACAAAGCCCTGCTAGACGAAGATTGTTTGCGACGCTTAAACACCAATCCATTGCGAATTTTAGACAGTAAAAATTCTGCTCTAAAACCGTTAATTGAACAAGCGCCCAAATTACTCGATTTTCTGAATGAACATTCTAAACAACATTTTCAAAGCATTTTATCTTATTTAGACGCTTTAAAAATCACATACACTATCGACCCATACATTGTTAGAGGACTGGACTATTATAATGATACTGTATTTGAATGGGTCGCCGATGATGGTTTAGGCGCGCAAAGCACAGTATGTGCTGGTGGACGTTATGATGGCTTAGTCGATCAATTAGGCGGTCAGGCCACTCCTGCATTTGGATTTGGCTTAGGCATTGAGCGCTTATTATTGTTGTTAGAAACACAAGAAAACTTTCAAAAACTATCTCAGCAAAGTGACGCTTATCTTGTTGTAGCCAACAATGAAGCAAAAACCGCAGCTCTCATTCTAGCAGACAAATTGCGCACTTCTTTGCCAGATCTACGCCTGGTTATGCATTGCGGCGACGGCGGCCTAAAAAGCCAGTTCAAAAAGGCAGATAAAAGCGGCGCACGATGTGCCTTAATTCTCGGCGATGATGAAGTTCGTGAAAACAAAGTCACGGTGAAATTTTTGCGGGAAGAAAAAGCACAACAAACTTTAGACCTGGAAGAACTGTTGCTGATTTTGAAAACCACTTAATCGACAAACTGCCATACATAAAAAATCACGCCTATGACTTGTCTCTAATTGAGCCGATCTGTTCGAGAACCTATCTTCAAGGCGCCTAGCGCCTTGTGACTTTTCCCTGGCTAGCAAACGCACTTACACTCAACTTAAGTCACAGACCATAGTAGCTTTCAATCTCTTTTTCAAGGATAATGCATCATCCGACAGACAGATAAAAGAGCATTGTTGTGAGCAGCCACGTATATAAAACTGAAGAAGAGCAAATTGATGACCTCAAACGGTGGATTAAATCTTACGGCCCGTCTATTTTGATTGGTATTATATTAGCGATAGCCATTATATACGGTTGGCGCGCATGGAAAGATTATCAACATAATCGCGCCGTAGATGCCTCTGTTTTATATCAACAAGCCATAGATGCCTATCAAAGCAAAAACAATGATGCGCTAGACAAGGCAATTACTAGCTTACAAGATAAGAACCCTCACTCGCCTTACACACAATACGCACTATTCATTCAAGCAAAAGTAGCAGCAGATAAACAAGATTATAATACTGCCGACTCAGCACTGAGCTGGATTATCAAACATACTCATGATGATAACATTAAATCCATCGCACGATTACGTTTAGGCAGCGTTCAAGCAGCACAACATCAGGAAGAACAAGCAATTGATACATTAAAAGAAATTAACGTAGATGCTTTTAAAGGTTTGGCGCTCATCAAAATAGCCGATACCTATTTAGCATTAGGCGACACACAAAATGCCAAAACAAATTACGAAGCTGCTAATACATTACTTCCTGATGCTGGTAATACCATGCCAACACTCGCTATGAAACTAGAGAACACTATATGAACACACCATTGATAAAATATTTTTCACTTGCTATTTTAGCGACACTATTAACCGCGTGTGGCGGGTCAAAATTACCTAAACCAACACCGTTAACAACATTTTCTGAATCAGCAGCGCTTCAACAAGTATGGGTATCACACCCGAATGACGGCAATGACGAATTGCTGTTTAAATTAACACCCGCAATAGAAAACAACATCATATACACGGCGGGTAACGACGGCACGATATCTGCCCTCGACACGAGTACAGGAAAAATTGTTTGGACTCAACGACACAAAGATTTGCATTTCAGCAGTAATATTACAGCCACTCAATCAGCCCTATACTTGGGAACTGATCGTGGTCAAATTGTTAAACTAGACAAAGCCAATGGCGCAATTATATGGGCCAAGCCCGTTCCTAGTACCGTCATGGCTGCGCCGAAATCATATAACAATGCTGTTTTTGCAAAAACAATCAACGGCGAAATCACTACGCTAGACGCCCAAACTGGCGCGCCTATTTGGAATTATCAACAAACACTACCATCATTAATTTTACGGGATACTAGCGATCCTATAATACAAAATCCTATGGTCATAGTAGGCTTTTCTAACGGCGCTTTAATTGCATTTGATCAAGTGAGTGGCAATATTTTATGGACCAAACAAATTAGCCTCCCCGAAGGAAAAACAGATGTAGAACGCATGGCGGATATTGCAGCAACGCCAAAAGTTATCAATAAAACTGTCTATGCAGCCACTTATCAAGGAAAATTAATCGCATTTGATCTAAACACACGGGATACGATGTGGAGTGTCGATATATCTACATATAATGACTTTTCTTTATCTGACACAACGCTCTTTGTTGGTAACAACAACGGCGACCTAATCGCTGTTAATCGCTCTAATGGCGCCATTCTATGGAAGCAAGAAGCGCTAAAATACCGATACTTGACCGCACCAACTTACCTTGGCAATGACCTTGTTGCAATTGCAGATAAAGAAGGTTACTTACATATATTGAGTGCAAAAGATGGTCATTTTGTCGCGCGCACATCTGTTGATAGCGATGGCGTTATTAGCGCGCCATTATTTATTAATGGCTTAGTTATCGTACAAAGTAATGATGGTCGCTTGTACGCCTATAAAATTTTACAGAAATAAAAAAAATGATTCCTATTATAGCACTAGTTGGTCGGCCTAATGTTGGAAAGTCGACTCTCTTTAATCGCTTAACTCGCACACGCGACGCGATTGTTTCGGATTTTTCAGGCTTAACGCGTGACAGACAATACGGTCGCGCAATGTATCATGATCAAGCATTTATCGTCGTTGATACTGGCGGCATTGAAGGCAAAGAAACAGGCATAGAAGCACTGGCACTAAAACAAACTGAACTAGCAATTGAAGAGGCAGATTGCGTTGTTTTTATTGTGGACGCCAAGGTGGGAGTCACTGCAGCCGATGAAGCGCTAGCACAAAAAGTACGTTTATTACAAAAACCCGCTATGTTATTGGCCAACAAAATTGATAAAACACAATCAGAAATCGCATTAGCTGAATTTCATCAATTAGCACTGGGCGAGCCGCTAGGCATTTCTGCAGCGCATAATCGCGGAGTGAATAGGTTTCTTGAGACGCTTTTTTCTGAGTTTTTAATCAATACCCATCCTTCTATCGACACGCTCGAACCTCAAGAGGAACACGATATTCCAGGTAGTGATGTTTTAGTGGACGACACAAACAAAGACCAAATCAAGAATATTAAAATTGCACTTATCGGCAAACCTAACGTCGGCAAATCAACATTAGTTAATTGTATGCTAGGCGAAGAACGGGTGATTGTTTACGATATGCCCGGCACAACTCGTGATAGCATTTACATCCCCATGGAAAGGCGTGGCAAACATTATACACTAATTGATACAGCAGGCATTCGACGCAAAAGTCGAACTCATGAAACTATCGAGAAATTTTCTATTATCAAATCGCTACAGGCTATTGATGAAGCGAATGTTGTTGTTATCGTCATCGACGCTAAAGAAAATGTCACCGATCAAGATTTGCATTTATTAGGCTATGCGCTCGAATCAGGAAGATCTCTAATTATTGCTATAAACAAATGGGATGCGCTTGATAACGATGCGCGCAAACGCGTCAAATCAGAATTAGATCGCAAATTAACCTTTATTAATTTTGCAAAAATACATTTTATTTCTGCATTGCAAGGCTCAGGCGTTAATCAATTATTTACAACGATTGACGATGTCTACGCCAGCGCGACCAAAAAGCATAGCACAAATCAATTAACCAAGATTTTAATGCAAGCACTTGAAAATCACTCACCGCCACAAGTCAGCGGGCGTCGTATTAAATTAAAATATGCTCATAGTGGTGGGCATAATCCGCCGATTATTGTCATTCATGGCAATCAAGCAGAGGCATTACCGAAAGATTATCAACGCTATTTGATAGGCTTTTTTCGAGATGCCTTAAAGCTCGTCGGCACCCCTATTCGTCTAGAACTGAAAACAACCGATAACCCTTTTAAGGATAAGCCAAATACATTAACGGAATCGCAACAGCGCAGCCGACAACGTATTATAGTACGCGCAAAGCAAGAAAAGAAAAGACGACAGAATAAACGCTAACATGAAGGGGCGAGTAACAGACGCCCCGCAATAATCCTTTAAAGACTCTAGACCATGAAATTCTTTGCCATTTTGAAGATTTTTTATTCAAAAATAGTGAAAATCTCACAAAAAATTGAGACATCTTTGGTATTTTAAAAACAATCGCTATGCAATAATAGCATCACTTGGAGGCATTCGCGATCTGCTTGGCTGGACTGCCTTTTCCCATAATACGGGCGGCATATTGTGAACCTCCGAGACCAATGTTGACTCTTGCCTTTATCCACTAACTAGGGTAAATCAGCAAGTTGACAACATAGCAATTACATGACTTACCCCGACCTCAACTAATATAACTTGCTAACGTTGGTATGTAGGTTGTAGATTAATCAACTTCGGAAATAACCAAATATCTTGAACATCGAGCCTAACTCAACCTTGACATACATCATAGATATTTAATAATTACACCACTAAAAAGATAAAGATATTTTATGAAAACCTCATCTACTTCGAAAGCTCTAAGTTTTTTCACTCTCGTTATGATCAACGTTATTGCCGTGGATAGTTTGCGCAGCTTGCCGATTGGCGCTGCTTATGGCTTGTCCGTTATTACTTACTACTTAATCGCTGGGTTGCTATTTTTCATACCTAGCGCACTTGCTGCCGCTGAATTAGCGACACGCTGGCCAACGTCTGGTGGCATTTATATTTGGGTACGTGAAGCATGTGGCAATAAACCAGCTTTTATCGTGATGTGGTTACAATGGGTGTATAATGTTATTTGGTACCCAACGATTGCGACATGGATTGCTGCAACACTAACCTATATTTTTAACCCTGACTATATAAATCATCCTATTTATATGACTTGCGCATCCCTGGCGATTTTTTGGGTAGCTACGATTGTGAATTGTTTTGGTATTCGCATTTCCAGCTGGATTAGCAGTATCGGGGCGATTGTTGGCACATTAATTCCAATGACAATTATCACGTTACTCGGCGCGATTTGGATCATTTTGAAAAAACCAACGACTATTCAATTTACCTGGCAAAGCTTTATGCCGGATTTATCCAACATTAATCAAATCAGCTTTGTTGTCGCGTTAGTATTTGGCTTAATTGGCATTGAAATGTCAGCGATTCACGCCGGCGATGTGAAAAATCCTGAGCAAGCTTATCCGCGCGCATTGTTAGCCTCAGTCATTATTATTTTAGCCAGTTTAATTTTTGCGTCATTAGCAATTGCCGTTGTTTTACCTGCTCATCAACTTAACATCATCACAGGTTTAGTCGAAGCATATTCTGCTTTTTTTGCGGCGTTTCATTTATCCTGGATGACGCCAATTATTGTTATCGCGATTATTATCAGTAGTATTTCAGGCGTTGCAGCCTGGATTATCGGCCCCTCACGCGGATTGATGATCGCAAGTCAAGATACAAAATTACCCAAAATATTATGCAAAGTATCGAAAAAAAATGTTCCAATAAATTTATTAATCATTCAGGGCATAGTAGTTACTCTACTAACGCTGCTATTTTTGTTTTTGCCCTCTGTTACCGCAGGATATTGGCTACTGTCCGCATTAACTGCACAACTCGCCGTGATCTCTTATATTGGATTATTTGCGGCATTAATTGTTTTACGAGTCAAATATCCAGAACGCAAAAATTGTTTTTCCATTCCGGGCGGATTATTCGGCGTATACATCACCGCAATTATTGGATTACTCGCATGTGTTGCTGTGTTTATTATTGGATTTATTCCGCCAGCACAAATTAACATTGGCAACACGGTCACTTATGAAGCATTAATTACGGGCGGAATTGTGGTGTTTATCGCGCCGGTGTATTTTTTGATAAAGAAAAGATAATATTGTGCGCTAATTAACCTTTTAAATATAAATATTTATACATTTTTTGTGCATTATTTAAATATTGCACTATAATTGCGTTCTAATAAAAATAATATGAACGCTTTTTATGTATCAAAAAAACTACAGATGTCAAATTCAACCTCTAAATATATCCGAAGAAAATAGTTTTTTTCTATACTTGGCAAAGACTCAACTTGAAATCTTGAACGCAACCGCTTTTCGGGCTTTCTTTATTCAAACACAGATGCCTCAATTTTGTTCTTCACTCTCAAAAAATTGTCAAGATTTTGTAAAAACCTATTTGGAAGGAATGAATATTTCGATAGAAAATAATGAATCTTCTTACGCTACTCTTAAATTTACACTGTACTGGAATACTGAAAAAACACATGATCCACGATGTCTAGAAATAGCAACAGCCTTGATTAAAAGAACTTTACAAGACCTTCGATTAAAATCACCAAACAAAACTACTCCATCCGCACAAATACCAGTTTCATTTTTCACGGGTGATATAAATCAAGGGCCAACGAATATTTGGCCAAATTCAGGGAAATAAAAATCTCCCAGTTCTTTATTGAAAGAGACCATCATTACTGAGAATATCTTGCAACTCCGACAAATGCGCCATCGCGTGAACTTTCATCCCCTCAGGGAATTTCACGCCTTGCGTATTGCCTTTTGGGACGATGGCATATTTAAATCCCTGCTTCGCCGCTTCTTTAATACGCTCTTGGCCACCTTGCACGGGGCGAATTTCACCAGATAAACCGACCTCACCAAATACTATCCATTCACGTGAAATGATTTTATTTTTAAGGCTTGAAATCACGGCTAATATTGCCGCCAAATCCGCGCCCGTTTCCGATACACGAAATCCACCAACAATATTTAAATAGACATCTTGATCATACAAAACATAATGTAAATGTTTATGTAACACCGCAAGCAACATCAACAAACGGTTGTAATCGATGCCTACGCAAACGCGACGCACATTCGGTGGCGATGCTGTATCCACCAGCGCCTGCATTTCAACTAACAACGGCCGCGACCCTTCCCACGTTGCCATAATCACGCTACCCGGCGCAGGCTTATCATGATTCGCTAAAAAAATCGCAGAAGGATTGGTGACTTCTTTTAAGCCGGTGTCAACCATCGCAAATACGCCTAATTCATTCACCGCTCCGAAACGATTTTTCATCGCACGCAATAAACGAAAGCGACTATCATTCGCACCCTCAAAATATAAAACGCAATCGACCATGTGTTCTAATACACGCGGGCCAGCAATAGCACCGTCTTTTGTCACGTGCCCGACTAAAAACATCGCGACATGATGCTGTTTACAATAACCCACTAATTTTGCTGCTGATTCACGCACTTGACTGACCGAACCAGGTGCCGCACTTAATTCAGAAGAAAATAATGTTTGAATAGAATCAATCACAACGATCGATGGTTTAATCACGCGAATTTTATCAAGAATTTTTTCGACGTCCGTTTCAGCTAGTAATAATATTTGATGTTGTGATAATCCTAAGCGATGCGCACGCATGGAAATTTGCCCAAGCGATTCTTCGCCGCTGACATACAATACTTTTTGATGTTGACTTAAATGGCATAATGCCGCGAGTAGCAAGGTTGATTTCCCAATCCCCGGCGCACCCCCTAAAAGCACAACAGAGCCAACGGTTAAGCCACCCCCTAACACACGATCGAATTCTTGAAAGCCTGTCGTAATGCGTTGCGCTTCTTGCAAATCCACTTCCGCGAGCGCAATCACTTCGCTATCAACAGCGCCTGCATAACCTTGTTGGCGTGGCGTAGCTTTACTAGCGCTTGGCAACAACTCTTCAACAATACAATTCCATTCGCCGCAATCACTACACTGCCCCGCCCATTTATTGTGAACAGAACCACAATGTTGACAGATGTAGGCTTGCTTGAGTCTAGACATATTTTAGCACTTCGCCTCAGCCGCTTCATGAATTTTTGCGGCTTCGGATAGCACTTCTTCCACGCTAAGCCTTGTAACTTCTGCGATACTATCAACAGACATTCCTTTACGTAGTAAAGCCCTGGCTGTTTCTAAATGGGCCAAGTGCATACCCTGTTGCATGCCCTGTTGCATGCCCTGTTGCATGCCTTTTGCTATCAATTGTTCTGATACAGTCATGATTTTACGCTCCACTTCCGGAGGAAGCTCAGTTTTGATTAATTTTAAAAAAGCTTGCTCATTCATAGCTCCCCTATCAAGGATGTATACTAGCACATTTTCTACCAATTCACCTCCATGCTCTTGTTCTAATTTTCTCAAAAGATCCATCATCGCCGCAACATGGGGCAAGATATTCTTTTCGAAAATATGCTTCATTGCTAGCTGTGTTACCCCAGACCAGACTTTTTGTCTTAAAATTTCATCTGTAACCGTATTTAAATCAACCAACATATACGGCTGAAATGCATAAGCATCTACCAAATGTTTAGGTGCATTGACTAAATCCCGTACGTCTCGCGAGCAACGCCACTTCGCTCGACCATGATAAACCACCAAGGTAATCACCAAAGGCAAAGTCTTTGTTTTTGGGTTTTGTTTTATATATTCAGCTAACAAGTTACTACGATAGTTTTCTGTGCGAAACGCCATCAAATAATCAGGAGAAGATTGATGTTCAACCATTAAGCACAAATAAGCTTCTTTTTCTTCGAGCAAAACTTTAAACGTCATATCTGTAATTGTCTCATTGCGCAAAACATCTGAATACTCTCCAGATTGAACTGCAAGACTGTTCCATACAATCGCTTCTTGTATATCTTGCGGCAAATGCATCTGAAAAAAATCACGAGCAACACGCAAATCCCTCATGGAGTTTTTAAAAAAGTTATCATGCGCTTTGTGAATAGACTGACCCATTATGAATGCCTTAATTTTGAAAAAAACAGTCCTAGATTCCGCAGCTACATTCGTTACGAACAAGCTTAAGGTACTAAATCTAGGGTAATAAAAGGAAACTTCTAAGGTTGAGACAGAAAATATAAGCTCACCTTAAAAAGGCCAAGATAAGAGGAAAGGATATTCACAGTATCAAGCGAAAAAACGAATGTCAATTGAATTGTTGCTAAACAAACGCAATCCCTTGAGAGCTTGGTGCAAAATTTTCAAAACGTGTGAACTGACCGCGGAATGTCAAACGCACTTTACCGATTGGGCCATTACGTTGTTTTGCGATAATGATTTCAGCAATACCTTTGTCGCGAGTATCTTCATGATACACTTCATCACGATAAATAAATGCTATCAAATCAGCATCTTGCTCAATCGCGCCTGACTCTCGTAAATCTGACATAATTGGCCGTTTATCAGCTCGCTGCTCAAGACCACGATTTAACTGCGACAAAGCGATCACCGGAACATTTAACTCTTTTGCCAATGCCTTTAAAGCCCGTGAAATACTGGAAATTTCCAGCGTACGATTATCAGCATAGCCCGGCATTTGCATTAATTGCAAATAATCGATAACAATTAAACCCAAATTATGCTCCCGAGCAACACGCCGCGCACGTGAACGAACTTCCGCCGGTGAAAGTGCAGGCGTATCATCAATGAAAATTGGTGCTTCAGACAATTTCCCCAAAGCTTCTGTCAAATTTTCCCAGTCATGATCTTCTAATTTACCTGTGCGTACTTTGTGCTGATCAATTTTACCGAGTGATGACATTAAACGAAGCGCTAAAGAAGCACCTGACATTTCCATACTAAACACCAAGACGGCACGCTTTTCATGAACCGCAACATGCTCGACAATGTTCATAGAAAAGGCTGTTTTACCCATAGAAGGGCGGCCAGCAATAATAATCAAATCAGATGCTTGCAAGCCTGAAGTCATTTCATCCAAATCATGATAGCCTGTTGGCACACCGACCAAAGCATTTTCTGAACGATATAAATGATCAATACGATCTACCGCTTCGGTTAATAATGATTTAATATTCTGTGGGCCAGCGCCGCGCGAACTTTTTTCGGCGATCGCAAACATTTTTCGCTCTGCAGCATCTAGCAATTCAACAATACTTTGACCAGATGGAGGATGGAAGGCATCACCAGCAATTTCATTAGACACGCTAATTAATCGACGCAACACAGAACGTTCACGCACAATATCTGCATATGCAGCAACATTAAAAGCACTCGGCGTATTTTTAGCTAGTTCAAATAAATAAACTTCGCCGCCAGCCTCATCGAGAGTTTTTTCTAGCTTCAAATGTTCTGCAACAGTCAAAATATCTGCAGGATGACCTTGTTGTAACAAAGTACGAATTGCACAAAATAGTAGCTGATGAGAACGCCGATAAAAATCTTCATCACTAATACGCTCTTCAACTAAAGGCCATGATTTGTTATCTAATAATAGCCCACCAAGAACTGATTGTTCAGCCTCTATTGAATGAGGAGGAATTTTTAGATCTTCTGGTTTCATGATTCCACATCCCATGTAAGGACCGCCATTATGGGATACCTTCTTAGTGGTCTAACACGAGGCCAACAAGGGTAAGTGCAAGAATTACCCCTGCGAACCATCATCAATACAATACCTATTATTCTTCGCCAACAACCTTCACTGTTACATTAAAAGCAACATCTGAATGTAATTGTAAACCAACAACATGTTCACCAGCCACACGGATTTGACCTAAAGGCATACGTACTTCGCTCTTAGCCAAGGCAATACCCATCTTCGTAATAGCATCAGCAACTTCTTTCGGACCAATTGAGCCGTATAGCTTATCATCAGCAGCACGAGCATTGATCACGATATTTAACGCAGTTAGTTTTTCTTGACGCTCATGAGCTTGAATCAAATTATCCGCACTTAGTTTTTCAAATTCAGCACGTCTCGTTTCAAAATCTGCTAAATTAGCTTTGGTTGCAGGTACTGCTTTGCCTTTTGGAATTAAGTAATTCCGGCCATATCCACCAGCTACACTCACTTTTTCACCTAAATTTCCCAAATTGCGAATTTTTTCTAGCAAAATGATTTCCACGTTACACCTCTTTTCTTATCAGTTTAACTCTTAAATTTAATCCACTATCGACTAATCCAATTAGCAATGGCAGGGCCAATACATATGGAACAACAATCAATACAATATAAAATCCAAACAACGCTAAGCCAGCGTACTTATATCCCTGCATCCATGCATGCAATAAACATAAACCAGCAATAGCCAAAAAACCTGCTACCGGGATCAGCAGCGTCATAAAAATAACCTTTGCTGATATCCAAGCAGCTAATCCTAGTACCATAAACAATAACAACAGCCAAGGAGCCAATCTAACTTGCAAGAATTCTTGGCGAAATCCTTGCGCTTTGACTGTGGTCATATCCCACCATCGGGCAATTGCCAGCTTAACTCCCGCAAAAAGCAACAATAGCAAAGCTTCCACACCAGTAGATAATTGCGCCAAAACCTCAACTTGAGAGCTGGTGAGCTTGTCATCAGCCTGAATGAAGCCCTCTTGCACCATCATTTGCATATAACTAGTAATATGTTCAACCCACCACTGATCAATGTCAGGTTGAAAAAATAGCGCCAAACATACAGAGAACACACTCAATATAATACAGAGCTCAAACAACGTAGACCATGTTGCTTTATGGAACAACATTACTGCCATAATCCATACTAACACAAAGGTTAAAGATGACGTGGTCAATAATATATAATTATGATCGACAAAACCTCGAGCCAGCACGGGCAATACACCCCAAGACAGAACGAAGAAACCATCACGAGCACCTTTGCGCAATGTGATCAGCGCTAAAATAATCACGCTGATCGCACCTAAAAAAACCGGCAAAATACCGCACAAAAAAGCAACGATTGCGGCATTTCTATTTCTTTTTAACAGGAAATGCGCAAACTTATTCAGCATTAATGCTTATCCGTATACGGAATCAACGCTAAATAACGCGCGATTTTAATCATTCTCGTCATATGACGCTGATATCTTGACGTCGCACCTGTTACTCGACAAGGTACAATTTTACCGGATTCGGTAAGAAATTTTTTCAACAAATCGACATCTTTATAATCTGGCGTAGTCATTTTGCTGCTTGGCACGTGTGAACTACGACCTCTATGTGAAAAACCTGACATATTTATTCTCCTCTCTTAAGCCTGATCACGTTCTGAAGTTGATGTTTTTTCTTTCAACATAGCAGACGGACCTGTGACAGCAGCATCTTGCTTCAGTACCAATGTTCGAATAACAGCGTCATTAAATTTGAAAATATTTTCCAATTCTTTAATCACAGAATAATCACACTCAACATTCATTAACACATAATGCGCTTTTAGTACATTGTTGATTTGGTAAGCGAGTTGTTTACGCCCCCAATCTTCAACACGTTCAATTTTACCAGCTTTAGACGTGATCAACTCTTTATAGCGTTCGATCATACCCGGGACTTGTTCACTTTGATCCGGATGGACCATGAACACGATTTCATAGTGCGACATAGTGGCTCCTTACGGTTTGTACCCACATCCAGCCAAGGATATGGGAAGGTCAAAAAAGAACCTTCGATTCTACCCAGGTTTGAGACAATTGACAAGAGGGGTATAAATATGGAAAATAGCATACTCGTTAAGTATGGCTATGTAGCTCAGCTGGTTAGAGCACGGCACTCATAATGCCGGGGTCGGTGGTTCGAGCCCACCCATAGCCACCATTTTCTCTTGCACTAAAAAAAACTGATCACCATAGCACACTTATAGTGTTTCCAACTTAAAAAATGCAAAATACTCATTGATTTATGTATTTAATTAAAAAATAGTCTATGCTTAACAAATACATTAATAATCAAGGAATGTTTATGTTTAATTTTCACCGTTTTTTTGCTCGATGCTTTCAAATACTATTAGTTTTAATACCGTCTCTTGAAGGCACGCTAGGCGTAATTAACGACATAGAAGGCAAAGCTGACACCATGACAACCATCATCACCCCCCTGCTCTCTATGAATAATGTTCAAGCTCAATTTCTACACTCATGGCGCGCTATTACAAATCCAAGCTTACAATCTCTAGCCTATTATGGAATGTTCTGCCTGGAAGGCATCGTCGGGTTACTGGGAATAATTAGCTTGATCAAAATGTTAATTAACTTTAAAAGTGGCCAAGCACAGTTCGTCTTGGCTCAGGCCTGGGGGCGGGCCGCCTGCTGCTTAGGCGTTGCCGTCTGGGGCCTAGGCTTTTTCGTGCTTGGAGGCGATTTCTTCTTAGCTTGGCAAAATCCAAATATTTCATATTTACAATCCGGCGGATTATACTACGCACTCATGATGTTTATCCCTTATGTCCTCATGAAGGCTTATCAACAATCTGACTATTAATCTGATAAACCGTAACCACCAGAAAATATGGCGCCATGTTGAAAAAACTCTTCAACTTGCGTCATGTTTTCAGGCTAAGCAAAGGTTGAGCAATTGTTAAATAATTTATACCCCAACAAAATCCTCGCGTCTTCCTAACCAGCGCCGTGTTATTTTATAACATGCTTCTGGCGAAGTTTTCCATAATTGTTCTGCGATTTTCTGCGCTTCTATGAGGTTTTTTTGATCGCGCACTAAATTGGCAATACGCAAATTCATTTCGCCAGTTTGGCGCGTACCCAAAACCTCTCCAGCACCGCGTAATTCAAGATCTTTTTCAGCAATCTTAAAACCATCTTGGCTTGCTCGCATCATAGCAATACGCTCTTTCGCAACACGACCTAAAGGAGACTGATATAACAAAACGCAATAACTCGCCAATGACCCGCGACCTACCCGACCGCGCAATTGGTGAAGCTGCGCTAAACCTAATCGTTCAGCATTTTCAATAACCATTAAACTTGCATTAGGGACATCAACACCAACCTCAATGACCGTGGTTGCCACTAACACATGGGTTTCGCCTTGTTTAAAGGCTTGCATAATTGCATCTTTTTCTTTTGCTTTCATTTTGCCATGTAATAATGCAACGCGTAAATTGGGTAATTGCTCTGAAAGCTGTATATAACTGATCTCTGCCGCCTGGCATTGCATAATTTCCGACTCTTCAATCAAAGGACATACCCAATACACTTGCTGCCCTTGCGCACATAAATGCTGAATACGCTGCACAACATCATCACGCTTATCATTAGATAAGGCTAAAGTAACAATCTGTTTTCGACCCGCAGGCAGTTCATCAATAACAGAATAATCCAAATCAGCATATAAACTCATCGCTAATGTACGCGGAATGGGAGTAGCAGTCATAATCAATTGATGAGGAATTTTTCCATCACGCATTCCTTTTTCTTTCAAAGCTAATCGTTGATGCACGCCAAAACGATGCTGTTCATCAATAATCATTAATGCCAATTGTTTAAAGTGCACGTCTTCTTGGAAAAGTGCGTGCGTGCCAATTAAAATGTCAATTTCACCCGATATCAATTCGGCTAAGATAGCGGCACGCAAACGTTTATTTAACCCGCCTTTCAATAAAGCCACACGAATATTTTGCGGCCCCAACCAAGACTCCATAACACGATAATGCTGTGCCGCCAACAATTCTGTCGGCGCCATCATCGCCGCTTGAGCACCATTATCAACCGCGACAACCGCGGCCATGGTCGCAACGATAGTTTTGCCCGACCCTACATCGCCTTGCAATAAGCGCATCATAGGATGTGATTTTTTTAAATCACTTTGCAGCTCTTGAATAACTCTATGTTGTGCTGAAGTCAAAGAAAAAGGCAGCGCTGAACGCAGCGCTGATATTTTCCCTGTATCTTGAGTTAAAGACACCGAAAGTTGCCTTGTATAATATTCTCGACGCTGAATCATGACCAAACGATGCGCCAATAATTCTTCTAAAATTAATCGCTGCTGAGCGGGGTGTTGCATGTTCTCTAAAACAACAAGATTGGCGTCTCTTGTCGGTCTGTGCAAAAAGCGCAATGCATCAGATAATCGAGGCAACTTTAATCGATGCAATATATCGTCTGGCAACAGCTCATCGACATCATTATACTGCTGCACTAGATCTAACACCTGCTCACTCAAGCGCAACCATAGGCGCTGCGAACATCCTTCCGTGCTGGGATAAATAGGTGTTAATGTTTTAGCAAGAGGCAATAACTCATCTGTAGCAAGCAAACGATATTCTGGATGAATCATTTCAACACCCACATGCCCGTATCGAGCTTCGCCGACAACAAATATTTTACTGCCTATCCTTAAATTGTCTTGCTGCGTGCGCGTATAATGAATAAAACGCAATAGTAATTGACCAGTACCATCTGCTATCAGGCAATGTAATTGTGGCCTGGGTTTTCGGACAACATTCAGATGTATAATATTCCCAACCACCACACTTGTTTGAGGTGGATTATTAATGATTAATTCAGCGATAGGTGTTAGACGTGTGCGGTCTTCGTAGCGCAATGGCAAATGAAATAAAATATCTCGCGCGGTTTCAATGCCCAACTTCTGCAATTTCAATGCATTTTTTGGGCCAACGCCTTTTAAATATTGACAATCATAATTCGCCAGAGATTTCATCTTAAGAAATAGTCAAGGTCAAATTAGGTCCACTCATTGCACAAGCATTAGGAGAACAAACATTATCATTTGGCGTTATACAATTTGCACTAGGATCGCTAATGCATTCCTTACCCAGCTGTGTAATATACGCTGAAGATAAAGGATAACTAGAAAAATATGTCGTGCCATCCGTTTGCGCAAAATAGTCGGCACCGCCACTATTCATAATTAATGCATAAGCTGCCACATAAGCATCAATAGCCATACGTTCACCTGACACTGTAACCGTACGCTGCATACTCATCATCATACTCACAGATACAATGGCCATAATAAACATCATGAAAAATAATGCTTGTACTAATGCAAAACCTTTAATTTTTTTTATGCGTAACATTATTTCATCCTGTGGTTATTACAACACACGCAGAGCTTGCTAAATCAAAACCGCTAGAAGTCAATGACTGTAAATATCCGGCCGCAACATTAGACAGTAAAGGACTCGATGAGTTGCCGCATATACTGGCGCCACTGGGCGATACCAAAGGATAAGACGTACTCAGCGAAATATCGGCAATATCTCTTATTGCTACGCTCGATATAATCGGAGCCAGCTCTTCGCCTATAGCTTGCGCATTTTGCTCGCTATTGTATTTTGCCATCGTATGCATAATTAAATATATAATGCCAGTCAGTAGAGCAATACCTAATAGAGCGCTCAACAAAGCAAATCCAGCCTCTCTTGTTTCTAAACGTATCATCACTTAACCCACTGGCGCCAATCCAGAGCCAGCAGGTGCTAGATCTCCAGATTTTGGAAAAACCAAAAATAATGAATAGCTATCACTATTTTGACTAATCATGGCATCTGACTGTAAGGCACATTTTGACTGACCATCTAAGGCAACATTGGCGCCCGGTGGACAATACACAGAAAACATAGAAGATGCGTTTTGTAAGACTTGATTTACCTGCAAGCCGGTTGCGTTAACGGCAATAATGAAATAACTAGCAGCAACCTGAGCATCATCTATTTTGACTGCAAAACTCATCGGCGTGCCCACAGTTGCGCCATTTAAATACATGCCTGAATTAACATAGCAGCTATCACCAGCACAGGCTTCGCCTTTTTCCGTCACTTGATTTTCAACAGGAATGCCAACGGCACTCAGGAAACTTGGTGACAAAGCGTGTGTTGAAGCATCTAAAGGGCCGCCACTCGCTGTATCCGTGCTATTACCATCAACAAAAGGCATAAAACCTTGCGTAATAGTCGTTGCATAACGGATAAATTGTTGAACAGAAGAGTTTGCGCGAAAACTTTTTACTAAAGTATAAGACGCTGCCGCAGCAATCATCATTAATGCCAATGCTAGCATCGCTTCAAACAAAGCAAATCCGCTTTGATGCCTCATGTTTGCCTCACTAGTGATTCATATTGAAATAGAGTGTTATAGTCGAAGCTTGGCCATGTGAGCATGTTGTAACCGCACAACTCGCATAATCCTTACTACCAGAACTGTCACAACTATACACATCCTGCACTTTAGTAAAAAACTGCCCTGGAACAGAAGAAATACTTGTAACATTGCCAGAACCGCAACTCAATGGAAAGATCGCAACAAAACTATACGGTGTTACATTTGAAAATGTTACTATGCCAAAGGCATTATGAATTTGCACACCACTATTCAATGAAAAGTACTTATTCGACAATCTACCACTATTTTTTAACAAAGAAGGTATATCATCATCGCTCGTAGTTAACTGTGAAGAGGCCAAATCGGTGTAAACATTTGCAATTTGCACAGCTTGATCGGCTGCATCAGCAAGACTAAGATTGCTTTTGCCGGTGTTAAACAATGAATAAACACCTAAACCCGCAACGGTCAGTATAACCACCGACAAAATAACTTCCATCAAACTAAAACCGCGCACTGATCCGTATTTCACTTACTAACTCCAGCTAGCACTTAAGTTAAGGCAATATATCAAGCATTGCTGATATAGTCTTCTCTAGGAAAAGCAAAACTCATGGTCTGTTTTGCACTTGAACCACCGGAACCAAATATTGCTTGACATGTTGCAACAGATGTCGCATTTCCTGTAGTCGAAGGCACTGCACTGCCCAAATAAACGGCAGCACTAGTAAACATATTTTGACAGATGTTGACAGCTTGTTCACCAGGCACAGTATTGACAGTGACATAATATTCAGAAGCACTATCAGGCACCTGTTGTACCGTAATAGTGCCATAAGGCCCGACAAGAACAGTGCTATCACTTGGATTAACATATGTATTTGATATTAGTCCACTTTTAACAACATCTGCCGTGCTCAAACCCGTATTATTATAAGAAGTGCTTAACAACTGACTCATTGCGCTTCCAGCCTGCTGAACAATCTGCTGTACTGCCTGCGCTTTGTTTTTCTTATCTGCGGAAATAAATAATTCGACAACACCTAAACCTGCCGCAAGAATAATCACTATGGATAACAACGCTTCTAACAACGAAAACCCATGCTGTTGATTAAATCTCACACTAATCGGTTTTACTTTCATAATTCTCTCCTTTTTTTATGCAGATATCGATCCAACCTGTATCGAAGATTGAATACCGTATAACGATAGCATCACCCAGCCAATGACAACAGCTACTAGTATCATCAAAGTATAGCCTAAAATTTTACCTTTTTTAATAAATACTAATCGCTGCTCCTCTAAATTTTCATCAGCTAAAAATTTAATCCCTTTTTCAAGGTTATTTGTTGTTGCAAACACCGTTAAGCTAATCAACAAATTTCCTTCGAATAAACCTATCACTAATGATTCACCAAATCCACTACCGGCGCCCAAGCGGATCAGAATTCTTTTCAAAAAATGCATTAGATAGGGGGTTGCAGTAGCGCCCATTTTATGAATAGCATTGTTAAAGCTTGATCCTGATTTTAACATGGCCGCTAAAGCAATCAGAAAAGTTGTGGCTGTATAGGGTTTATAAATATTCCACGGAGGCAACTTGTCTAGAAAATCACGAACAGGCATAAAAGTAAATCGCGATAAAGAAGCAATAGAAGCAATAGTTATAAGGATAATCAGCGCAATAAGTAAGAATAAATGATTATGAATAAACGTTGTAAGAGAATAAAGATGTTGAGCCAAGGCAGGCCAATTTTCTGGCGGACTTAATTTGATCATTAAGGGGATAACAAATTCCGAAAAAGATAACAGGGAACCGATCAATACGACAATCATAACAATCGGATAAGTCAACGCGCCAATCAATGCCGATTTAATCGATGTCATATTTTCTGCAAAACTGGTGACCACCTGACATGCCTGAGCGACATTAGTAGCCGAAGCCTCGATCAAAGCACTTTCTTGGGCAGGCACCCAATAGGCGATTGCACGTTCAAACCTTGTGCCGTTAGACATCATCCGCAAAATATCATCTACCAGAAATTTCATCGAACTGTCATTGTTATATTTTTTAATCATATCGCCATATAAACGTAATGATGTCTGAATAGAAATACCATTTTGCGTGAAAGTAGTGATAATTCTATAAAACTCTAAACGCTTTTTAAGATCAAAATAAAAATTCTTAATAAAATAATATTGGATAAAAAACCACCATCCACGATCAAAGACACTATATGTGCGCTTGTCACTCGCAGAGTGCGGGCTTTTGAATGCTCTATTTGTTTGCATCATGCTCTGATTCCAAATGCTGCTCTTCTAAAGGGTCGCTCAATAAACCGCAACTATCCTCGACAAAACGAGGATCAGTCAACCCCAAAAAGATTTTATCAATACCATGTTCAAGTACCGTTTTACCACCTTGCGCTCGCCAAATACGTGTTGCGCGCTCAAAATCAAGATCACGTAACGCGACTAAAATTTCAGGCGTTGGATCTAACATTTCGGCTAATACCGTTCTGCCTGCAATACCTTTGCGGCACTCAGAGCAACCTTCACTATTTACAAAACGCACGCTATCAATAGAATGATGGTGATATTGCTCTTTTTTCAATACTTTGTGTAGTCGCTCGATTGTTGCCAACGAGTCAGGATCATTTGCGGAGCTTTTTTCGAAAACATGATAAGGTAAAGCACAATGTCGACAAGAAGTTGGCACCAACGTTTGATAAATCAATAAAGCGAGAAAACTTGGTGATGACAATACATGATTTTCAAACCCTAAATTTAGCAAACGATTATATATAGCAATAGCTGATGCTGCATGCACAGTGGTAAACACTTGGTGTCCCGATAGAACAGCAGAAGATAAAAGCTGTGAAGAACGTTGATCTCGCACCTCACCGACCATAATAATATCCGGATCACAGCGCATCGCGACTCGAATTGCCTTAACGAAAACGTTTTCATCTTCGCTGATTTCAGAACGTTTAATACTTAGATTAATTTGATTCGCGCCTGGAATCGCGTACTCAGGCGGATCTTCAGTGGTCAATATTTTTTTAGATCCTTTAGTTCGGCGATAAACTTCTGTCAATATCGTTGCTAAAGTTGTTGATTTACCCGAACCAGTTGTTCCTGCGACAATAGTCACCCCTACTGGTCGCGCTTGCGCACGTTCTAACAACATAATCTGAAAAGGACTATAGCCGAGCTCATTTAAGGTGATTTTTAATTGTGCGTCGACTGGCAGTAAACGCATCACAATGGTGACAGAATTTGGATAACATGGCGCTGTTTGTAAACGTAATTTATAATGACGCTTTATGCCATCAATCTCTAAATTCATATCCAATAACGCATCTTGCATTTCTTCGGGATTATATTGCGTATCTTTAGAACCCTCTGCAGCTGCAACGTTATAAACATAGTTAACAAGACGATTAACTGTACGGCTATCCAATTCACCAATTTTATAAATCAATCCATGAATACGAAATTTTACTTCCGCATGATCTGTATAAATCTCCAGATGAATATCAGAAGCATGAGCCCTAACCGCCTGTATCAAAATCTCAGAAAAACGACGATCAAGCTCTGACTCACTTTCTATAACCATAGAAACATCATGACTCATTCGATCACGAAAAATGAATAACAATTCGTTAGTCACATAGTAAGTAATGATTTCTCGAGCTTCTAATCCAAAATTTTTAATTGTTTGGGCGCGCTGCCGAAATATACTGCTAATATCTTGACTAACAAGACAATATACTCGACCGTCCTTCGCTTCCGCAAAGCAAAAATTTTGCCTCTCCTGATCTGTTAACTGCTCATCAAGAATTAATTTCTCAGTTTTTGGCAGTTCATCAGCAGTAGTTAATATTTTATATTCCATAATTTTCTCAACACATTAAGAAGCTGACGTTGTTGAAGCCTGTTGATCAGATGCCGGCGCTGACTCAGAAGCATCTGTAGTAGTCAGGCCAGCGCTATCGACTCCGACCCCTCCCGTCTGAAACGGAATAACATAAAATTTATTCGTCTTAATATCCACAAGGCCAACCGAATAAGGGCGAAGAGAAGTTACACGATATTGCTTATTAATAATATCACCGGGACCAACTTGATAAATTGCGCCAGTATCATCTGTTAAAACGGCATACAAGGTATCACCAAACCCCTCGACTCGGATAACTTTCAAAGATGCACCGCCATCCTGCTGCGCTTGCAATGCATCTAAGCTATGTTTTAATGTCATGGCTTGTATTTTTCTTTGCGCTATCGCAATTTCTTCGCCAAGTGCTGCGACACTGGCAAAACTATCTACGTCCACAGCATCAGGCGTATTGATACTATTAGCAGTAGTAGATGTTACCGGTGCCTTAACAGGCGCTGCTGTCTGCTGTGCATGAACAATAGATATTATTCCAACACCACACAACAAACATACATTTAATAAAGTTTTACGCATAGATTTCACCTTCTACTGTCCAAGACATATCATAATTATTCACGACAAAATTAACCGTCGTAATTGTTAACGTTGGAAATGATTGCAATACTTTATCTAGCTGTGCCAATTGCCATAGCTGATCACCACCAATACTAAATGTGGTAGAATTGACTCCATATTGACTTTTCTTTTTATTTTTCAATTTAAAAACAAAGATGTCTTGATTAAGCTGCATATAAGATATGAGTCGATAAGTTGAGCGCGGGATTTCTGCCGTCAAATCATTCTGAGCAACTATTGTCTTTGCCTCTTGTACTATCATATTATCGAAGGTTAATGTTTTAATCCCTGAATTATTGGTGCTATCAATCGTGCCGTTTGTTGGCGTTTTGGAATACGCTGATAAAAACGAATCCAAGGTACCATACTCTGAACGCTGCAAAGAAATAATCAACGTTTTCGGACTCTGTGTGTTATATACCGCTTTTGTTAAATTCCAGCCTGCGGACTGTAAAGGTAGCATACTCAATATAGAAAATACGTTTTTGATAACCGCATAACCAGCTTGATCATGAAGCAATACTTGGATATGGGAAAAATAATCTTGTTTAGCACGTATTAACGCCTGACGCTGCGCCTCAGCCTCAATTTGTTGTTGATGCATTAAACGACTCACCAATTGTTGCTCATAAATGTAGTAAGCAACTGCTGAGCCAGCAATAATCAATACACATAAAGCCAGTATTTTACGTAACAAAATTTTTGATGGTGGCAAATACCGAACTACAAATTTGCTATCTTTTTTTAAATTCGTAATAAACTCAAAAAAATTCACCACTTTGATATCGCTAAAATTTTCACTAGCCGTCTCGCTGGTCAGCATAATATTTTCTATATCTAACCCATCAGCAAGAAACTCTGCTTTAGCGATTTCCATGACATCCATAATTAAAGAAATACTACCAACCAAATCTCCGGCCGTTGCCTTAACAACATCAGCGCCAGTCCAAACAAGATGATTTTTGATTATGCAGATCCAGTAGGCTGAATCACTCATGCGATGCACAAAGATCAAATTGTCATACTGACTCGCAAGAAGGCCCGCCAAACAAATAGCCCGATTATGCGTATCATCCGCCAAAGCAACTAATTTAAGGCCCGGCGCAGCTTTATCTTTAAGATCCTGCATAACACCGTAATGTAAGTTGGCATGATATTGTATTGCTTCCAGACCTCGACGATCATCCACGGCCCATCGCATACCAATAGCATATTGCTTTTTTATTCCAGAGAATTTAAGTAACATGCATTAATCACCAATAATATACGGAGTGACAACAATCACTGTCGTTGTTTTTGTTTTAGCTGTTGATTTTCCACCACCCAGCGCCCAGTAATCTATTGAACCTGGCGAACCTGTTTTTGAACTTGCCTTATCATCTTGAAAACCAGCTATTAATAAACTTTGGCCATTATGCAGCACCATGCTCTCTAAAAAGTTTTTCGTATCAATAACCGGCCCTTGTATCGTATTGTTATTTGCAGAACTATCCGTGCCAGAAGTTAATGTTTGCATGCGAATCAAGGTAGATAATTGTAAATTCAACATTAACATGACTTGATTATTGGATTCAATTTTGGGTGTCACCATCATGCTATAGCCAGTCACAACTGTCCCTGGATTCAAGCTTGTTTGTGAAGAATCTTGAGTAATAGTCGTAGAACTTGAGGCTAAATACGTTGTCTCTTCAACACTTTGTATCGGTGCTGGCTGACCACTAACAGTATAAATTGTTGCACCAGTCACAACAGATGTTTTACCCAAGGTATTTAAAGCGCTTAAAATTTGCTGATGCGTACTACCACCGCCACCTGAAATGGTTAATGTTGATAAACTTGAGCTTAAATCTTGATTGAGTTGAGCTCCAGGATTAGTATTCACCGTCAGATTATCGCCAGAAAGAATATTCGCAAATATATTGAGATCAGCACCAAAGTCTGACGTATTGCTAGTTTGTACATCATAAACATCGACTCGCACGGCAATTTTTTGATTAGTTTTTTTATTAATTTTCTCAATATAATTTTCAACTTTCTCCTGAACATCGGGATTATCTGTCACAGCCACGTAACCCTCAACGGCATTTCCTTGAATTTTTCCTGCCGGTGACAACATATCTTTCAGTGTTGTTAGCGCTGCATTCCAAGGACTATCGGCTTTGACTGAATATTTAAGATTAATATCCGATGTACCACCAACCGTAGTAGAAGAAGTAGAAGAACTGCTATTGCCAGAAGGAGATGTTTGACTTGTAGAACTGACACTACTATCTGTGGAAAAAGAGCCGATAGGCGCATCTAAAGCATATACTTTTGTTTCTAAAAGGAAAATTTTAACTTTACTTTTCTCGTAATTCCAAAACAACCCATAACGTGTCGCTAATTGGCCAATAACTTGTTGCAATGTTCCTTGATATACCGTTACACCCGTCGTATTCACCTGACTACTTGCAGCTTGTGTATTTTTATCATCCGCAAACACGATGGGCACGTGCGATAATTTAGAAATGTTGGCAACCGTTTGAGCTAATGTCTCATTGAGTGCTGTCGAATAGACGACATGTTGATTAAAAACAGAAGGCAAAGTCTGTTTTGGCGCGATCACGAAATGTTGATCAGAAAGAAATATCTCATCACTGGTGCTAACTAATGACTCGGGCTTATGCACACGATTTTTGTTATAAATATTATTGGTTTTACGAATCATTTTATCTTCGTACTTATCATTGCTTTGCTGTATAGCACAAGAACTAAGCAAGCTTGCCACACTCAATAGGAGAAAACTATTTTTTAACCATCGACTCATCTTCATCATTACCTTTCCTTAAAAAACACCTGTCACTGGCTGTGCTTGATATTCATTCGGTTTAATTAGAACCACACCATTTTTCATAATTACCGCTTTTACAGCAAATCCATCACTAGAAAATGAAATGCTGCGCAATAATTCATTGAGAGATTGTTGAAAAGACCCATAAAAAACATGAGAGAAAAGAATGGTAAAATCATCGGGCGCCGTCCATTTCGTAACATAACCTTGACTTTCTGCCCAACGCTTAATCGTAGCACTAAGCGACTCGCCCTCAATGGCATAAAACACCTGAGGCTTGCTCTGAGTCAAGGCTAACGCATCTTTTGCTTTGTTGGCAACACCAATTTTGAAAGTATAGGGATTAATGCAAAAAGCGCTCGATTCTGAGGCATCCGCTAGCGTTTTCTCTGCTCCCATAGTCAAATCATAGGCAAAAATGACAGTGTATTTATTTTTGTTTTGGGCATAAAATTCCAGAGCCTGGTCCTTAGACACTGATTTTGGCACCAAAGTGGTGGCACTTTCATAAATGTTCGCTGCATCATCGCTCACGCTGTTATTTACCGCAAAACCGGCATAAGCATAACATTGCAAACATGCTGCCAGCATAAATGCACTTAAACGGAAGCAACAATTTCTAAAGTTTTTGCTTATTCTCACAAGTGACCTCATATTTTGATCAACAAAAGCCGAATCGACTAACGAAAAGTATATAGAAATTTATACACCTCTTTCGATTATACTTAAGGAATTCTTAATAAGTAAAGGGCGCAGACACTGATTATTTACTGTTAATAAAATAGTCATACAATGTTACAGCATCTTACCCCGGTTTAACACTGGCGCGATATAAGGCAAAAGTAAATAAACAAACTGATTCGACACACTAGGATCACCATAATTTATTGATTTAACCCAGACTCCACAGTTAGAATGGTAGTGAATAAGCTTAACCACATACATTATGAGTCATTACATAGCAAAGACGCCCAACTCTCACGGCATCGTGGAATTTGATGATATTGAGCACAGAACTTGGCAACGTCTATACGCGAGACAACAAGAGATAGTCAACAATCGAGCCTGCGATGAGTTTATGGCTGGATTAGATAAAATAGCCTTTTCACCGGATCACATTCCTCAATGTCACGCGATCAATAAACAATTAGGTGCAATAACTGGCTGGGGTGTTCAACCTGTGCCTGCCCTGATTCAAAGTGATGAATTTTATTCCCTACTACAATCATGCCGATTTCCAGTGGCCACCTTTATCCGGCGACCAGAAGATTTTGATTATTTAAAAGAACCCGATTTGTTTCATGAATATTTTGGACATTGCACCTTACTAACTAACCAGGCTTATGCTGATTTTGTGGAATGGTATGCACGGTATGCGCTCAAGCAAACATCAAAAGAAAAACGTCGTTTATTATTGCGATTATTTTGGTTTACTATTGAATTTGGTTTGTTCAAAACATCTTCAGGCTGGAGGATTTATGGCGGCGGCATTTTATCATCACCAGGCGAAACAATTTACTCAGTAGAAAGTGATATTCCTGAGCGCCGACCATTTGTATTAGAAGATGTTTTGCGCACCCCTTATCGTTATGATGTAATGCAGCCAATTTACTATTATCTGGAGTCTTTTGCGGATTTGTACAAACTAATGGAAGTAGATTTAAATCATTATTTAGAACAAGCATTAGCAAAAGGCGATTTTGCTTGGCATCCATCATTAGTAAAAGATAAGCCAAGCAACGTCGAAGAATATCCAACATAAGGAAGAAAAAAATGGTTTGCGATTTATCAAATAAAAACTGTGTCCCTTGTGAAGGCGGCGTCTCCATGTTAACACCTGAACAAGTGGAAAATTATTTACCACAACTGCAAGGCTGGTTAACCAACCCTAATTACACAGAAATTAATAAAAAGTTTGACTTTAAAAATTACTATCAGGTGATGGCTTTTACTAATGCCATTGCGTTTATAGCACACCAAGAAAAACATCATCCGGACTTAGAAGTCCACTACAACAACGTTATTGTTCGATTTAGCACTCACGCAATTAGCGGATTATCTGAAAATGATTTTATTTGCGCAGCAAAAGTGGACGGCTTGTTATCATAACTATCTTCATGAATTTCGGCATAGTCCAGTGAACATGACAGCCATCTGACTGCTCTTCCCCCGCTTTAGTAGACACGTAAATTTGATAAACTAGGAGTCAATTAAAAAAAGGGGGGGGTAACCGAGCACTGGCATTGCCTGCTTTATCCAACGCTTGCCACAGCACAGGAATCGCTATTCCTTCATAAGCAATCGCTACAGTGAGAATATTAATTTTTCCTTTGCCCCAGAACCAATTGGTTCTATCGATAGTAACATAGTATTTTTCAGGCAACGTAAATTGTTCGACGATCCAATTTGCCAGAACACCATAATCCCATTCAAATTGTCTGAAAAAACGATAAACTCGCTTGTAACGTGAATCTACTAAAGCAGATCCTTCAAAACCCACCGCTATTTCACTTAAATTCACAGTCCTTACTTTGAAAAGTGCTAGTAACATTCGACAAAAACAATCCAGTCGGGCCTTGTTCCAAGCAAATTTTTTTCCTAAAATAGCTTTCAACTCGCTGATCCTGTCCATATCTCTTTTCTCGCCAGAAAAAAATGTGGATTTTAAGGTAATTCAGCGAGTTCTTTAATATTTATGGATCTGTAAAAAGAAAATATTCTTTTGATCCACCCTCATCCGGCCTGTCGACCACCTTCTCCCGCCAGCGGGCGAAGGGTCTCCGTCGCTATTGTCATCAACAATCTTAAGGGGTTTCAAAAAAATGTCCGGTACAAAGTGACGGTGCCCCGGTGCCGTTTTTTTTAATCTTATCTTAATCATTGGGTGTTACGATGATATCATAGACGTATTAGAGATTAGAGAAAGTTGTCAATGTCGTTACATATAACGATTTATAGTGAAATGTTGGATGCTTCAGGAAAGCAATGCGGTCAATGGGAAAGGAAATCACTTTCACTGGGTGTCCAAGGTAAGATTGAGGGTGATATCCATTTTAGCCAAGGGATAGATGAGGAGAATCGCCTTGTTTTGGTGGGGAAAGATAGTCAGGTGTATCGTGTTTTTTATGACGCATCGAACCATGCTGTTATAGCGAAAGCTACGATTAACAATGGAACAATAGGTTGGGTTCACTGCTCCAAAGAGCGTTTTGAGTCAGCGTCACCGATTAAGCTCATGAATAAAGAGGCTTACGAAGAGATACTGTCGAGTCTGATGAGGTGGCGTTCTGATGAGGTTTTAGCGGGTAGTGTTTCATTATTTTTATCAACAATTGAAGAACGTGAGGCGGACGCGGTACGTCGAGAGCAACTGGTGGGTGGGGGGAATGAAACGAGAGCAGAAGCGGATTATGTTCATTTTAATCAGCAGTTGCTGAATGCTTACCGAAAGAAGGTTTATGAAGAGATAGCGTTTTTAGTGGCCAACACGAATGGGAACGATTTAAGGGAGGCTTTAGTAGAATACTTAGCGACGAACTGGTCATTGGTCAAGGGGACGAAACTGAGTTATACGGCGCTACCGACGCACCCGATTACCAAGGTTTTAATACAGATAGCGGAGACATTAAGGAGTGCCGATAAATCAGCGATTGCGCTTTTGATGCCGGGTGTTCGTGTTGAGAGTGACACAGAATCATACCCGAACTTAGGTGACATTTCGTTAAGCGAGGTAGTAAAGACGCACATTTTAAATCATACTCAGCGTTATTTACTGCCGGTGTCGTTATGTGTGAAAAAAACGCCTAAGCTTTATGTAGCTGGTGGTTATGCGAATCCTTATTATGATGGTTTAGCAGACAATGATAGCAGCGGCATGGTGATAACAGCGGATGACTGGAGGCGTTTATGGCATCACAGCGAGTGGACGCGGGGTTTACGTGAGCATAAAGACCGTTATGATTTAATCGCGCGGAATAAAGACACGCTTTTAGGTCGATTAACGTTATTATGTCAAAATTTTAGTCTTTATGGTGCTCATGGCGGGATTGGTACCGAAGAGAATGCCGCCGGTGGCGTTTATTCGGTGTTGATTGAATTTTTTAATTATTATGCGTTAGTGGACGAAACATTAGTCCCTGAGTCGGTTAGGGCGACCTTAGAGCTGATTAAGACCCAGTTAATTGACCATACCAATCGTCCAGCAAGAGAGGGTGTTAAGACGTGTGTTGCCAATCACCGTTCTGCATTACTCTCGTTGATTGAAACGCATAAAGCGATATTGAACAGCATTACGCTTTCAGGGCATAAGAAAGATGCAGCGTTTCAAAAAGCGGAAGAAGAGCTGGAAGCATTCCGTCAATCACTCGAAACGGCGTTGTGTGAAAAGGCGTATACGGGAGCTGATACATTAGGGGTGACAGAGGCCCTGTTGAAGGCGCTAAACGTTTCTTTAGGTATTGATTCGGAGCAGGATTTAACCTTGTTTGTTTTTTTTAAGCCGGATGAAATGCGGCATTTACTCAGAGAGAGTGAAAATCTTCGCCAGGAGGTATTAGGGCAATTGTCCTCGATGGAATCATTAGTCTGGTTTCTTCACAGCTTACCGGCAGGAAACATTCGGGTATTTTTTGAGGTTTTAGGGGAATCATTATCGCGTGATTTATTGACAACCCGTCGTGCTGAATCGGTGAGCACTTTACTGGTCTCCTTATTGCCTGAAAAAATCAGGGCTACTTGTGAGGGGTTGCAGGCACAGCTTCCATCGCTCATTAAACATGCCAGCGATTTTTGTGATGTTTTATGTTATCTTAGCGCTGAGCAATGCACAGCCGTCTGTGAGGCGATGCAGGCACAGCTTCCATCGCTCATTAAAGATGCCAGCGATTTTTATGATGTTTTATGCTATCTTAGTGCTGAGCAATGCACAGCCGTCTATGAGGCGATGCAGGCACAGCTTCCATCGCTCATTAAAGATGCCAGCGATTTTTGTGATGTTTTATGGTATCTTAGTGCTGAGCAATGCACAGCCGTCTATGAGGCGATGCAGGCACAGCTTCCATCGCTCATTAAAGATGCCAGCAATTTTTGTGATGTTTTATGTTATCTTAGTGCTGAGCAATGCGCAGCCGTCTATGAGGCGATGAAGGCACAGCTCCCATCGCTGATTAAAAATGCATTGGGTTTTCGTCGGGTTTTAGGGTATCTTAGTGCTGCGCAATGCACAGCCGTCTGTGAAGCGATGAAGGCACAGCTTCCATCCCTCATTAAAAATACCGAGGATTTTGCTACGGTTTTAAGAAATCTTAATCCTGCGCAATGCACAGCCGTCTGTGAGGCGATGGAGGAACAGCTTCCATCGCTGATTAAAAATGCCGGCGCTTTTTATTATGTTTTAACGCGTCTTAGTGCTGAGCAATGCACAGCCGTCTGTGAGGCGATGCAGGCACAGCTTCCATCGCTCATTAAAGATGCCAGCGATTTTGGTACAGTTTTAAGCAATCTTAATTCTGCGCAATGCACAGCCGTCTGTGAGGCGATGCAGGCACAGCTTCCATCGCTCATTAAAGATGCCATCGATTTTTATTATGTCTTATGGCATCTTAGTGCTGAGCAATCCACAGCCGTCTATGAGGCGATGCAGGCACAGCTTTCATCGCTGATTAAAAATGCCAGCGATTTTAACGCTGTTTTAAGAAATCTTAATCTTGCGCAATGCAAAGCGGTCTGTGAGGCGATGAAGGCACAGCTTCCATCGCTCATTGAAGATGCCAGCGATTTTGGTACGGTTTTAATAAATCTTAATCCTGCGCGATGCACAGCCGTCTGTGAGGCG
>JAGKWX010000028.1 GCA_021151585.1 Alphaproteobacteria bacterium | reverse complement strand
TGCTTCACTTGGGATTGCAAGGCCGTTGAGGTTTTCGCAGAGAGGACAAACAACCAAGGACCTTGATCGGTACTCTTGTGAAGAGGAACAGAACTATCATTGACACCAATCCATTGATGGGCTAAACGTTCTTCATCGCTTAACAGCGTTTTAGGCGCTTCTTCCAATATCACGTGAGCATTCGTGCCGCCTATACCAAAAGAACTAACTCCAGCACGTCTACTAAGCTCCCCAGTTCGCCATGGCTCGGTTTTCTTTAGTATACGAAAAGGCGAATTTTCAAAGTCAATCTGTTCACTAGTGACTTCTGCATATAATGTACCTGGCAATTGGCGATAATGTAGTGCGAGAACAGTTTTTATCACTCCAGCAACACCCGATGCTGCAATTGTATGACCAATATTGCTTTTTGTCGAACCAATAGCAATGCTGTGTCGCTCTCGATGAGCATAGACTTTATTCAGCCCATTAATTTCAATCGGGTCACCTAATGCTGTGCCAGTACCGTGTGCTTCGATGTAAGAGATAGTACTTTTTTCTACTTCTGCACGTTGTAAAGCCGCTTCAATCACTTCAGCTTGTTTTTCGGGACTTGGGGCGACATAAGAGGCTTTTTCGCTGCCATCATTGTTTACTGCAGAGCCTTTAACTATCCCGTATATATAATCACCATCGAGCTGTGCTTGAGTTAATGATTTTAAAATCACAACCCCTATACCATGTGAAGCTACAATGCCATCGGCTTGATTGGAAAACGGTGCACAGCGTCCACTCAGTGAAAACATAAAACCATCATTAGCCAAATAGCCGCCTTCTTTTACTGGCACGATCGAAACTCCACCGGCAACAGCAGAGGTGCATTCTCCAGATTGAATACTATTTATGGCGTAGTGCAATGCCACTAGAGAAGATGAACAAGCCGTTTGGACATTGACCGCAGGTCCTGTGAGATTTAATTTATAGGCTACTCTCGTAACTAAATAATCTTTTTCATTACCAAGCATTGCTTGATAAGTGGTAGGGTTTTGATAACCACCAATAAGATAGTCGTTGTCACCACAGCCTGCAAAAATAGCCACGGTTTCTCGTTGAGGATTTAATGCGGCACTATTTGCGTTTTCTAAGGCGTGCCACACAACTTCCATAAATAAGCGTTGTGCCGGACTAGTTAGGTTTGCTTCTTTTGGAGTGAAATTAAAAAACTGTGCATCAAATAAATCAATACCTTTAATACGCCCTGCAACAGGGACGTAGCGACTATCCGTCATTAACGATTTTGGGATATTTAATTGATTCAGCTCATTTTGGCTATAATGATGTAATCCCGATCGCATATTTGTTAATAAATCCCAGAAAGAAATTATATCGTCTGCTCCTGGATAACGACATGCCATTCCAACAATAGCGATTGGTTCGCTTGTTTGAATCTTAAGATTAAGATTTGGCTGTTGAGTTAAAGCATTACTTCTTGCTTTCTGAGATAAATAATTGAGTAGCAATGTTGCATTGGTATACTGATAAAATAAAGCAGGATGAATTGTTTCACCGTATATTTTACTAAAAGCATGGGCCATTTCAATAATATGTCTGGATTTTAACCCAAGTTCAAAATAATTTGTTTTAGTTAAATTAAGTTGCGTTGCTCTCCCATTTATAAATTCACTTAAATAGTTGATAAACCAGGTTTGGTAATCACTATTGATTTGAATCGGTGCATCATTCTTGGAGTGAACATGTCGAAGATACATTTCTTGTAACTGTGTTTTATCTGTCTTACCTCTGGAATTCAGTGGAAAACTATCAACTTGATAAATAGCAGTAGGTATCATGTAAGATGGTAAGCGTTGTTGCGCATGGTTTAACAAAACATCCTGATCTATGGGCTGATCATTATTAGTCTGAATACAGGCAACCAATTCAGCCATGCCTTCTCGTTCAATACGAATAACTACACAGTTTTGTACACCGTAATAACTACTTATAATTGCCTCAACTTCTCCTGATTCAATACGGTAACCATTAATTTTTAGCTGGGTATCAATTCGACTAATATATTCAATAGTGCCGTCTGGTAATTGCCTTACTTTGTCACCAGTGCGATACAATCGCACTCCTGGTACAGCATCTACTTCTAAAAATGCTTGCTGTGTTTTTTCTTCATCTTGCCAATATCCTTCTGCCAAGCCACTTCCAGAAAGATAAAGCTCACCTGGAACCATGGGCGGTAATAATCGTTGTTTATTATCAAGCACAAATATTTGCATATGTGGCAGGGGTGTACCAATATTATTTGGGAGGTGTCCTTTGCGTATTTCAGTATACGTGGCCCAAATAGTTGCTTCAGTCGGGCCGTAAAATTGGTACGCATGACCAGCAGATTCTGTTAAAAAGTGATAAGCTTTTTCTGATAATCGCTCACCACCACATATTGCACGAAATCCAGCAGGCATTACCCATTTTGCTTTTGCTAAATTTTCCCAAGTAATAGGTGTTGCTTGTAGAAGAGTTGGTTTTATAGTTTCAAGTTGTTCTTTTAATAAGGATCCATCTTGCACAATCACTTTATCTAGGATGTGACATTTTGCACCAGCTGATAATGGTGCAAAATATTCATAGCCTGAAATATCAAAACATGGATTGGTGATTGATAGCCAAACATCATCCTGACTCAACGGTAATATTTGCTGACAACTGGCAAGAAAATCCATTAACGCACCATAGCTTATTGCAATTCCTTTGGGTTCTCCAGTTGAACCTGAGGTAAATAAAATATAAGCAGGTGTCTGTCTTTGTCTTAATGGAATGATTGATTTGCTTTGAATAATTTTCATGACCATTTTATTTAGTACCAGATTTGGTATAGAGAAATCGATATCCTGATGATCACAAATAACTAAATTGGCGTTTGATTGTTTTAGAATTGATTTTTTTCTGTCTTCTGGATAATCCGGATCAATTGGCACATAAGCTCCACCTATAGCTAAAATAGCTAATTGGCTGATAACAAGCGAACATCCGCGAGGTAATAAAATTGCAATGACTGGATTTTTTTCCTGTACTTGTTGCTTCAAAGTATTTACTAGTACATTCAATCGTTGCCAAAGTTGCTTATAGGTAATCTTTATTGTTGCGTCAGATAATGCGTATTGATTGGGCCTATATTTAGCGTGTTGTCTAAGTTGCTCTAATAAACAAGGCGATTGTCTAGACTGCATTTCATAAACTTGAATAGGCGTAGCATCTGTCAAAACTAATTGATCACAACGTTTAGGATTGTCTATATCCAACACTTGCTTTAGCAGATTACAAAAATAATCCGCAAGAACAGCAACACTATCTTCACGAAAACAATCTGTTGCGTATTCAAAACTACAGGACAGATGATCACCTTGTTGATCGATACGTAAAGTCAAATCATATTTTGAAATAGAATAATCAATTTTATCAAAAGAAATACCCCGAGCATCAAGTGATGTTAATGGATGAAGCCCTATCAATTGATATTGTTGTGGCATCATTTGCTCCATCATAATAAAAAAACTTTGGAATAAAGGTGTCACAGCAGGATTATTTTTTACCGATAATAATTTCAAGATGCCAGGAAAATCAAGAGACTGATGTGCGTAAGCCATACTACGGTTGAGTGATATTTGCTTAATAAAATCAGCAACCATACTCTCTGCTTCCATTTTAGAACGGATTGGTAACGTATCAATAAAGTAACCAATTATATTATT
The DNA here is from genome assembly GCA_021151585.1 of Alphaproteobacteria bacterium. Classification (GTDB taxonomy): domain Bacteria; phylum Pseudomonadota; class Gammaproteobacteria; order JAGOUN01; family JAGOUN01; genus JAGOUN01. Next base: position 16,072 of record JAGKWX010000028.1, on the reverse strand, counting down.
TAACTTTCCTTGACTTCGATAAGAAGTTGGCACGCCAATGATTAAATCTTGCTGATCTGTTATCTTGTATAACAATAAATTATATGCGGCAAGCATCAACCCGGTTAACGAAGTTTCAAAATATTGACAGACCATTTGTATATTTTCAGGTAATTCAATATCAAAACGGTATAATTGTCCATCATATGATGGCAACATAGGCCTGGGTTTATCCAGCATGGGTAAAGTAGTTTCTGGGTAGTCTTTTAATTGTTCTTGCCAATACTGACTATCGTGCGTATCACTTGATTTTTGATGACTCGCATATTTTATATATTGATTAGATTGTATTTCAGCTACAGCAATTGTTCCGTGTTGAACACTATGATTGTAGTAATTAGTAAAGTCACGCATTAAAATATCAAGAGAATCACCGTCCACAATAATGTGATGATAAACAAAATAAAGATAAGCGTGTGTGTCATCATGTCGAATCAAAGCTACGCGCCATAATGGCCCTTGATCTAAATTAAATGGCTTATCAAAATGCGTTTGACAAAAATCTTTAAATGTTGTGGTATTTTGTTCGATAGATATAATTTCTAGCGGCAACAAGACATCTTGGACGACAACAATTTTTACTCCTACATCACTTTGCTCAAATTGACAACGCAGGGCATCGTGTTGGTTTACCAAAGCTTGCAGAGCCAAGCGAATCATATGTTCATTATATAACCCTTCTAACGGTAACCCTACGGGAACATGATAGACAGCTTGTTTTTTTGGAGGTAATAAAAACTGTTGTGCCCATACTCGTGCTTGCCCTGAAGGTGCAAGCGTTTCGCTTATGTTTTCGTTTATTGATGGTTCTGAAGTTTTTCCTATAACTTTATCAGGCATACCCCAATCAAATGATTCGTATGTCATTAATAAATCAATAGCAGCATCTAAATTTAGCTCGATTACTATATTAGCAAGAGATTGTCCTGTTTCTGGATCACAAAAATTTAGATTTTCATTTGCTTCAATTGCTTGCTTTAGTAAAGTTATATCACCAGATTTAAGCAATTTAATTAACGTGATTTTATTCATTTATCTTTACACCATTTCAAGATTCGCAACTTGTTGAGAAATTTTAGAGCCATCTTCAATTTTGGTAAACATTGTCATATGAGATACTTTTAAAAGATCAAGCAAATGCTGGTGTTTCATCCGTTCTGCGCAAGCATATGGTGTAGTACCAGTATATTTTGGAATATCAATTCTGGCTTTATGTTTTAATAACACTTCTACAATGTTTCTATAACCAAGATAGACGGCAATATATAATGCTGTTCTTCCACGAGCATCTCTCTGATCAACATCAGCCTTAGCGTTACTTAAGAGCTTTTCAAGTAGTACAATATTGCTTTTAAGTACCAAAGATGCTAACGGAAAAGAAGCTGTGCTTTTTAATTCATCATCTTCGCGAAGATCAATCAACTCAGCTTGCTTAACAATTGAAGTATGAGTAAATACATCAGCATTGCTAATAGTCACATTGAATTTTTCCTGCAATCGTAACGACAAAAAATTTTGTGTCATGGAATTTCCACCTGACGCTTTAAACGAATCATATATGCCAAATTTTTTGCCTTGTAAAATTTCTTTTTCTTGCCATATATTATAAATATCTTGTTCAAGAGGTGTTCGCGGAAGCACTATGGAAGAATTGGATCCTGTGCTTGCTTTTTCGGCAATTACTAATAAAGCTCGTTTGTCTAATTTGCCATTATTGGTTATTGGAAATTCATTAACCTCTAGAATTTTTTCAGGGTACATCGCTTCAGTTAGAGCAGTATGTTGTAGTTGAACGCGTAAATAATTATCTACCGTTTGAAGCGTTCCGTTTGCTTGAGAAGTTTCAATTGCATCTATTTGCTCTTTTGACACAGAGCCAATAGCAACAGCAATAAGCACAGGAGCACCAATAATATCGGCATAGACTTGTGGTATTGAGCAAGTTCCCATTGGGCAAATACCTATTTGCAGATCTATACCGGTTTCCATCCATCTCATTATTTGTGAACCAATGTTCATCGCAGCATTCGGAGAAATAGCTGTATCAGTAAAAAAGGCCACTGCTGCTGATGCAGCAATTATTTTTGCATTGTCGCCATCGTTCATTAAATATAATGGGAAAATGGCGCCTGCACCGTGGTTCAATTGATATCCATTCCAATGATATAAGCCTGGCTCTAATTCCGAAATTTTGTTATTGATATATAACCACATTGATAATGAGGCAGGTGATATTATTGATAAGGCTGCTTGATTTTGTTGTAAGCTCCAACTTCCACATATAACATCATCTTCAGAAAAATAATCAAGATTGCTAATCCATTGATTGGAGTCTCTTTGCGTTAATAAGATTTGCATGCCATGACATTGTTGTTCAAGTAGCACTTGCATTGCGCCTGCTTCTATCATACTGAAATTTTGCCAAAATGCTCCATATATCGGTTCTATCATTCGTTTATGTGCTATTAATGCTACGCTAATACCGCATTCTATAGATTCGCGTTGTTGACTACATAACACGAGCTGATGATGTATTTGATCGAAATAGTAATAGCCCTGCTCTATATCATGCTCATTTGGACCGATGGCTAAGTAGCATTTTACAGGATATAGGCTACCCGCTGATGGATAAGGATACTTAGCTATCACTAAATCTTTACTGCTAAATGCACTTAAAGCTTGTAACAATCTAGCTAGGCTGAATGATGTATTTTCTTTTGATTTTGGTTGAGCCGTTAGCCATGCAATTAATTTCTCTTCGCTCATGTCGCTTCCAGCAAAAGTGCGGTAACTTTTCCGCTTAAATAAAAGTGCAAAAGTTTGTGATTCAGTAGAAAAGGATATCGTTTTGAATGAACGTAGTTGAGTCAAATGATTGTCATTGTTAAGAGTAAATGCATTGCGCTTCTCTTTATCAGTAATGACCCCAGAAAGCATTCTATCTATGTATTGTTTTGAAGGCACCTTATCAAGCATGACAAATGCCATCAATGAAATTCGTCCTTTCGCATCATTAATAGGTAATACTGCTGATTGCTGTACCATCGGTAAATTATTGATGCTCGTTTGAACTTCTCCAAGCTCGATGCGTTGGCCACGAATTTTAATTTGATCATCCATGCGACCTAAATAAATAATCTGCCCATTCTGATTGAAATAAGCCAAATCTCCGGTGCGATATGCTCGTTTACCAAGTTCACTGAACGGATATGGATTAACAATGAAGGCTTTTTCCGTTTTTTCTGGGAGCCTTAAATAACCTCGTCCAACCTGAACTCCCGCCAATAATAACTCTCCTGCAACACCAATAGGGCATGGCAAACCCATGGCATCCAGTATTATAGTTTCAACATTAGCCGCAGGTACACCAATTGGCACTTCACTGACTTCCGTCTTAGGTGCAACCCAATAAGTGACATCGACCGCTACTTCGGTTGGACCATAAAAATTAACCAACTGAGCATGAGAAAATTGTCGATTGAACTCATTCACTTGTGTTGATAATAAGGCTTCACCGCTACAAAATACTGTTTTTAATTTAGGTAATTCAATACGTTGTTTGTTTTGCAAGAAAATTTCTAGCATACTCGGTACAAAATGAGCACGAGTAATACCATGTTGTTTCATAACCAGTGTCAGATAAGCAATATCTTTGTGACCTTCAGGTTTTGGCATAAACACTGTCGTACCGCTAACTAAAGGAAGAAACAATTCCCAAATAGATACGTCAAAACTCACAGGCGTTTTTTGAATAAACACATCATCAGAAACAATTTGATAATCGTTTTGCATCCATAACAAACGATTGACCACTGCACGATGCTCAATCATAGCACCCTTAGGATCGCCTGACGAACCAGAGGTATAGAGTAAATAAGCCAGATCATCCGGAGCAAGAACAACAGAAGTAAAAAGTGCCGACGTTACTTTAGCATTTTCAATTGAAATAACCTTAGTATTTTTTTCGCACCACCATGTATGGTTTATTTGGTCTGTGAGCACAACTTTAGCTTGGCTATTAAGTAAAATATAATCTTTACGTTTTTCAGGCAATGATGGTTCAATCGGCAGATAAACTCCTCCTGCTTTAAGAACAGCAACAATAGCCGCCAACATATCAACACTTCTATCAATACAAACGCCAACATAATCCCCTTTAATGATACCCTGTTCTTGAATTGCTGCTGCAACTCTAGAAGTTTGGTGATCGAATTCTGCGTAAGTCAATATTCTGTTTTGATCAAAGACGGCGGGATGGTTTGGATGAGATTGCACTACTTCGCTCATTAAGGAAACCAAAGTTGCTGATTTTAAATAATCAAAATTAGCAGTTTGATTTATTTCCGCAATTTTTGGCATTAAACGTTCTGTTATCAAATCAGGTAACGGTTGCTGCCAATCAGCATGACTTAAGTAGTCAAGATAACGAATATAGTCATCATGCATTTGTTTTATCATAAGTGGATCAAATAACGCCTCTACATAATCCCACTCGATCACTAAACCTTCGCTCGATTCGAATGTTTTGTGATCCAACCAAATTTGAGGAGTTTGTGTAATACTATATACAACTTCTCCAAATTGTTGCCAAACTGAGTCGCCAGTTGATTGAGCTGATTCTCTGTCTAATTTAAGATTGAGTAAGCTCGTAAAAACGATCGGGGCCACTGACTGACCGTCTTCTAATTTATGATGAGCCGCTAGAGCGCGCTGTACATCAACACCATTAAAATCAGCATGATCCAAATCCGTTAACAATCTATCTTTTGAAATTTGAATCATATTGGAAAAAGAAATTTTATGTGCTGGAGTAATGTTGATAGAAAACACTTCAACATTAGTGAAGTCACCCAACAACTTCGTCACTTCAGGATGTACGTGATTACGACGAAACAACGTTAAATTAACTAAAAATTCTTTTCGATTGCTGTAACGCCCCAACACTACAGAAAATAAAGTTAATAACACTGTTGTGGGTGTAGCGCCAATTTGCTCAGATTGTTTTTTAATAGCAGCCCATTTATCGTTCTCTAATACAGCGTTGCAACGAGCAAATGTCTGTGTTTTTGCCTGCACAGGATCAATCAACAAGGGTAAATCCGGGCCAAGCGGTAAAGTTTTTACCCTATCCAACCAATAAGCTTGTGCCTTTTGGTAACGTTCCTCTGTCTTTAAATTTTCTACAGCAACGTGGTAATCTCTAAAAGTAAAAGTTAGAGGAGTTAATTGGTAAGAGTGATCCGTATATAATTGATACCATTCATCAAATAGTAATCGCATGCTGTACATATCGATAATTAGCGAATCAAAGCTTAAATGTAATAAATTCTCACCTTCTGAAATTTTAGTAATACGAATATCAAATAACGGCCAAACACTCGCATCTTTTACTTGATGTGATAATTCATTTTGTATTACTTGTAAACGTAAGTTACGTGCATCTTTTGTTTGACGTGACAAATCGATAAAGGGTATTTGATAAACAGGAACTTTCTCTTGAACACATTGGATTCCTTGTCGATTGACTATAACTCGTAACATATGATGTTGTTTAATTAACTGATTCAAGGTGAGTTGTAAACGCTCGACATTAATTTCAGCCATTTTAACTTCTAAATAACCATGTGCCGAAACATGACCTAATGGAATAATTCCTTGTCGTCCAATCCAATACGCATATTGAATAGGATTTAATGAAAAAGGCACATACCATGAGGTTTCATCAGCCACTGCAATTTTTAACTCAAATGCTTTAAATTTTTCAGGCAAAGTGTGAGCTATTTCACGTAAACTTTTGACCTCCAGTTCTTTCATAGTAAAACTCATACCAGTCAAACTGTACAATGCTTCTTGAAAGGTAGGTAACTCTAGTGATGAACCACCATAGTCACTAAATGACTTATCTAAGCTAAATACTTTTTTTCCAGGCAAGGCCATGCTCAAACATTGCACGATCGTTTCTTGCGCTTGATTCCACGATTCTTCCTTTCTTGATTCCGTATCAATATTGGGTGGTTTGGCGACAATTTGTCGTGGAGATCCGCCTAGCACTTCTGGCCAAAAAGCTTGGCCTTGGAAAGCATATTTAGGCAAATCAATTGGAGTGACTGTTGAACCAATCCAGAACGATTGCCAATCAACTTCTCCGCCTAATTCATAAAACCTGCCTACAATAGCATGTAATTGTCGAATATCTGATTGGCGCTGAGACAAAGTGTCATACCAAACAATTGCACTAGATTTTTGATTTAAGGCTGTTTTAGCTAAATCTAGCAACACTTTTTTCGGACCTAGTTCACAACATTGCTCTACACCCATAGCATGCAACGTGATGATAGCGTTCATGAAATCGACGCCTTGCCTTAAATGTTCAACCCAATGTTCTGCATTAATCTGAGTTATTATTTGTCGACCAGTTAAAGAACTAATAAAAATACGTTTACTAGGTGGATAATAAGAAATTTGTTGAGCAATCTCCCGAAACTCGGGTAAAACAGATTGCATACATCGCGAGTGGAATGCTTTATTAACAGGTAAAAACGATACTCTAATTTTCTTTTCTTTAAAAAGTGCTGTTGCTTTATCAGCAGCATCTACTGTTCCTGATAATACCGTCTGACTATCGTGATTTCTGCCTGCAATATCTAGAGGAATTTGATGTTCATCTAAAATCGATTGAGCTGTATTAGCATCAGTAGCAACAACTAGCATTTTTCCAGCCGGGACCTTTTCCATAATTCGTCCTCGAGCACAAATCAATTTGAGGGCATCTTCCAACCTTATACAACCTGCTAAGGTAGCAGCAACATATTCACCTACACTATGACCTAATACATAATCTGGCTGCATTCCATACGCCATTAATACACCTGCGAGCGCATATTCAAGTACGAATAATGCTGGCTGGGCATAAGTCGTTTGACTCAAATAATGTTTTGCGTTATCGCCATATATTATCTCGCTCAAATTTACTGATAAATAGGTTTGTAATATCTGATTGCAATAATTAAAGATCGATCGAAATAAAGGGTGTGTTAAATACAATCCTTGCCCCATATTTTCATATTGTGATCCTTGTCCTGTAAATAAAAATCCTAAATTACTAGGGCGCTTTTGATTTGGCTTTACACTTAATTTTTTAATTGATTCATCAAGTGCAATTTTGAGATCACTAAAAGTTGAAATGTGCATCGCAACACGATAATTGAAATGATTGCGCCCCTTACTTAAGGTGATTGCGACGCGTTCCAATAAATGTGATTCATCGATATCAGAATAGCGCCCAATCCAAGCTTGAAGATCAGTTAATTGTGTACGTAAAGCATTTTCTGATTTTCCTGATACCACAATTATTCGATCTTGTGATAAAGCAATACCGATTGGATAAGTTATTGGCAGCCAGGTCACATCTTTTTGTTGCAGCATTTTCCATTGATGAAAAATTCGAATATCTACAGCAACGCTAAACTTTGGTGGCTCAGCAAGGACTATTTGAGCATTTGTTCCACTAAAACCAAAAGAGCTAAGCAACGCACGCCGTGTTTTATTGGGACTATTTTTCCATAATTTTGCTTCTGTTATAGGTTGTACTTGATTAATAAAAGAAACTAATTGCGGATTTAACTGACCTTCGAATTGATTGGATGGAATATACTCATGCTGTAATGCTAAGATAATTTTTGATAATCCTGCAGCACCAGCTGCAGCTTCTGCATGACCTAAATTCGATTTAACTGCACCTAGCGGTATTTTTTGCCCACTAATAGTTAGTTCTTTAACTAATGCCTCCACTTCTACAGGATCACCCAGTTTGGTGCCCGTACCATGAGTTTCTACCCAATCTATTTGCTCGGGTTGGATGCTTGCAGCGGTTAAGGTTTGTTGAATTAGGGCACGTTGTGCATTTATATCAGGTGCCATGAAACTAAAGCTAGCTCCATTTTGATTTAGGCAGGTTCCTTCCACGACCGCCAATATATTATCGCCATCCATCAATGCTTTACGTAATGATTTTAAAATATAAATTGCGCATCCTTCTGCACGAACCATTCCATCTGCTTTATCAGAAAAAGTATGGCAATGATGGCTTGGAGATAACATACCGTTGCTTTGATATAATTTCATTTGAGCAGGTGATAAAATTAAATTAACCGCACCAGTAATTGCTAAATCCACAATGCCTTCTTTGATATGACGGCAAGCAGTATCCAAAGCTGCAAGAGCAGATGAGCACGCTGTATTCACAGCTAAATTAGGGCCTTTCAATCCTAATTGAAAAGATATGCGTCCAACCGTTGCGCTCGGATTATTTCCTGATGCATGGTAACGACTAAGTTGTTCATCGTCTGAATATTGTAATAATAAATCACCAAATTCATTAGCAGCAATTCCAATAACTACACTGGTTTGAGAATCTTTTAATGAAGCAGGGGCAAGGCCTGCTTGTTCGAGCGCTTCCCACACCAATTGCAATAACAATCGTTGTTGTGGATCCATAACAGTCGCTTCTTCTTCAGAAATACTAAAAAACTCTGCATCAAATTGGCTGATGTCAGTAGATAATAACGCTGCTTGAGCGATTTTTGCTTTCTCGCTTTCAATTGTACCGTAGTAGCACTTTTCACCTGTTCGCCCCAATTTTGGGGCAATAACCCGATCATGGCTTGAATTAAGTTGTTGCCAATATTCATCAAAATTATTTGCGCCTGGAAAACGAAGGCTCATACCAATAATGGCAACCGCATCTTCTTTATACTCAGAAGCATACACTTCTATAGGAACTTTTGCCTTAGATAAACTCGATTGTTCATTTACAATAGATTGTAGTTTGTTAGCATCATGAAAATTTGTATCATCGCTTAATTTCTGCCAAATAGTTTTTGCTATGTCATTAAGGGATTCATGACTAAAAAATATATTGGTTGATAAGGCATTATCACTCTTCCAATCAAACTGTTCATTAAGTATTTCAATTACATCTTTTTGCGCAAGTGAATCAATTTGCACAGGAAATGTATTCAGTGGTGCATCTATCGAAATATTACTACTATCTTTTACTCTTAGCTGTTCGCATAACAAAAGCAGTAACATATTAGCTAAAGCTTTCTTCTGTTGACTTGGTTGTGGGTATTGTTGCACAAAGGCATTCCAGTCAAATTTAATTGAATCCAACTTGGTTTTTTCGCTCAATACACTTTTATAAGATTGTGCAATATCCATAAATAATGATGGAGTTGTGTGCTGAGAAAATTGTTTAAAAAAAACTGGCCAATCAAATTTCGCAACCACTGCTTGGATTGGATTAGCTTGTTCAAGCTGCATTAAAACGTTTAAACACTCTTCTGGTGTTAAGGATAAAAACCCTTTGCGTTTTCCTACTCCTAACACATCTGCTGTGATGCGTACGGCAGAACCAATTTGGGACCAAAATCCCCAATTAATTGATAAAACAGGCATCCCTTGCATCCGACGTGTTTGAGCTAAACTATCCATATAGCGATTTGCAGCAACATGATTCATTTGGCCTGGCGTAGATAATAAAGAGGCTATGGATGAAAATAAAACAAACTGTTTAACAGGATAAATACAAGTTAGCTGATGTAAGTGATAAGAACCTATAACTTTACTTTTAAACACATCACTCATCGCTTCCCAAGTCATATTATTCAAAGCATGATCATTTAGTGTGCCTGCTAAATGATATACTTTGCTAATTTTTCCTTGATTTTTTTCAATCATTCTCCAAGTTTGCTCAAGCTGCATATAATTAGATAAGTCGTCTATGTAAGCAACAATATCAAGCCCAACCCTAGTTGAAAAATCTTGTGGTAAATGTTGTGAGCGACGATTAAGTAGAGCAAAGTGACGATAACCTTGGTTTGCCAAATGCTCAACTAAAGCTTTACCAATTTCACCAGTTCCACCAGTAATAAATATCACATCAGAAGAAATATCAAACGATGTTTTTTCAACATTTATTAATATTGATTTTTCACGTAAACGAGGTACAAGGAATGCTCCGTCTTTCAAAGTAAATTCTACATCATGTACATTTTGAATGCTGAGTTTTACGACTAAAGTTGCAAGTTCATTTTCTCTACTGATTCCTTGAGGACAATCAATTGTTTTAATTTTCCATTGAGGATTTTCATTTGCAGCACTAATTAACAAGCCAGGTAAAGTTGCTTGCTCAGGATGTAGAACTTCTTCAAAAGTTGCTAAAATTTCACGAAGCGTTATTAAGTTGATCGCTGCTTTTTTACCATGTAATATCTGTAATAATTTTAATAAGGGCTGAGCTACTCGAGCTTGATAAGCTGCCATATTTTCATCATTTGGCTTCATCCAATCAGCGATGAAATACACAGTGGGATTATCGCATGCCATAATCTGCGATGAAACTTCCGATATAGTGGCTAATGTATTTAAAATTATTGTGGAAGCAGTTAATCCCTGTCGATTAAGTGCTGCAATTATCTGATTAGCAGTAGATAGATCAAAGGCGACCACAAAGTGATTTTCATTTTGAGGATGCTGCGCTCTTAAGAATTGGGGTCCGTGCTGTGAACATGATAGAAATACTCGCTGCGTGCCTCCCTGACTATATTGACAAGGCATTCCAGCATCACTAAGTAATTTTTCCCATTGAGATAAATTTAATAATGGTGAGTTATTACGTATACCATCATTAAAAACCCACCAACCTGGAGTCAATCCAAAAGTCAGATCTAACCAAGGTGCATCTTCAATTGTTTCTGAAATAATGGAAATACCACCCTTGACTAATAATTGCTGCACATGAGATACCGTCTGTGGCAAATGAGGCGTTGCATGTAAAACGTTGGTGGCAATAACAATATCAAATTGTTCTAAAGCAAATCCTTGTTCTGCTAAATTACGACTGATATCCAGTATTTCAAATTGATAAGAAATTTTAGTACCTGCAAAACACTCATTACAGTTACGCAAAAAAGCAGGAGACAAGTCAGTATATACATAGTGTATATTCTCAAACTGTAATAATGCTGGCACTAAAGCGCGTGTTGTTCCACCAGTTCCTGCACCGATTTCCAGTATACGAATGAGTTGTCTACCACTATACTGTTTTAATGCCTTCACTAGACTCATTGTTATAGAATTAGCTAATCGAGCATCTTTTGCATGTTGATAGATTGCCGCTGCGTGTTTAAATGAAGATGGAGAAACATCTTCGGGAAATAGCACTTTGAGGGGTTCTATTTCACCATCAATAACACAATCAATTTCTCGAGTAACAGACTGTAAAAATACTGCCTGGATGTCTTGATTATTTACAGACATTCTTTCAAGTTCTATTTTCAAGGTTGCAAGAGGCGGTAATGGTCTTATTACCGTGGCTTTATTATTATCCAATCGAATAATTTTAGCTTGAGCTAAATAATAAAACCCTTTTTTTAAAAATAAAATGAAGTGTCCATCTGGTTGTTTGCCCTCTTCTACATGTTGAATATCAAAGCTACTTTCAGCTATTTGTAAAGAGGGCCAGCGTTTAAGCAATAACATTTTAAATACTAATAAGCCGTATTGGTGTAACCAAACATCGTCTTTAAAAGGCAACTCATTTGTATCTGGTAATGAAATGTTTAATTGCGAATAATCTATTGAAGGCGAAAAATGGCTATCTTGATCTAAAATATTACTTAATGCATGCTGTTGTAACTCAACTTGAAATAAACAGTTAAGCGGAGTTTCATTGGATAATTGATTTAGTTTAATTTTAGCTGCTGAATATTTTTCAATATGAGCTAATTGATTACCTGACTCATCAACTAAATCTAATGTAAAGCTAAATCCATTCTCTAAAGAATGTTTTTGAGCTAACACAAAGACCGTTCTAGATAAATCGCCTGAAATAACTAAATTTTCTAATATATCTGGCATTAAACTGGTATGGCTAGAAAGTTCACTTGGCTCGATTAACAAGATTGTTGAATGTAAAGCAGCATCTAAAATTGTAACAATTGATATGCTATCATTGTGGTTAACTTTTTCGGCAATACGAATAACTGATTGTGTGCCATTCACACTTCCTGATTGCACTAATTGCCATTCGGTACTATAAGAAAGGTTTAGACTTTTTAAGCGAGTATATACATCTGCCGAAGTTGCGATGGACCCCCCAATACTTTGTCTCTCATGAATTTTAATTGTACGATTAACTAAAACTGATTCAATGCCTACTGTTGCTTTGGCATAACACTTCGCCGTTTCGATTTCATCTTCTTCTGACCAAGCATATATTTCAATTTCATATTGGTTATTATGAGATGGTTTTAAGCGAACTTGACAAATAGTGGCAACATCTTTACTTAATAATAAAGGCCGTTGAAATTGAACAGATTGAATATTGATACGTTGCTGTTGCTTTAATGATATGCCTGCACGCAAAATCAAATCAATATAAGCTGCAGCTGGAAAAACAACGTGATCACCCACTTGGTGACCGACCAAATAACTTAATGCATTGTCATTCAGATCAAATCTATATTCATAGATTAACCCTCCGTTCGCTAGGTGAACTGGTGTTGAATGATTGGTTGTGGCGGTATTGGTTTGACGAGGACGACACGTTACTACGCTGTCATACCAATAAGGTTTTCGCTGAAAGGGATAAAGTGGTAATGTAATTTTTTGATTTACATTTCCTTTCCAAAAATCTAACCAGTTAATCATTTTTCCTGATTGATAATGAGAAGCACAAGCTTTAAGAAATGCCGGGTAACCACTACCAACATCTAATTCAAGTTTGAAGGTTTTTGTGTTATCAATCCTTAATTTATTTTCACGAATATTGACTAATATAGAGTTTAGAGATTTTTGATTCTTAATAGCAGAGTACACGTGCACACCAATACCATTGCATTGAATTTTTTGCAAAGAAAGATCAGCGTGTTGATAGCGTTTTACTGCGGCGTATAAGAACATAAATACAATTAATGTTTTCTGTTGTGCTTCCCAGATTGCAGGCGGATTATTGATTAATGCTAATTCGTGAGGAAGTAAATGACTATCAACTATTGATTGCAAATAAACATCTTGCTGATACCATTGCTGCATTTTTTCAAACTGTTCTTCGGTTATATTTGACAAACTATATTCTTCTATAACATGAACTTGATTTAAATCTGCTAATTGTGTTTGTAGTTCGACTTGAGAATCAAAAATAATTGTGGCGCGATAACGATGGTGTGTACGTCCAACAGAAGCTGTGTAAGCAAGATTTGCAAGATCCTGCATCGACCAGTTAGTATTTATGAATAATGCTTCATATTGTTTTATCAAACTGGACAAGGCCTCTGGTGATTTTGCTGATATCACTAATAAATAACTTTTTTCAACAGCGCTTATCTGAGTTGGAACTGAGTAACCTGGAAAATTTTGCCATTGATATGCTAGTCTATCTGAAGCATTTAAATTAATGAGTGGTGCTTCTTCAACTATTACATGCGCATTAGTACCGCTAAAGCCAAAACTACTAATACCCGCTCGCCGAGGTCGATTAATAATTTTTTGCCATCCTTGTGTTTCTCGCTCTATTTGTATAGCAGACAAATCTAATTTTGAACTATGATTTCTTAACCTTGCTTGACCAGGAATTTGATGTTTTTGTAAAGAAAGAACAGTTTTAATCAAACCCGCAATGCCAGCAGCTGCTTCACAATGTCCAATATTTGATTTTACTGATCTAACCCTCAAGCGCTTATCTGCTAAACGTTGATTAAAAATCTGTGATAAAGCCGCTATTTCAATCTGATCACCCAATATAGTTCCCGTGCCGTGCGCTTCTACCAAATCAATATCACTGGGTTGTAAGTTGCTATTTTTTAAAGCTTCCTGAATTACTGCTACTTGTTGACTTTTTTGTGGTGCTGTTAACTGACTACTTTGGCCATCTTGATTGATTGCACTGCCACGAATTACAGCAAGAATATTATCGCCATCTCGTTGAGCATCAGAGAAGCGTTTTAATAATACAACACCTACACCCTCACCGCGACCATAGCCATTAGCATCCTCACTAAAAGCTTTACAGGTACCATCTTCGGAAGTCATACCTGCTTTTGCAGCTGTGTCCATTAACCTGGGATCAATAATGGCGTTTACACCAGCAACTACAGCCATATCGACTTGTTTCGAGCGTAAACTATTGTTGGCTATATGAATGCCTGCTAATGAAGAAGAACATGCGGTATTAAGAGTAAGTGCTTCGCCTAAAAAATTATAAAGATAGGAGATTCGACCAGATAATACTGAACTGATATTACCAGTAGCGAATCGGGCATTGCCTTCATCACTGTCTGCTCGCATCATATCCATATAATCGTGAGTCATTTGACCAATATAAACCCCCACTTGTTTGCCACTTAGCGTATTTAAATCGAAACCACCTTGTTCAAAAGCATGATAAACTTCCTCTAACAACATACGTTGTTGCGGATCCATGAGAGCTGCTTCAGCTTCACTAATACGAAAAAATTCTGAATCAAACAATTGTAGACTGTCTTTCAAAAAAGCAGCGGGGAATTTACGCGCTTGCTGATAATCAAGAGAATTTATAAAGCGATCTTTGGGAACAATCGAGGTAGTATCAGTTTGGTTAATTAAAGTTTCCCAGAAATTGTCTAAGTTATCTGCTTCACTAGCAAAACGGCAAGACATACCTACTATAGCGATTGGTTCATATTCTTGATCATTCGCTGCTGTAATTGAAGTTTGAGATTCAGTAGTTAGTATGGATTCCGCACCAATCGGTTGACTTTTTACCGGCGGTGACATTAATAAATCGGCAATGTCACTATGGCCATATTCTAAAGCTATATCAAGTGCGGTATTACCATGTTCATTGACTGTATCAGCAGTGAATCCAGATTGTAATCCTTCAATTATTTTTTGTTTATTTTGCTCTTGAATTGCTGCAAAAAAATCACTTAATCTCATTGCGCCACCTGTTGTCGCTTTGTTGTGGGTTTATATTATCAAATTGTTTGGTTAGGATTTCATTATCGAGCACCTCAACTATGTCCATTACAGTAATGCCTGTCGATATTGTTAGATGTGGATCAGCATTTTGCGTTAACAACCACGCTATCATCTCAGTTTTTTCATTAGCTACAGCAATGTAAAGAGCTGTTCTGCCTTCTGGGTCTCGATAATTATCCACAGGTTGTGTTAGGTATTTCTTAGCCAAAGTAACATCGCCGAAATATACACATTTCAATTCACGTGATAATGATTTTCGCCAAATTTCTTTTGCGCTTAAATCACGTTTAGCTATAATGTGTTTTGCGGGTTGAAAAGCTTGATTAATATGTTCTGCTAATTTATCTATTGTAGGATATTCCAATAATAATGCATCATCCATTTTTACTAAATTACCCCAATCTACTTCCATTTGGGTCGCTAAACTTCGTAATGTTAAGGAGTTTTCAACTATTTCCTTAATACCTCGATCCATGTCTATCTCCTTTGGCGAAACACCCAGTTCATCAGCAATATGCTTTTGTAGATTCTGTTTAATTCTGTCTAATCGCTCTTTCAAATCCAACGTGACTAATGCTTCAAATAATGAGAGATTACTGGTTTGTTCTTTTGCTTCTGTAAATGTAGTCAACTCTTGCACCAATCCATGTTGTCTACGGTTACGCCAGAGGCTATTCCAATCGACTCTGGCAATTATCAATTGCGTTTGTTGAGTGGTTATAGCTTCTTCAATTACCTGTAAGCCTTCGTTCACAGTGATTTGATCCATCCCATAGCGACGTTGCTCTTGTGTTAATCCAGCAGCCATCCCTACCTCCGCCCAAGCACCGAAGTTCAAACGCTGCACGGCAAGACCCATTGCAACACGTCGTTCTGCTAATGCATCTAAATAACTATTAGCAGCGGAATAATTTATCTGACCCGGTGAACCAATGAGCGAAACTAACGAAGAAAATAAAACAAAATAACGCAACGCTTTTTCATTTAACGTTAATTGATGCAAATTCTCACTACC
>JAGKWX010000027.1 GCA_021151585.1 Alphaproteobacteria bacterium | reverse complement strand
CGTCGTGACTCATGCTAGCAAGAAATTCAGTTTTCGCTTGATGTGCTGCTTCGGCAGCCTCTTTAGCCTTAAGCGCTGCCTCCTCTGCCTCTTTTCGCTCTGTAATATCAAATGATATACCTAAAACACCAACAATATTATCAGTCTCATCTAGCAAAGGAGCTTTTCTGGAAAAAAATATTCTCTTTGTTCCATCAATAAGCTGCGCCTCCAACTCTTCCACATACTCGACGCCCGTTTCCATTACTTTGTTGTTCAGAGCATTAATATTATCAGCAATGTTAGACCACGGCATTTCATAATTAGTCTTTCCAACAATATCATGCCTGCTTTTTAATCCAGCACTTTGAGCCTGAGCATTATTGCATCCTAAAAATCTATTGTCTGCATCCATCCAATATACGTGCCCAGGCAACCGGGCAAGAATATTTTCTAAGGCAATTTGTGTATTACGATTTTCTTTTTTTAATTGATGCTCAATAACCTTTTGTGCGGTAATATCAACTGTCAGCCCCATGACACCCACAATATCGCCCATTTCGTTTCTATAAGGCGCTTTATAACTAATGCCGGTAATTTTTTTATTATCAGTAATGGCGAATTCTTCAGTAATCAACGGCACGCCATCATTCATGACTTTTTGATCATTTTGCATCCAAAGCCTTGCGCGCTCTGGGTCACTAGAGACCTCAAGATCTGTTTTACCAATAAGTTGCTCATGGTCGTGCAAGCCAAAAAAATGAAGCTGTGCTAAGTTACAAGCCAAATATTTACCTTGCCTATCTTTCCAATAGACAGTCAATGGTACTAAATTTAAAAGCATGTCAATGTTAAAACTATTCAATTACAGACCTTTCCCAAAAAAAAAACGATTGCTTCCCTAAAAAATTCAGCGTTCGGCCAAAACGATAAAAAAAATTAAACAAATTTAAGAGCACTGTTTTTATCCTGCTTAACATTTACTTCATTAGGCGGAGAAGGAAGAGACATAGTGAGATAAATGTCATAGCCATTATATTGAATATTCGTTTCTATTACATCATCGGAAGAACCACTAAGAATACATACCGCATCACAGAGAAAGCCCGTGATTTTCTCTCTTGACGAATTTCGCTCACCACTCAAAACCAACCCTTTAGCATCAGCCGATCTTTCAACATTAAGGTCACAGTTAACGCCATTTTTGTATTTTATCTTTGTTTTTACAGATATAGCATTTCCGCTACCATCTTCGTTTACCCTTATGTGAGCATCGATCATTTCTACAATCCTACGCGCTATTGCCTTAGCTTGTTCGTTCGCGATCGGCAGCGAAGAAATGTCACTACGATGGAAAAATGAAGGTCTCGTACTAGTCGATGGAATAATTGTAGCGCCTGCTGCTAATGCTGATTGCGAGCCATGTTTTCCTGTATCTGTATCTCCATAAGGTACGATTACTGACACAGAAGAGACGTTATTTTCTTCAGATGAGTCCAGGCTATTAATATTCTCAGACAATATTTTATGTGGATGAATTTCCTCAGGGACAACTAAATCAAGCAGAGTGACAGGTTCGGTAATCTCGAATAAATTTAAGCACTGAGAATACTTAATGTAAAGAGCTTCAACCACTCGAAAAGTTGTAAAAATAAGCTCAGAACCTTTTGTGGAACTCACCGGATAATGTAAAACTGGCTTGAACCTAGCAGGGGTAGAAAGTAGATGCTGCTCAGACAGAAAGCTAGCATCAGATGCAAAACGTAACGAAGACAAGACAAGAAAAACTGCATATTCTTCTGCAAGATAAGCAGCTGTAGCCGCCAAGAATTCGGCCTCATAAACACGTTCTTCTGCAGGAGCATTAGTTTGCTTTATCTCTACGTCCCGCGCCTTCAATATACTATATATTTCCTCAGCAAGTTTTTTCTTTCCATCTATCTGTTTTTTACGTTTTTTCAGTTTTTTTGAGTTTTTAGCTGTAAACTCGTCCGCAATTTGACTTACTCTCTGTAAAATTCCGCTTTTTTCAATATCGTAAATTAGGGCATCATAAACCGAATCATCCTGTATAGAAAAATAATCTTTCATGCTTTCAAAATTGGAGCTGAAAACAAAATCGGTAAATTTCTTAGCGTCTATATAGCACGGATTTAGCTTAACATACTCCCAATTAACAAGTTTTTGAGAATTAGATGACACTGAATCAAGTCGGCTCAATATGTCATAATATTTTAACTCCCAACTTTCGCGACCTTTCTGAACTGGGTCTCTTGTTTTACTCGATTTAAATAAATAATACTCTGTATTTCTATAAACTGTATCACCACAGACATTTAGAATTGGAGTATTCAGAGGATATTTCTTGATAACCTTGCTCATCATATATTCTAGAGTCGTAATATTTTGATAAAAACTACTCATAATACTAACCAAAAAAATTGGTAAATAAACCTCGCTATCTGCAGCAACTCCCAAAGGGTTACCATACACAGGCTGAGTAGAGTCTGTGCCAAAAACACGAAAATTTGGGATAAGATCAACATCACCACCCGACTTCCCATCAATTTGCGCTACTTCATCCATATGACCTGCAGAATTCATAATCTCACCACTCTTATACATTACTGCGTGATTCAAAATCACATTAATACGCACTACCACCCACTTGGAATATAGAATTTTCTTGCAAAAAGCTGCACTATTTTTCCTATCCAAGAACCTTGTTAGTATAAATTTATTATTAGATAAAGTTTTGAACTATTTTGCTTAATATAGATCAAAGGTTAGGCAGATATAAAATTATTTAAAGCCGCCTCAACTGATGATTATAGCACATATAGCAAATGATTTATATTAAGCGAAAATTAAGAAAGAAAGTTTTTTTAGCAATAACGCTAGCAGGACTAGGCATAAGTGCAGCTAATTTCTGGCAATACGTGGCATCTTCACCGCAACGTGCTAGAATGAATACCCGGGATAAAGAGAGACATAATATGAAACACCCCAAAGTCTTGCGCTATTTCTTTTTAACTGAAGCCTGGGAGCGCTTTGGTTTTTATACCATCCAAACCTTGCTCGTACTCTACATGGTCAGTAAACTGAATTTCAGCGATGGCCAAGCATATACTATTATTGGTGAATTCACTGCTCTTGCTTATATCGTTCCTTTGCTGGGTGGCTATGTCGCCGATCGCATTATGGGCTACCGTTTTAGCATTCTTTTGGGCGGCATTTTACTATGCGCCGGGTACGCATGCTTAGGATTATTTCCACACGCCTTATTAGAAGGCTTAGCCTTGATTGTCGTCGGCAACGGCTTGTTTAAACCTAACATCTCCAGTTTTTTAGGTCAGTTTTACGAAAAAAATGACCCTCGTCGAGACAGCGGTTTTACTTTGTTTTATATTGGTATTAATATCGGCGGCCTCTTAGGCCCCGTTCTCGGCGGTTATTTACAACAGTGGTTTAGCTGGTATACCTGCTTCGGCGTTGCTAGCCTCGGATTAATCGTCGGAACCTTAACGTTCCGCGCAAGTTTTCGCCTACTAGAAGAACGAGGCTATTCACCGCGCTTTCCTGAGGTCCATACCTTAGGAAGGCTGCTAATAAGCAAACCAAAGATTCTGTGCTTATTAGCGCTGGCCGCAGCGCTTGTGCTAACACTTTTTTATTTTCCTAATATAACCACCAATTTACTGAGTATTACTGGTGCTGTTATCTTGATTGGTTTGATCGTGCTGACATTACAGCACCACCAGGCAGAACGCAAACATTTGGCGGCACTGATTATCATGCTGCTTTTTTCCGTTGTTTTCTGGGGGCTATTTTTTGAAATGTATTTTTCGGTTAATCTCTTTACAGAACGAGCGGTTGACCATGTCGTATTTGGTTACAGCGTTCCAACGGCAGCCTTTGTTGGTCTTGAATCAACATTCATTATTTTATTGGGACCTCTTTTTGCGCTAGCTTGGCAATATACAAACCCAAAAATGCTTTTCATATCAACACCTTACAAGTTTGCATACAGCTTACTCTTTATTGCCTTAGCTTACGAACTTCTAGTCCTTGTCATCAATCATTCAACCCCGGGCACCATGATCCACCCTGCATGGATGCTGCTATTTTATATTTTACTAGTATTTGCTGAATTATTTTTATCGCCCATCGGCTTATCCATGATTACCAGCCTATCTCCGGCAAAATATGTCGGATTAATGATGGGAGTATGGTTTATTACTCTAGGCTACGGTGGCGCAGTTAGCGGCTTACTCGCGCAGGATGCAAATATGACAACGAATCACGAAACCCTAGCTAGCCAAATTCATATTTATAAGAATGCATTCCAGCATTTCGCGAACGTTGGCTTTGGTGCATTTGCAATTTTGGTGATCTTGGCGCCCTTGATAAACAAATGGATGTTGGCTTCAAACAACAGCAAATAGCACGTGCTTGCCTACTTTAACCTAGATTTCGTGGAATCGGCAGCCAAATCAGTTGCCGATTTCAGTCCGGGTTAAACAACAGTCGGCAATGATAGAATTAACTCACATACCGTTTAGAGGCGGCTTGAAATTCATATGGTCATTTTTCGTAATCGTTTTAACATTGCAGCAAATATCATTGCTTTACTTGTATCACAAAGACATTTGGAGTCTCTACTTCTTCGTCTGTAGCGATTAATCATCACCTATCAATCCGCTCAAATCTAAATCTCCACGTGCGATGCCAAGCGAATAACCTGGTTACTAGGTAAATGATAATGTTCAGCTGCATTTTTTTGCGTGGCAACTAGGAAAATAAATAAGATCTTACGCCACAACATCATGCATTTGTTGCCTCGATTAATCACTAAACGTTCATCATTCAAAAAATAAGACAGTTGATCGTTTAAAAAAGTGTATCCATGTTGTGCACAAGATAACAACACCGTTGGCACATCGAATTGCTCATTAAAACCAAACCTAACAATTAAACGATAACAGTTTTCTTCTAATTTAGTCATCTGCCAACGCTCATCTGGAGCAATACGAGGCACATTTTCTTTCGATAAAGTCAAAAAGACGACGTGTTCATGCAAAACTTTATTATGCTTTAAATTATGCGTCAAAGCCCCGGGAACATTATCAGAAAACTGACAAAAGAAAATGGCCGTGCCAGGCACACGATGCGGAGGGTGTCGTAATAATATACGTAGAAAATCTGATAAATTTTCTGAACAATTTTCTTGCCGACGCTGCACAACAATTTCGCGACCCCGCTTCCAAGTTTTCATCACAATCAATGACAACAAGCCAAGAGCCAAAGTAAACCAAGCGCCATGAAAAATCTTTAAAAAAGTGGAGGCAAAAAACACGCCATCAATAGTTGCGAAAAAAATGACAATAGCCAGAGTGAGGCATAAAGAAAACTTCCAATCGTAGCGAATAACAAAGGAAACCAATAATGTTGATGTAAACATCGTGCCAGCAACGGAAATTCCATAAGCAGACGCCAACCGCTCAGAGCTACCAAATATTAACAAAGTAACCAATACCGCAATAAGCAAAATCCAATTCACCGCAGGAACATAAATCTGGCCCATGGTCCTATCAGAAGTATGAACCACCTGCATGCGGGGTAAATAATGCAATTGAATTGCTTGCCAAGTAACAGAATAAGTTCCTGATATCACGGCTTGCGAGGCAATAATCGTCGCTAATGTTGCCAACGCAATCATAGGATAAAGCATCCAACTGGGGCAGGCTAAATAAAAAGGATTCGCCAATGCTGTTGGATCACGCATTAGTAAGGCGCCTTGTCCAAAATACGTCAAAATAAGAGAGGGAAAAACCATAAACCAGGCAATCCGAATAGCTTTTCGACCAAAATGCCCAACATCTGCATATAAAGCTTCTGCACCTGTAAAAGCCAGCAATACAGACCCCAACACGAGAAAAGAAGCTGTACCATGGCAACTTAAAAACTTGTAAGCATAGTAAGGATTCAGCGCGCGCAACACACTTGGATTTTGCGCAATATTATAGACTCCAACTACAGCAATTGTTGCAAACCATAGAGAGCAGACAACACCGAAACATCGCCCAATCGACGCAGTACCATAACGTTGGCAGCAAAACAGGGTAATTAAAATAACGACAGCGATAGGCACGGTATATGATTTAAAGGAAGTTGATCCAACTTCTAAACCTTCTACAGCGGATAAAACTGACATCGCCGGAGTAATAACCGCCTCGCCATAAAATAATGCGGCGCCAATCAAACCCAAGGCAATCACTATTTTTCGCCGACGGGAACCCGGACTAACTACTGATGATGCCAAGGCCAACATGGCCATGACACCGCCCTCACCCCGATTAGTTGCCCGCAAAATAACAGTGATGTACTTCAATGTTACAACAAACATCAGCGCCCAAAAAATACTCGAACAGCCGCCCAGTATCGCTTCTACTGACAAAGGAATGCCGTACTGGGGATTAAAAGTTTCTCTCAAGGCATAGAGCGGGCTGGTACCAATATCACCAAAAACAACACCTAAAGCGAGAAAAGCTAACCCCGTTGTACTAGACAAAGATTTAGATGCGGTAACAGACATGTAATATTGACTATAGTTAATGTATCAGATGAAACAAGTATAAGGAACGATCAAACCCAAGTAAAGCGGCCTTTGATTGAACACAAAAATATGATAAAGCAAAAAAATTAAAAAAAGAAAAGGAAAGCTATATGCAACAGATCTTCCAATATCATTCTGCCTAGCTACCATCGACCGCAGTAGAACAAAGTGATAACCTTGGCTTATATCATCTGGATCGAATGGCTAGAGGGAATAGAACAGGATTTGTACGGTTAAAATGCCTGCGCCTGCTGACATATATTAACCCTAGGAAAAATCCATATCATGCGCCAAAGCCAAGCGCTCTGGCGTATCAACATTCAACCACCGACCAGAATAATGCTCACCAGTGATCACTTGCTTATTTATACCATCACGCAAAACATCAGCCAATTTTCTGTAACCAGGCGCATAGCCAGAAAACAATCGCGGATTATACAAACCAATGCCAGCATAATTAAATTTTTCACCATCTAAAGATAAATAACCATGTCTATGTATCGCAAAATCGCCTCTCTGGTGGTGCGATGGATTATCAACCATCACTACATGCGCGCCTTCGGTTTGCATAGATAATAATGTCGCCAAAGGGAAGTCACAAAGAACATCACCACTCATCAAAATAAAAGGCTGATGATCAAAAAACTGCAAGGCGTGAATAATTCCACCTGCTGTTTCTAACTTTTCATGTTCATATGAATAATGCAAACTAAGCCCAAACTGACTACCATCACCCAATACGCCTGGGATCTTTTCTGCTAGATAATGAAGATTAATCAAGCAATCCTTGACACCGATCGCCGCAAGTCGTTTTATATGATGCACGATTAATGGTTGACCATTAACCACTAACAAAGGCTTGGGCGTCACCTGCGTTAGATCACCCATACGCTCACCGCGCCCCGCGGCCAATATCATCGCCTTGGTCATGAATTTTTTTCTCGCAATTTTTTGATTATCTGCGTTAATGCCTGTAATTCCGGATAACGTGATGAAATCACATCAAGATAACGTAAAGTACGAGGAATAAACTGCAAATAACTATCATTATGATCACGCAAATGTTTTCTTGAAAAAGTAAACAACGCTTTTAAATGCCTTTGAATACTGGTCCAGTCAAACCAACGTAAAAAAACATCATCAGAAACACCCATCATAAACAACCCTGCATCTTGCGCTAGCTGTTTATAATACAGAGACCACTCAATGACTTTTTCTTCTGGCCAATCGATATAACAATCTCGCACTAATGACGCAATATCATAAGTCAGCGGGCCCGCCATAGCATCTTGGTAATCAATGATACCAATACTATCATCAGATCTCTTTAATAAATTTTTTGAATGATAATCACGATGTATAAAAACATAAGGCTGCTGCGCCACTTCCTCAGCCACTCTAATAAAACAAGAAAACAATTCTTGTTCTGCACTTTGATGAAACAAACCCTCCAAACACCATTCCCGCCACCCTTGCAACTCGCTTAACATGACGTCGCTATCTAACTTGGCAAATCTGCCAAAAGCTTGCACAGGATGTTGGTGTAAAATTATTAGATGTCGAATAGCTTGGCGATAATAATGATCTGCTTGTTCAGGAAATGCGTGCAATACTTGCCACAACAGATCATCACCAAAGTCTTGAATTATAGCCCATGCCTGCTCATCATCTTGCGCAACTAAGTAGGGAATAGGCAAGCCTGTCGCAGTCATGTGCTTTGTTTGCGCAATAAACGCTTGATAAATCAGCGGTTCAGCACTGGCATCCATAAAAATATAAGAACTATGATCCTTATAAGCTGAATAATTTGCGTTTACTCCAAATTGATCGCCGCGCCACTGCGCCGCCTGAGCAACATCGCCCTCTAAAACGTTGGTCAAAACAGCACCAGACGATGCATTGGGGGTAACATGCAATCTAAAATATCGCCTAAAACCAGCGTCACCAATCAATGCGTCATATTTGACTACATTCAGACGCTGCCGAATCCATTCTTGCTGAGAAAATGATAATGTCATCATAAATTGTCGTGCATTAAGTTTTGCGATAGAATTAGTCACTTTATTTAATTTACCTTCAATGCTCTTATGAGTAAAGGACCCGTTACACCCGCATGCGTATTTCTGCCATTTTTGGATTAATTTTAACCAGTTTTTGCGTCAGCCATATCGCCTGCGCGCAAAATACGAGCGTACCCGAAAAAACCAGCTCTTTCACAGATACACTCGATACGCCAAACTATTTTTCTAGTTTAGGTAATATCAATATTGGTCAATATCTTGGCTGGACAAATGACAAAACAGCAAATAGCTGCGGGGGTTATTACACGGTCAAGCCCATGCTGTATACAGGGCCAACCGTTGATAAAAAGACGCCCATAGAAAACATGCCTTTACAAATCACAGCAGAATCAGGGCAATTTTATTTCAAGGGCAAATCAACCTTGTCTGGCCATGTCGTGATTATGCAACCCGATAAACAAATTTTTGCTGACACAGCGTATGTTTATCGTGGCAAAGATGGCAATTTACAAGACATTAATATGTTAGGTAATGTGCAAATACAGGAGCCTGGAAAGCTGCTCATTGCTGATGTCGCCACTGTCCCAGTTCAAGATGAAAAAGTAAGCCATTTTAAACTATATGATGTCATCTACCGCGTAACACTGAACGACCTTATGGTCAAAAACGAGAAAGAAAGCGGCTTAGTTTCATGGGGATATGCAAAAGAGGTCGAACAAACCGCCTCGGATCAACTCGACCTACATAACGCAAGTTATTCAACCTGCCCGCCAGAAATCAGCACATGCGCATGGCATTTAACGACTGGCAATTTGCATCTTAACAAAACGAGTGGTGAGGGCACCGCAACCCATTCTGTTTTATGGCTTAAAAATTTGCCAGTGATGTATCTTCCCTACTTTAGCTTCCCGCTTGATGATAGACGAAAATCTGGCCTACTATATCCTTCTTTCACCAGCTCATCAGATAATGGCTTTGCGTATACACAACCTTATTATTTTAATCTTGCTCCGAATTATGACTTAATTCTTTCACCAACTTTTTACCAAGAACGCGGCACCTACCTGGGTTCGCATGTGCGGTATTTAACAGAAAATAGCAGTGGCAGTATTGACTTTGGAATTATCCCGCACGATAGAAAATTTGAGCAATTTCAACAAGAAGCGCCCGACAAATATCCAGCAAATGATCAACTAACTGCACTAGAAAATGATAGCGACACACGAACTAGCCTTACCATTATAGACGGCACAAAGTTTAATGAAAACTGGACCGGCAACATTAATTATAACTACGTAAGCGACGATTATTTTCTTGAAGATCTTTACCAAAACAGATCATCTAATTCACAATTATTACAACAAGCCAATGTGAATTATTATGGCGAATATTGGTCTTTTGAAGGGCTATTGAAAAATTATCAGACTCTACATCCCATCAATCAAGATCAAATTTACAACCAATACGCCCGATTACCAGAACTAACATTTGACTCTAACATTCCAGACCAAATACCCGGCTTAGATTACGGCTTGGCGTCTCAGTTTGATTACTTTTATATCGCTAAAAATCCAAATGAAACAACAATACCAACGACTGGATACCGTTTTAACGTGCGACCAAAAATGGAATTACCCAATCAACAAACCTATGGTTATATCACACCTGGATTGCAGGTAGATTCTACAAGCTATCAATTATCACATCCGGAAAACGGCTCCGCTTCAGACCCAACCCGAGTGATTCCTTTATTCGATATTGATAGCGGCCTATATTTTGATCGCGATGCAACCGTATGGGGATCATCATATACACAAACCTTAGAACCACGTTTATATTATTTATATGTGCCCTATGAAGATCAAAATAGTTTGCCTGACTTTGACTCAACATTATACACACTAACGTACGACCAACTATTTCAAAACAATCGTTTTAGCAGCGTTGATAGAATTGGCGATGCCAATCAACTTTCCTATGGCGCCACCACACGCTACATAGATCAACGCTCTGGTTTAGAAAAAATGAATTTTAGCATGGGTGAAATTTTATACTTTGAAGATCGCAAAGTTAGCTTATGTGATAGCGCATCTTGCCAACAACAAAACACGCAGCAATTCTCCCCGGTCGTGGCACAAACAAATTATTTTTTCTCACGCCATTGGTCATTTAGCGCCGATGCCGCTTATGACACTGATCAAGAAAGTACGCAAAATGCCTCGGCCACAATACATTACAAAAAAGATGAACGACGCGTCATAAACTTGGGATACTCTTATGTTGGCGATGGTTCGCTATATACTAATCAATATAATAATGACACAAATCTGGCAAACTTAAGCCAAATTCACGCCTCATACGCGTGGCCGCTGAACGCCTCATGGAACACTCTAGGCAGCATGGACTGGGATACAAGCTACACCAATGGTATATCTTTTATGCTTGGAGCAGAATATAGTACGTGCTGTTGGGGCGTAAGTTTTATGGTCAACCAAGAATTAACCGGGGTAAATGATGGACAAAATCAATATGATCGTATTTACTATGTGCAATTTGTTCTAAAGGGCTTGGGAGAAGTTAGTTCACGCAATTCATCGTCGTTGATTGCTGCAAATATTGATAATTACCAAAATAATTTCTTACAACCATTTTAATTAAAAGGAATATAGTGTCATGAAAAAAGTGTTAGCCAGTCTTATACTCTTAGCGACAATAAATACACTCAACGCATCCAACGCAGCACCAGTAACAAAAAAACTTGTTGAATTAAACACTATTGTCGCTGTGGTCAATGAAACCCCAATTTTACAAAGCGCGCTCGATCAACGCATAAATTTCGTCAAACGACAACTAGAGGCAAGACAAATTACCCTGCCTCCAGAACAAGTATTAAGAACGCAAGTATTGAATCAACTCATAGAAGAAGAAGTACAATTACAATTAGCTGACGCGCGTCATATTGAAATATCACAATACCAAGTCAATGAACAATTGCAAAAAATTGCTGCAGATCAAAAAATCACCTTGCCTGAACTCTATCAACAAGCAGAGCAAGAAGGCCTCAGTCGTGATGCTTATGACCAACAATTAAAAGATCAAATGCGCATACACGAACTAGTACAAATGGCAGTGGCATCAAAAATTCTTATTTCACCAAAAGATATTGAACTGTATCGCAACTCGCAACTCGCACATGAAAGCGCTGGCAAAGAGTATCAAGTAGAAAATATTGTAATTCCACTCGACGCCTCACCTACCGTCGCGCAAGTTAAAGCTGCTGAAGCCAAAGCAACAGCTTTGTTAGATGACATCAAAGCCGGTAAAATTGCTTTTGACCAAGCAGCTGTAAGTAACTCGTCAGGACAATCCAACCTACAAGGCGGCGACTTAGGCTTCAGACCTATTGCTGAATTACCTGAAATTTTTGCCCAAGCAATTATCAACATGCAAGTAGGCGATGTTTATGGTCCGCTACGCGCTGGTAATGGTATTCAGCTAATTAAGTTAGTTGCCATCAAGAACAATGCGCAAGATTTGACCGACGAACAAATTCGAGAGGCCCTATTCAAACGCAAACTTGAAGAAGCCTATCCTATGTGGTTAGCCAGCGTTGAAAGCCAAGCATATATATCACGAACATGATCTTAGCCTATTGTCGATTAGGTCACAACCTATCGAAATCAACATAACATAGAGTGGATTATGGCATTCCCTGCCTAATCCACCCTACAAACTAAGCAGAATAATCGTAGATTATGCCGTCAAAACCATAATGAACATCTTAGTACAATAAATCTAGGACAATGACACCACACCCCTCGCAAAAAATAAGATAGTTTTTCACTAGCATGGAAAATACTAAAAACCCAACTATACTATCATTAACAAGCGACCGAAAAACTGGCGCGAGGTGAGTTCTAGCAAACAAAGTCAAGGATGCTTAATAAGGTGGAGATGTAGTTATGGTGCAGTTTACTACTGATGAGTCTGAGAGATATCAGCCTGGTATTGATGAGAATCAACCAAGTATCACTGAAGAATACAAAAAAAATGGGAACATAGAAAAAGATAACGACCAAAATAGTAAATTTTTGGAAACTTTATCATCTGTTTTTAACCAAAACAATAATAAAGAATTGGCTTCTCAGATACAAGCAGCTATCTACTTGTTGGTATATCCAAGTCTTTTCACAACAATTGAAGGAATTACTGAAGATCACAGAAACGAATTTCAACAACTAAGCTCAGAAGAAGATCCCGTTACTCGCCTACGTTTAACCGTGGATTGGATAAATAAAAAAATATCAACAGACAAAATTGAAAACATTAATACGGCTGACAAGCCTGAAACATTCGACGATGATAATAGGACAAAACTGCTGCGCACATTCATCCCGGTTATGCTCAGAACAACAAATAAAATGGGCGACGTATCACGGGTGTCTAATAAATGCAGCTTAGATTTTCCAAAATTCATGATTCCATTAGGTCTTGAAGAAAGAGTTAATACAGCGTTTGATAAGGAAATTAAAATATCTGCTGATGTTGAGAGTTCGTTTTATACTATTTGCCTTGATATTTCTGAAATTGTCTTAAATGATTTTAAAAAACTATTCCCTAAGGAAAAATCATTTGATGCATATATATCACAGCTCCAAGGTAGTCGTAGTAATAGAGTAATAGCGAACTTACTGGGAGCACAAGTTTCAGGTATATACCAAAATTTAGGATCAAAAAAAGAATTTTTACATTCAGTCGCTGGAAAATCAGTAGCCATCATTTCACAAAGAATCGCTGATTTTTTCTCAAAAATTCCAGAAGAACTGTGTGAACAAGAAAATTTTTATGAAGCATTAAATAACTACATTAAAGAACATCGAGAAAAAATCAATTATAGTGCTTTTGGTATCAAAGAGCATGAAAATAGTTTTTCATCCTTCCTCATCAATGCTTGCGAAGCGGATACAGAGACTGCAGATAAAGAAGAAACATTTTTGCATTTTATTGAATTAACTGATCGCATGCCGCGTAAAGATCACCAAGAAGTAATAGATAAATTTCTACCTATTCATCTATCAATGTTTCAAAACTATGCGAAAGACGGACGAAACGCTGAGCTATCCACGATTTGTGAAAAATTAAATACATTTCAGTTGACTACACCAACCACTTGCTTACTTGATAAGCTTTATTTTAATAAAGAGCGTATTGAAAACTACTTATCAACAGTTATTGATGAAATCACACAAAACAGTTATGGCGAACCAACCGTTAAATCCGAGCTGCAAAATATTCTAAGTAGCAAATTATCGCTATTTTACAAGCTTAAAATAATTGGCGACATAGCCCTTGGTAAACACGAACAAGCAAACCCACTAGTTGATCTTGGCAGAGTTAAAAGCTGGCAGGCACAAAAAATATATAAACAATTAAGCTGCCTTGCAGACGTAACAACTGCTAATATTACGGAAAAATTTACTGAATTATTGTGCCTTCGTGGTGACATTGCTTCCGACATACAAAATATTGAACACGAAATAACCTGGTATAACCTCATCCTTACGAGCCAGTTAAATAGATATACTCGCCAAGATAGCCGTCTTACAACTATAGTAGGATCCACCTCTCTTCAAGAAATAAATACAAGAATTCAGCATGCGCGTAAGCTACTGAAACAGCATAGTGCAGAGATTCATGAAAATGTGGCTGCTAGCAAAACTAATGATAACAGTAAGTTTATCGAACAGGTTAAAAAATGGCTAGATTATTCATTAACAACAAATTCGCCCATGAACTTTTCGTGGATAAACTTTTTGCCAAAGGATAAAATTCCAGAAAATGTTAAGGGTTTTGTAAAATATATAAAAACTCTATATGATGAAATCAAGCAAAAAATACCCGAATCAATCACCACAGAAATCAAGCAAGAATTTATTCTTGGATTAACAAAAACGCTACTATCTTATCAGTCAGGAATTAAGCCAGGTTCTGAAGAGGAAGTAAGTATTATTGAGCAAGTGATTGCAAACTTAGATGAAGATCAATCATCAATCAAGGAATTGTTTGACTGTGAAAAACCTGATTCTACATCATCTAACGAAATTAATTTTGAACTTAGTCTTCTTGAAGAATCGCAATTAGAAAATACTGTAGAAAAAATAATTAAATATGGCATTAGACATAATCGTCATGACAAAATTAGCTCAATTCTTTCTAAAGCTTTAGAAAGTTTTTCCGGCAAAAAATCTAGCATCAATAACATTGTAACATTTTTAACTGAAAAATATACCTACTCATCCAAGGAAACAAAAGAGGCTATTTTACCTGTCATCAAGCTTGCGGCAAAAAAACAATCTATACCTGCAGTAGAATTTCTGAGCGCAGACCTAAGAACTTATGCTCGAGATAGAAATTCAGATTTGCTACTTAAGCTTAGCAAAGAACTTACTCAAAACATATCTTCATCACGAGCAGATTTATCTATCGAAGAAAAGTATTGCAATACATCGCGTATACAAGAATATCTTGTTACTAAGGTGAAATCGTTACCCAACAATGTTTCTGGCAAAAAACCTATGCTTGAAATTATGGATAGTAACTTGTCTTTGCTGGTTAAACTCAAATTAATTGGTAATATTGCACAAGGTAAAATTGATGATGCCACTATAGGGAATCGATTCGGCATACGTCGCAGTTTAGCCGTGCAAAAGTTTTATTCGGATTTAAGCTTATTTTCTACAATTCAAGATGAAACCCCAATAATTTCGAAATTCACTGATTTCCTTAAAAAATCTTGCCCACACTTAGTAGCAGCTAATGTTCAAAACATTCAATTTGACATAGAAAAACATGCTTTAATTCGCGGCGAACTTAGCAAACTAATGCAAGGAAAATCAGGTCTCTTAGGATATCCAGAAGCAGATAAACGTCAAGCCTCTCGGCTTAAAGATCCAGGCTTATTACCGAAATTTACAGATGAGCTACAGCGAATTTCTCATCAAAAAACATATCTATCTTATCCTCTCGTGCAACAACGATGGCGAGAAAAGGTTATAAAACGCAGTGATGATGCGAAATTTTATGATAGCCTAAAAACTTGGATAAATTATTATGTTTCGAGTGGAGAAGAATTTGACTTTCAATGGATTTCTTCTTTCCCTACAAAGGAATTGCCTCGCACTAAGGAAGAAGCAGTAAAATATATAGAAGAAATTCTTGTTTCTAACGAATTAAAAGAAGAATTTAACAAATTGAATAATGAACAACAAGTAAGTTTTGTAATTGCATTAGAAAAAATTCTCTCATATAACACTAACAAAGCTATCAATGAACAATTAACAAAGGAAAAAGCACAAGATCTCATTGATCGCCTTCATCAAGAAGAAAATGTTGTAGCAAATGAAACAACTCAACAAAGCGACGTAGTTATCGAAGGTCATCGCCACAAGACCTTAGAGACTAACGATGCATCACTTGATCAACCTCGGGATCATGCGTCTGACTTAACCGACAATAGTACACCGACAAGCGAAGAACGCAAGAATAAAGATATTAATTTGAATAGACAGACCAACACAGAGACTTCTGAACAACAAAATCAATCCCAGCTACGTCCTGTTTTTGACGCCCTCAATAAATTTACTACTTATCGCGGCTTAAGTTTATTTGCACAACACCCAGATGGCATTAAAGCTATGTTAAAACTTGAAAATAACTCAGCCATGTCTGATAATGAAAAATTACTTGAAATTAAAAAAATTCTTAGCGAACGCATGAACAAGCGCTTCGGATATCGCAGTCAAAAAACACAAGAGGCATATGATATATTAAATAAGTTTTTTAAAGATACGGAAAATCATAATAATCACAACGAATCGACTGATAACGCCGGATTTTTAGGTGGATTGGCTAGTGATTTAGAAAAATTAGCAGGCGCACATAACTCACACAGCCAATAT
Source organism: Alphaproteobacteria bacterium (assembly GCA_021151585.1). Taxonomy (GTDB): domain Bacteria; phylum Pseudomonadota; class Gammaproteobacteria; order JAGOUN01; family JAGOUN01; genus JAGOUN01. Next base: position 3,370 of record JAGKWX010000027.1, on the reverse strand, counting down.
GCAGTAAAATAATAATTTTTTAAACTTATTTTTTTCTGTATTGGCGCTATGTTTAGATGGCTGACATGGGACACATATCGTTATCAGAATAAACCAAATGACTCAAAAAAATGTAAAAAAATATCCAAGCGAAATGCCATGTCTAAACGAATACCATCTCCAACAAGATAAATAACCGTGTCGCGCATCAATGTGGGCTTAAAGTAATGAGCGAGGTGACACAGTTTGACGAACACTCTCGGGCATCGCCTGCATTACAATATTCTGAACGTTGCGATGCTCTTCTTTCGCTTTCGAAGCTATATCACTTAACCTTTTTATTATCTGCTGTAAATGCTCAACCGAATCTTTCGGTAACAAGCTGGTAGTGCCTTGAGGAGCTTCATTATTCTTACCATCATAATTTTTCAAAACGTTATGGATTGCCTGGTAAGCAGCTTGTGTATCTCCAGAGCGCCGACCGCCCCAACCCGCCCATGAGCTATATTCATCACTAACCTTATGATCAGCGACAGATTTCATCTTTTGCAAAATATCGTCAACTGTCGCAGCTGCTGTGATCCCAACAATAATACTCTGCATCCCGGCCGGCAAATGATGTTTTGCTAAGAAAAAACTACTAACTTGCATGCCTGAAAATTTATTTAATACTGTTTTCAACTGATTAAACAACACTTCTTTAAGCGCTGAATTAATCTCACGCTGCACACGCTCTTCTTCAGCTTTAGCTTCAGCTTTAGCTTTAGCTTCAGCTTTAGCTTTAGCTTCAGCTTTAGCTTTAGCTTCAGCTTGATCATGGGTATCGGGGTCAAATGTTTTCGATACCTCATCTTGATTTTCAGCCACTTGACTATCGCCATGACCACCCATCAAAGCAACGCCACTCATATTACTGCCTTCTGAACTTTCTTGATAAACTTTACCACGTTGCACTTGTAGTTGTAGTTGTAGTTGTAGTTGTAGTTGTGGTTGTGGTTGTGGTTGTGTAACGAAAAATCTTGTGGACGCCACTTCCTTCAATGCTTGTTGCAAGGGATAGATGCTATCTTGCGACGCTTTCTCAGATGAGCTTTGATTCGACGATTCCGGCTTAAGCGCTATTCGGTAACATTCCTGAAATTCTTCGATTGTCAAAGGCGCAGTAATTGATAATAAATCTTCAGGGCTAACAACATCTTTAGAAAGCTTGGCATATTGCACCCATCGCGAAAACTGTTTTATAAAACTTTTTTCATCACGATTTGAGGCACGTAAAATCCTTCTTTGCAGGTCACGTTGAATTTTTTGAGGATCATCATTTATATCTGCGGCATGTATACGTTCTCTGAAAGCTCGAAATTCATTCTCGACATTCTTATCAGCTACAGCAATAAAGCAATATATTGCTTCAAGAAAATTTTTCAACATACCTTTCTTGTGCTCCAACCGTGCTAAACGGCCAACCTGATTCAATTTTTCAGTTATAGAGCTATGACTAGTTAGTTCACTATACATAATCTGTTTAACATTAAAATCAGGCAATAAACTGAGGTGTTCTTCTACATACCCTAAAATATAATCGTGCTCAGGCTCAGACGTACCTGCATCATGCTCAGGCTTAGACGCAGCTGCATCGAGCCTTGCTAAAAAACGAGCCTTATAAGTATTTAGTGACGCAACAGTTTTCTTAACAGCGTTCAGCTCATTAGAAGACTGAGAAACATTAACTTCTGGCAATTCATTTCCCTTCCCAGCGATAGAAGAGCCAGCCGATTGGTCAAATGATCGCAAAAAATCATCGCTTTTGCGAAACATCAAATTAAGTTGTATGTCCTGATATACTTGCAAATCGTTCCGAGAACATAACTCAGGGGTGTTAACATTCTGGATTGAAATCTCAGCGATTAACTTGAGACGAATATATAAAGGAATCTTTCCGCTATTCAGAATATCGAGCAGTCGTTCTCTATCCTCAAGAACTGTAATTCTTGCTAAATGTTCAGCAGCACGTTTTTTAATAGCTTTGTTTGCATCAGATTCTCCCTCAGCATCTTGAGCATCTTGAGCACGAAAGATGATAGCATCAAGAAATTTATAATTTCGAAGCTCTTTCTTCGCGCCAATTTCTCTAGCAATAATTTTACTTAATTGCCAGATGAGAGCGGCATCATTCCAAATTATTTCTAAAATATCATCACTGTACGCTACCGAACTTATAGCATAATCATTATTAGTGAAAATCAAAAAAACAACATCAAAAAATAATTGACTGTTTTCTTTAGACAACTTTTGTAGCAAATTTATACCATACCCTATCTTCTCCTTCGCAGAAGCAAGATGATTAAAAAATTCTCTCAAAGCAGTTTCAGCAACTTCCTTACAATTCTTATGATAAGATATAAGGTCATTTAAATAATTAGAAAGCGGCTTCTCATCTAAAGATAAGATAATTTCTTCTGTAATTAGCTTTTCTAGAGGATTAGAAAGCTGCTCCTCAGTTGAAGATAAAGTATTTTCTTCTGTAATTAGCTTTTCTAGAGGATTAGAAAGCTGCTCCTCAGTTGAAGATAAAGTATTTTCTTCTGTAATTTGATTTCCTAGAATAGGATTAGAAATCTGCTCCTCAGTTGAAGATAAAGTATTTTCTTCTGTAATTTGATTTCCTAGAATAGAATTAGAAATCTGCTTCTCAGCTGAAGATAAAATATTTATTTTTTCAATTCGATTTTTTAGAATAGAGCCCTCTGTAATATAAAGCTGTTTATATTTTCTCTGCATCAATTCATCATTCTGAAGTGCCGTAGAATTACATAAGAATTCGCTATTCTCTTTTAAATTAATAATTATAATTTTTGCGATGCACGGCTTTAAAACCGAGCTAGAAGAATAAGTCTTATTTTTTTCTTCAATCAAAGTGAACAGTTTGCTGAGAAAATTTTTTTTAAATTCATAAAGATTTTTTTTTACTTCATTAAAGTATTCTGCTTCTGAAGGATAGTCTGCTAGCCGAAATTTAGGGCCTTCTTCCTCGAGAAATCTTAAAAAAAATCCTAAAATTTCTTCAAAAAAAGATCGGTTAATTTTTTCTATCTCTTCACTAGTACCAGCAACACTGCTAATGCGAGTTAAATAATTTTCAATAATAGATAATGCTTCTTTTTTCTTGAAAAATTCTTCTAATTGCTTATTCTCATCTACAGAACTTACGCTCGATTCATCTACTTGCTGATGGTCGTCATGGTTAGAAGGAAAGTCTGTTTGTTGAGAACCTTCACTTGCTACAAGAGCTTGCGTAGAAGTTTCAACAGTTTCAACAGTTTCAACAGTTTCAACAGTTTCAACAGTTTCAACAGTTTCAACAGTTTCAACAGCATTAGTATTAGTATTAGTA
>JAGKWX010000052.1 GCA_021151585.1 Alphaproteobacteria bacterium | reverse complement strand
TTTAGGGGTGAAAATTCAATTAAATTTGAGGTACAATTTATCACAGGAAAACTTCTCTTAATGTTCTTTGTAACCTACTGAATTATATATGATTTAATGAGGTTTCACTGCTTTTTTATGAAGTATTACGGCTAATTCGAGCGCCTCAAACAGCTTACAGAGTAATGTAGACACCAACTCACGAAAATTGTTTATTTTTTGTAATTGCTATGTTGATAGAGTATGGAAGAAAGTGATCAAAAAAGCGTTTAATTGCTGGTAGTTCTTGCAACGATTGTAACGCATATAAACAATATTAAAAACTCAAATAATGCATTAGAATAGTCTTTCGTTCACTTTCTATCGTTGTATGTACAAAGAAGCACTTGACTAGTAAGCAATGAGAGCGCAAATAATGGAAACAATAATTAATCATAAAATACATGCTATTATTAGTCATGTTGCTCAAATACATCCGAACAAAATAGCGATTCAAAATGAAGCTGAAGTAGTTACCTATAAGGAATTAGACCTGCTGAGTGATGGCTTTGCAAAATATTTGATATCTTTGGGGGTTTTGCCTGGGCATTTCGTTCCGATTATTTCAGGAAAAACGATATCTGTTTTTATTGCACTATTGGGTGTCTTAAAAGCGGGGGCAACGTACGTTCCTATTGCGGCTGACTTACCGAAAGAAACTATTTGCAACATACTTGATCAAATTGGTTCAACCATTTTATGCGTTGAAGATGATTCACTTGAGCACTATAATGAAGTCTCAATACGTCAATGCATTTCACTTTCTACGGTATTGAATAGTAAATTCGCGTTAAATGATTCTGTTATTTTTCCGGCAACACAAGAAAGTCCCTATGCTTATATGGTTTTTACTTCTGGATCTACTGGAGCGCCTAAAGGGGTCCTAATTACACATCATAATCTTATCGCTACTTACCAATCTTGGGAGACAGTTTATCAACTCTCTTCCGATGATAGGCATTTACAAATGGCAAATATAAGTTTTGATGTATTTGCGGGCGATTGGATCAGGGCTTTATGTTCGGGGGCTACACTTATTTTATGTAGTAAAACCATCTTATTGTCTCCTTCAAAGCTATATGAGCTGATTGAGTCAGAAGGTATTACAGTTGCAGAGTTTGTTCCAGCAGTTTTACGAGTACTGATGAAATATTGCGTTCGTAAAAACGTTAATTTGTCGATGTTTAGATTATTGCTTTGTGGTTCTGATGCCTGGATGATGTCGGAATATCGTCAAGTTAAATGGCTGTGCGGATCAAACACCAGGGTTATAAGTTCATATGGGTTAACAGAAACAACGATTGATTCCACTTATTTTGAGGAAGATCAAGGATGTTGTCTTAAGAATGAAGATCTTGTCCCTTTAGGTATTCCCTTTCCTCACGTTACAACGCGCATTGTTGATGAATATTTTGAAACAGTTCATGTAGGAAAGAGTGGAGAGTTATTGATCGGTGGGCAAGGTGTTGCGGATGGCTATTTTCACAATGATAAGCTACAACAAGAAAGATTTATTATTGATTTAGATTATGGTAAAACTAAAATGTTTAGAACGGGTGATTATGTTAAACAATTAAGCGACGGCAATCTTTATTTCCATGGAAGGAATATCCACTGCGTTAATATTCATGGAGTGCGCATTGATTTAAATGCTGTTGAATCAGTATTAAAGTCATGCCCAGGAATTGATGAGGCATTGCTTATTACGCGAGATGTCGCGAATCATGATGTTGAGCTTGATATGTATCTTGTTACTCAAGAGGGCGCATTGACTTATCAAGAAATAAAAAATTATGTAATGCAAAAAATTAAAAATTTTGAATTTCCGAAAAAAATTTACATTGTTGAAAGTTTAACATTGACTTTCAATAATAAGATAAACAGAAAATATGCCCCCAGCAATATCAAAAATATTCTTGCAGATGTATAAATTAATGTCCTATTTCTAAAGAAGTTGTGGCGATAATTTTTTGTGTATCCTGCTCGGGAATTTTACCACTATACATCCTCATCGTATCGAAGACCTTTTCCATTTTGAATTGTTCAGCAAACCTAGCCGTCGCTGGATTTGCTTGTGGCATGTCTAAAAACACGCGCTTTTCATTTCCGACGATATGACACAATCCCTTGTAAAGAGAATCTGCGATTTTATCATCGTTAGCGATGAAAGGAGCTACTTTATAACCTTCGTTTGTTCTACTGACAGTGCCGTACCCAACAATATCTCCCTCTCTGTTTAAGGCAGTTAATGTTCTTGATTCAGGCATTTCCAGCCACCTCTTTAAAAAGAGTTGGCGAGAGTTGGTGAAAAATGTAGCGTCGTAATTCACTATCTTATCGCTTGAGACTGTATCACATAAAACCAACTGATCTTGTATAATCCCTTGGCTTCCTGGAATTTTGTCGGCGTTAATCTGCCATCGACTTATCAAGGAATGTTTTGAAAAGCCGGATTTTTTATAGCGATCAACCTGATTCATAACCGCATTAAGACCTAAAGAATCATATATTGCGGCTTTTCCGAGAACGATGTCCCAAAGTATCTTGCCATAACCTTGATTTCTAAAAGCCGGAAGGACAATAAAAAGACCAAGAAAAGCAAACTGATGGCTGTGACGCACGCACGCAAGCGAAGCAATGGGTTGTCCGTCTACATGGAGCATGTAATAACCCTCGGGATCAGCAGCGTATAACGCCTCAAGTTCGTATAGCCCCGGAGACCAGCCTTCTTTTTCTGACCACTGTAAAGCGGTGGCCAGATCAGACTTTGTCATTAATTTTACACTTATTTCTTGCTTAAAAGAGATTAAATTATTTGGTTTAATAAAATTTGGATCTGTAGACATGAATAAGGAAGATTGCCTAAACAAATGTCTGTAAGGTAAGCTTGCCAGCGGCATTGGCTTTTTGAACACTATATGACTATAATTGAACATAAATTGATTATTTGTTACTTTTTGATTGAGTAATATAGTCGTAAGATTGATTTTATTCAATTGATAGCAATACTATTTACTTATAATTATATGTAGACAATGATATGGATATCTTAACTTTCTTTGGTTCTGAAAACACATCACTTAATCAAGTACGTAGTGCGACTTATTATAAAAACAAAGAAGGTGTTTTTTGTTTTAGTAATGCAGCATTTTATGATCTTAAAAAGATGCACCAAGCGGGCGCTATTGATGAGTTCTGGAATGATAGTGAGCAAGATAGCAAGGCCCTACAGTCAAGAGAAAGGATAACTTACTATAAGGTAGTAAAAGATAATCATTCTCAGCAACCCCTTCACTTCATCATTCAAAAAGAGCCAACATATACAATATCGAACATTGATGCTGGAGTGATGACGACGATTACATGGTATGAGCAAGTAAATAATCCTCAAGATTTTTCATTGGATCAAGCCAATGTGCTTAAGTTTTTTTATAGTTACTTGCAAGAACTGAAAAATTACTATGAAAATATTATTTCCTCGATGCCGGGCAATGTTTATTGGTTAAACAGAGAATGTGTATTATTAGGTGGAAATACAAATTTAGCTCAAATGTTTGGTTTAAATTCATATAAAGATTTGGCGGGCCTTACTTATGAGCAAATGAGTCAACTGGCAAATTGGAATGAAGGCCAAGGCGAATCTTTTAGAAATGATGAATTAACCGTTATGGAGACAGGAGTTCCACGATTAAATGTTGAGGAATTACCCGTTATTATAGATGGTGAGAAAAAATATTATATTTCCAATAAAGTTCCATTAAAAAACATGACAGGAGAAGTCGTTGGCGTGCTTGGTATTTCTCTTGATATCACGGATAAAAAACTGATTGAACAAGACTTAATTGTTGCAAAAGAAAAAGCCGAAGCGGCCAGTCGCGCCAAAACAGAATTTTTGGCAAATATGAGCCATGATATGAAAACGCCTTTAGCAGGGATTGTCACCACGGCGGAAGCGCTTATCAGTGATAAGACTATCTCTGCTCAAGGTTTTTTCGATTAAAAAATTATTAGAAGAGATTCAAGCTCTTTATTTACCCAAAGCAATATCGAGCCATTTGATGTTGGATATCGAATGCGACAGTGCCTTGCCAGAAGCAGTTAATGGACATCACGATAGTCTGTATCGAGTATTGTTAAATTTGGTGGGTAATGCCATAAAATTTACGCAGCAGGGCAGTGTAACGTTGCGTGCAAAACTGTTGAAACGCACCGATGATAAAACCATTTTGGTGGAGCTTCAAGTCCACGATACCGGCATAGGTATTCCAGAAGACAAGCACGCAGCGATTTTTGAAAAATTGTATCGCGTGAAACCTTCTTATGAAAGCCAGGTTGAAAGCAGCGGTATCGGTTTGTATATTGTCGATCAATACGTTAAACGTATGGATGGTGAGATTCGCGTTGATAGCAAAGTGGGGGAGGGCAGTACCTTTACGGTAACGCTTCCATTACAAGTGGCCATGTCTGAATCCGTAGAGCAACTGGCGGTCTCTAAACCGAACAGTGATGTTGCCATACCAACAATAATCGAATCAAAACCAATCATCAATGAAACTCTTGTGAATAATGCTGCGGACCATTTGCCCAAAGTATTATTAGTCGAAGATACTCCAATGATTCAGTTTGTGACAAAAACGTTACTGAATACCGCTGGCTTCGCTGTTGATATTGCAGGTTCTGGTGAAGAAGCCTTGGAGATGGTAGAGCCGAACAAGTATGGTTTGATCTACATGGATATCGGTCTACCCGGCATGACAGGTTATCAAACCGCAAAAGCAATTCGTGAGAAAGAAAAGCAACTCAGCGCAGCAGTGGAAGTGCCGATTATCGCATTAACCGGCCATGGTGCGGTGGACGTGCAAGCTTTTTGTGATGATGCAGGAATGCAAGGCATTTTAAGTAAACCCCTTTCGCGTGAACAAGCCCAAGAACTATGGAAACATTTTACAGAAGACGCGACAATTTCTGTGCCTGGTTTAACGCTGCTGACACACAACATTCCAGAGCCAGCACTTAAAGATATACTTGATATAGATGCCACGATTAAAAATATCGGCGTTGAAGATATTGCGTTGAGGCTTATGAACACGCTGACAGAGGACTTAAAAAACCAGTTTCTGCCACAAATCAAGACGATTATTGCTGACAATAAAACCGATGAGCTGCTATTTTTATTGCACCGTCAGTTAGGTGCGCTTGCGTACGCAAAAGCACC
>JAGKWX010000003.1 GCA_021151585.1 Alphaproteobacteria bacterium | reverse complement strand
ATGAGCCGAAAAGGTAATTATTGGGACAATGCTATTGCTGAAAGTTTTTTTCACAGCTTAAAAGTGGAATTAGTTTACACTGAACGATATAAAACAAGAAAAAGTGCTAAACAAAGTGTTTTCGAATATATTGAAGTGTATTACAATCGTGTTCGTCGACATTCTTCTATTGGTTCCATTGCACCGATGGTGTTTGAAAATCAATACGAAAAGGTCGCGTAACCGTGTCTACAAAATCGGGGTAAGACCAGCATAAAATACAATCTCTACATAAACATTTCGTAATCAAAAAAATACAAGTCCAGTAAATTTTGCCTACTGATCTCTGTATTTAACCCAATCAGCAAACGCCTCATCTTCAAACTGATAAGTGCCATATTCAATTTTGGTAATGATATTTTTATTGAGCAATCGCCGCAAAGCATTTTGTGCCGTGTTTTTATCGATAACTTCTTCAATGCCAAGAGATTTTGCTAAATATTCTAATGCGATTTTTCCATGTAAATCACGCATCTCGTTCGCAATCATTGAAATTACGATTTGGTCTGCTGGCAGCAAAGAATCCCATTGTTTCTTAAAATTGGTATCATTGAAAACTTTTGCTTTGGTAACTTCTAAAGCAGCTTGTGAGCCTTCCATGGGGTATATCAAATAGTGTTCGATGTATCGTCTGAAAAACTCAGGCGTATTTTTTAATTGATCAAAAGCATGCATCGCCTCTTCCATCGATAGCGGATATCTTGAAAGAAGATTCACTTGATTAACCATTGACTCTACAAATTTTTTTCCAAGCAATTCAAAGGGCTCTAACGGTGCCCAGTTGTAAAATGGCTCTGACGGAACTCCAAACATCCTACGCAGCGTATTTTCAGAACTACCTGCAAAAATCACTTTAATTCGCTCTTTTCTAATATCTAATGCTGCTCGCAACGCATGAGCAAAATTTGAGTTTTCTTGATGAGCAAGAACTTGTGCCTCATCGATCACAAATAACAAAACGCATTTTTTCTTGTCAAAAACTCGCATAGCTTCCATTAGCATGGTACCCATAACATTTGTTCGCTCATGAAAATCCATTTCTAAAGAAGCCTCGCCAACGTAAGGAATTTTGCCAGTCGCTTTTATGGCTTTTAAGGGCGATTTTATTTTTGACCAAAATTTCTGAAACCCTTTCGGCTCGATAGCTTTATAGAATTCTGCCAACAATGCTGTTGCAGGATTAACATCCAAATCCCATAAATTGACATAAGCAACTTCATAACCTTGTTTCTTAGCGGCTGGAATCAAGTCTTTCTTTAAGAATTCGGTTTTTCCCATCCTTCGTCTAGCAAATAATCCCCGTGCAGACGTCAAGCCTAACGAAAACAAGTGCAAATAACTTTCCGCCAATGCGGGCCTTGCAAAATGCCAATCACTTTTAGGCTGCATAGTAGTAAATGTTCTTAATGAGTTTAAGAACTATTATTGGGGCAATATACAGAAATGTCAATAAAAAGTATTAAATCTTCTTAAGATTTTTAAGAACTTTTAATAAGTCTAATAAGTTCACTGAGCCCGCATCTTGGGGTTCCGTCCTGACCCCCTATAAAGGCTCCATGATGCTTAATTCTTATGGGCATTATTCAATAAACGCATCAATATCATCTGGCGCCTCGTACATAAAATGATAGCTTCCTTCCCCTAAAGCGGTCAGTGTTCTCATGATTCTTTTTACCTCGATAGGCGTTTCATGTGGTCCCTGCATGTAAAACGCCCACCTCTTTTCCAAAACTAAAGGTCAGAGCCTCATTGAGTGGAATGTTGTTAAGCATTTTACTGACTTTTATAAATGTACTAGCTCAAATCTGATCTGACACTTCCGATTTTTTTGCAAGAGATTTATCAGATCAGATCGAGACTAATTCAAATTAAGCGGGCAATAAAACCAACGTTAGTTTTGCACCTTTTATTTCTCCAGCGGGCCAGGTATCGGGAGAACTAGAGACCACAGTAAAATCGATCGTGTTAGCATCAGTCTTTACAGGATTTTTTAAAAGCACATTATACGTTAACTTTTGTGCTTCTGTCCCATTTTTCATGGGCGGCGCATCAATACCATCAATATACGCCCGCACCTCGGATTTTCCATGCAGGAGTGCTTTCCAATTTTTTAAAAGAGCATCTATCGTTATGTTGCTACTTAAATATTCTGGGCGATCTGTAAAGGCTGTTAAATTTGATTGTCGGTAATGAATTTTTAAATGAGTTTCCCCTTGACGAAATAGGATAAAGCTTTTATCACTCATAAGTTGTACATACCATCCATATTCAGGGTGTTGCAAACAGTACGTGCTCGACTCTTTCGTTTGTGCGGCATTGGGAGTTGGAGAAGCGTAACCAGCAAAGCACAGATTGGCGAGCAAAAAGAATAAAGTAGTTTTATATAATGTACGCATGGCGATATCCTTATCTAAAAATTCTAAATCAAATTTAATACGGTTTTTTTATTATAGTACAAAAAAAAATATTTGATAAGAGTAGGCGAAATATTACTCATGCAAGAATTGTTTTCTTTTTTTACCATATAGTTGAGCTTGTTAATAAAGTCGCTGAAATTGATGAAAAAGCGAAAGCAAGTCATTTAAAAAATTGTAACTACCCACCAAAATTTTTACATCCTCTATCCATGCTTGAAGCGTACCGACGGTAATAGCTAAAAATTGCGCTCTATTGACAATCGATCCAGAGTCTAGCGCAAAGCGCACAGATTCATGTTTGAACTCTTTTGTATAGCATGCCCCACTAACGCTTTGACTAAGTTGTTGCTATAATTTTCCTTTATCATTGATCAAAGAAAATGAGATTGCCGTACAGCGTAGATTTAAGAGATCGTGTTATAGCAGCACTTAAAGAGGGGATGAATAAGAAAACGGTTTGCGAGATATTTTCTATCAGCAAACAAACTATTTACAACTGGCTCGCCTTACAAAAAACGCGGCACACTCGACCCCATCACTCATTTTCAGAATGGTCATAGCTATGACATTAAAAATTTAGATGCTTTTCGAGCTTATAGATTAATTAATCTGCCTATAACTACGCCCTTATTACAAAATAATTCATTTAATTAGTGTGATTTTATTTTAAGCAACTACTTAGTAGTCGTATCATTGTTTATGAACCAATGCGCGATGCTGTCTTATTTGAAATAGCGCTTTTCTGTCATATTAACCAACCGAAAAACTGATTTAGAATTACAATTGCACCTGCCTTAGACAAATGAGCTAAAAATCTTAAAAATAATTACAACTGGCTGATTGAAAAAAAACGTAAAGAAACCTGATATAATTTGCTTTTTCAATAAACTTGGCTATATATTACTAAGGTACACATAAATAGGGAAAGTGTGCCGTTCTAAAAAAATGGAGGATCTCATGATAAAGAAAACTACCTTAGCGCTTCTTCTTTCTACTGTAATGTTCGCTGGATTAACACACGCATCTGGGCATGCTGCAAACGAGCCAACAATCTCTACTGCTACTCAAGCAGCACCGGATGAAGTAGATATATATCTTGGCGCTCGTGCGGTGATTATTAGCAAAATCGGCGATAATACATATCAAGCAATTTTGAGCGATTTGATAAGAACTCAAAAAGTCACTGAAATAGATGAAAATTCAGACAAAGAAAAACATGAAAGCCTGAAAAAGTTCGATCGAGAATGGCATAAGAAAGATGCGAATAGTTTTTCAAGCATGGCGCCAATGGGAACATTAACTATATTGTCAAAGATCATTACTGCTAAATTTACTGACTTCCGTTATGACCCAAGCAACGGCGGAAAAATTACACTAACGTTCAAATTGGTTCAAAACATGCCCTCTGGCAAGCTAGACTCTCTACCAAAAGGCATTATCTTGGACAAACCGTATACTAATCAAGATGTTCGTTTGTTTATTGATAGTATTGGACTTTAGTTTTATTTTCCCAAGCATTGATTCAAGCTCGGATGAGCCGAATCAATGCTTGGGATAGATTTGTGATTCTCATTATTCTTGAATAACCCAACGAATGAATAACTTTCTGAAATATTAACTCCTATTCTATTATGTTCAGGTAATTTTTTATTCCAACTTTCTTTTTTCAAAAAGGTCAAGACAATTTTTGCACAAGATACGGCCATAGAAACGTCCGAAAGTAAGCTATAAAGCGATTGCTCTTGATGTTCATTAGCACCCAATGAATTTCCATTTAATTTGAGCAAGAAATCTACTGCAAATTCTTGAGCCAGTGCAGTAGCTATGAAACGCCACTCTGACAACATCCAGCCAATAAACAACAAAGAGTAAGTGATGGGAATAACGAACAATTCAAAGCGCTGCAAAGGCAGACTCCACTCGACTAAGCGCTGACCACAGCTTACTAAAAGGTCTTTTACTGTAACACAAGGCAAGAAACCACAGTTGCTAAAAAGATAAGAATTTGATCTGTTCGCTATTATACTGGCAGTTAATGCTTTATGCGCAGAATCGATTACCGCCTGAGGAAAGCGCTGTTGGTTCAGAGCAAGCGCTCTCAACTGCTCTATCATTCTTTCGCCTAAGTTCTTTTGTTCGGCAGAAGCAGTATGTATTGCTAACTGTTTAAATGCTTCAAGGTAATAATGACGGATAATTAAAGTTTGAACGATTAATTCATCCCATAATAAGGTCGCAATCGTACCATAATCAAACAATGAGAGGACAACAACAGTATATACATTATTACCTAATTTACCGGTCGACCACTCTTCTTCAAAGCTTCTTGGTGGATAAAATTGACTACCATAGTACTGAAAAGTTAACGTCGTCGCTAACGAACAAAGTAACACACCTATTACTGCCTGAATGACCGTGCGATAACTCACTGCATCTAAATTGTGATATAACAACGCCCACTGGAAGCATTCCCTAATACTGTCAGTTAATTCCGCTTCTTGTTTTGCTCGTAATTCAAAATCACCATTTGCTTCTAAGTCGCGTGATAGCGATGTCGTAAGGCTACGGCCAGAGATTCGATGTGAGCCGCGCTTTTCGCTATGATGGATGGGGTTCATCTGAATACCAATACCTGACTCAGCGTCGGCCTCACTATATAATCGCTGACGATGGGGCGATAAAACAAACAAGCCACAACGGCGCAGTTCGACATAAGGCGCTGCTGGATCGCGCTGGCTATCTGCTCGCTGCTGAACGGTTTGCAGAGTATCGCTTAAGCTCATAGGCTCATTAGCCATATCCCAATCTCTTTCTGTGGTCATCATGGATTGACGAATATCATTCAACATATGAGCTTGTTGCTGACTAATTTCGGTATTTTGCATCGCGGCAAATTGTTCGCCATCCATACCCCCGACTTTTTTAGCAATGACTTTAGCGAGGCGATCACTTAAAGCGACACGGCTTTTTTCCGAGACAGAATCAACACTCAGCTTGACAGCGGGACCTGATTTTTTGACATTATGTTTATAAAGCCCCGCTCCTTCTTTGGCTATTTTAAATTGCTCTATCACACCCGCGCGAGCCGCTGCTTTGAGCAAACCTGTTGAGTGAGCACCCGATGACCCTAAGAACAATTTTCCTGCTAATGGCCCTTGATAAGCTTGCGGCAAACTTTTCAAACCTGATTCATTTCCCGATTGGCCACGCGCGCGCAATTCATGATTACTCAATAATAAATTGAGATTGTCATTAAAAAAGTCATCGCTAGGAATAAAGCGATGCGCCTCAGCCATTTGCCCGGTCAGCGTTCGCCAAACGCGCAACATTTGTTCTTTACCCAAAGCCCATTCCGCAATGGTTTGTTGCTGCATGTCAGGTAAACGACGATTATATTTATGATAAGTGTAATGGAGGGTGGCAACCATGTTATCCCAAGCGCCTGTACGATCATGCCCACTCTTACAATTTGCACTAAGCCCTTCTGGATTAAGCGCAACACCTAAAAATGCTGCAGCCATCAGTTCTAAATTGTAATCGTGCGAATGCACATATCCGTGATTCAACGTCATTAAGTATTGCACAAACATCTCTAAGCGCATGATAGTAACATTTGCTGTATGCGTAGGCTCACGATGATACAAAGCGGTTAAGCTTTGCTTCATCGTCTCGATAGATGCGCTCATACTTTCTAGTTTATCGGTAGGCAATAAACGAATATCTGAAGAAGCTGTGAGCTGCATTAAGTCTTTAGCAATTACCATCAACCTATCCGGAATCTCTGTCAGTTCTTGTTCAGGCTGCTGACTAAGAGGCGCAACCAGACCGTTAGCATAAAGAGTTAATTCATGAGCCATTTGGCACATAGCAGCAATAGGACCCGTAGAATCTACATTATTATCCATTTGCAATAATCCGATTAAACCATTGCTTTTACGAATACCATTAATCCCCTCAATTTCCACAGCAAAGTTTACTTTGACTGTATATTTTTTCTCCGCGGCTTCGCCTTGCGCAGGATAGATAACATCCAGTGCAAGATCGCGATATTTTTTTCGTAACTGTTTCGTAGCTTCAATAAGTAACGCGGTCATTTTGCGATTATCTTCATTAAAACTCTTGCCAAACACTTGCATCACTAGGCGCATTAATTCATCTAAACGTCCTGGCGATAATAAATCAATAATATAACGCGTTAGCGTATACTGCACTTCTTCACCATGCGCCGCAAACCACTCACCCAATTCATAGCGGTATCGCTCTATCATGGCAGTGGCGCGATCCTGAATATCTTGCTCTATGATTTGCATGACAAACTGGACATGCAATTGCTCAAAAGTACGATCTTGTAAATTTAAACTACTTAAAGCAGGCATCGCATTACGATGATAAACCCCACTGGTGCGAGTATGTTTCGGTAAATAAGCGTGACTATCAAAAACGAGGCGAGACGCCTGCCACAGTAAATGGCGGTTGGACAATCCAATGTGCACGCTGGGCCCACTGTCTTTCGCACCACTCCCGACATGACCAAAGACATGGCTAATTTTTTGCGCCAAAATATAATCACTTGGCATATCCGTGGCGACTGCTTCGGCAAACGCTTCTTGCTCATAGCGTTTTAGCCGTTTAAGAATATCGACTTGAATCGCTGAGGGGATAACATAAAACCAAAATAATTCTTGGCGATAATCGTTGTGCTCGACGGCGTAACCCCCCTGCGAATTTTCCACCAATTTTGTGTTATTTAAGATGTGAAAATATTGCGCTAACTGCAAGGGAGCTAAGTTAGCAAATTGGGTCTGACCATGTTTATCAGGTGTATAACGATGAGCCGCTTCCGTGACTTGCATAAATACCCAAGGGCTTGCTTGCGCCTCAACGTACGGTGTGACAATCGGATCAAGAGCATATTCCCTGCGCTGCTGGCGGTGTACCTTGCCCGTTTCTTTCGCGCCAATCGCGGTAGGCAGCGGATTTTCGGGGTCAATTTTAGCCTCTTCTTCACTGCTACCACTTTTTGTTTCATCACTATCTGTCGAAGCGCTTTTTAATGCTTCGACGTTTTGTTTGTTTTTATGGAAAGGTAAAATAAAAAAATCACGCTGACGTAATTGCTCGACCTGTTCGACTAAATTTGCTACCGTTTCGGCCAGAGCCTCATCCACTTCCTGGAGGTTTCTCTTAACGGTAAGATGATTATGGCGCTCACTATGGCGTAAGCGCAGCTCCGCTTGTTGCATGTTATTGAAATGAGTCAAAAGATTTTCGGGTAAACCTGCTTGCTTAAGCATCGCTTTCAATGCCTTGATAGCTTGCAATAATAGCGAACCTAATTGACGGGTGAGTGTTTTCATTTCCTGGCGGCTAAATTGACCTTCGCGTTGTTGATGTTGTTGTTGATACTCAACAAGCTTTTCAGAAATCGCAGAAGCAAAGTTACACCATTTGCTGATGTTGGCTTGTGAATCAAGGCCATAAGTATTTATCAAGGGTGAAACTAAGGAAAGCACATCAATTAATTTAATGCAAAAATTATCCAACATAAAACGCTGCTCTTTGGTTGATTCCCAAGTCGCATGCTCATATTCAACCAAATCAGCAACATGCTGCTCTGTCAAATCATTTCCGTTAAACAAAAAATCCAATAAATGAAGATAATCTTGGCGAGTAATCATTGCCACAGTCCTTGTTGATAAGTAATTTAATTTTATTGAATTAAATTTCATCACACAAAGCTTAAGCTAAAATTAAGAGCATAGAATTATTTATTGTTTTTGTTTGAACCCTACATATGAGCAAAGCTTGTTCATCTTTTGATGACACAGGAATGGAGCCGATTTGTCCGCTGGCCGGAAGCACATCAGCAGTATTGTTAATGTTAATCGCGCAGCAGTCTACAACCAAGAGGCAGTAGTTGTTATTGCGAATGCTAGTCTGAATTATACCCTGGTTTATTCTAAGTTTACGATTTTGGAGATGTGCAGAAAAAATCTTTACATAACAATAGGTTACAATTCTTATAGATGCGTGAAACCGAGTCCATGAGCAAAGGTCGCGCCTATTTTATGCGTGCTTACACAAGGCTTCTCAAATTGCAGACTGCTTAATTTTACAGTAACACCAATTTTTTCTAGGGTTCTTTTGCCAATGGTTGACGCCACCCACAAGCTTTAATATAAACTCTCTTGGCTAGCCATTGTTATATTGTATAAACAAAAAATTTTCTCATGGATCCAAGCCACAGAATTCAACAACATTATTTGAAATATCAATACCTAGCGACATAATAGCGCTTATGGGTCTGCTATTTTAATTTACATGGCACTTGTTAAGTTTGGCGCATTACGGCGTCGCTATACAGCAAGCAAAGCAAATCAATTAAATTAAAAAATATCGCTCTAGAATTAAAATTTTCAAATTTTGCACTATACTAGCGCTAAGTAATAACAATAAGAGGCTCATCATGCTCAAATCAGGCGCTGATGTCACACAAAAAGATATACCAGTAGCAATTGCGATACCCATAGGATCAGAAGATGGCCAGATAACTCCTGCAGAAACTGATCAAGATCTTAAAAATGGACAAAACCCAGCTTTCCCAGGAAAAAAAGACAGTTTGTTTATGTCTACTTTCAAGAACTATAGCCCAACAACATCTTGGTTTCTTACAAAAGAAAAATCCGAGTTATTAAAAATTCAGTATCAAGAAGCAATAAAGCTTATTGGGGATTTGATTGACCCCCTGGAAGTTAAACAGGACAATCTAGATGAAACCGTTAAAAAATTTGAAGCATTGATTGATTTCTTCCTAAGTATAACCGCTAGAGGCTCATCTTTTGCAAATAGCTTAAATCAGACTATCCAAGCAATATTTACATACTATATGAAGCTATCAGGCTTCTACCCAAAATTAATAGAAAAAATTAAAAAATTGCAGGAGAATATTGAGAATAATAATAAAATAACGAATCTTGAAAAAAGAAAAAAGGATGATATCAATTCTCAGCTTAAAGAAATGCGTAAGCAAAATTTATCCTGGTTTACTGATCTAGAAAAAACTGAAATAAAATTTATAGAAAATAGAATATTCGAGCTCTCTGAGCAAAATATTTTTTTTCAAAAGAAAATACAATTCATCACTCAACATATAGAATCGTTGAAAAAAATAACGATTTCAGTAAAAAATTTCTTCCCCAACGATATTCATGATGCCACTTGGCATACTGAAGTTTTACTTTCTATAATCTCGAATTATAATTATAGGCTGGTAAATGTTTCAGAGATACATAGAATAATAAGAGCGATACATAATAAAGATGTAACCCAAATTTTCACGTTACTTTTACACTCATGTCGATCCTATACATCGCTCATACTCTTGATGCCGCCGAAGCAAATTTCTCGCATCATTAACATGATAAAAACCGAGATGACTTACGATCAAGCGCAATTCTGTCAAAAAGAATTTTCAGAAGCCCATGAAAAATATCTTCAGCTGGATGGCCCTCAAAACAGTAAATATAAAATTCTTCTTGAATGTGTCAATCTAGCGCTAGATCAAGCACCTGCTCCGAGCGCACCACCACTCTCGGCGTTATTAGATATCGAGCAAGATAGCGCCATGACTCATCCATCAATAGATACCGACGATGACCTAGAAGAATTTTATGACACTATCAATGATGTGGATTCGCATACACACGATATAAATTATGCCAAATTATTGGTTGAAAAATGGAAAGAAAATAATCCAGATAAAGCTAAAGAGTCGGAGCATCATGGCAAAGAACAAGGCCATGACATCATGAGGTCACTTGGGTTTAGCCTAGGCACATAGCGTGCCTTAGGCTGACAACCTATACAAACACAAGCCTCGAGTGATTCGATTAAACTAAGGTGCAGAAATAGATAGATTTAGCCAATTACAACAGAAGAATTAAAAGAAAATATTGAATTTGGCTCGGTTTCGATACACCAGGAAGACCAATATTCACACCCTTGACACTGCTTTTATGCTAGCAATTTTTTTTAACCAGTTTCAATGGTACGGATACAGTAAACGTACTGCCTTCGCCGACTCGACTCTTGACATCAATTGCGCCATTCAAACGCTTAACATACTGGTCAACAATATAAAGACCAATGCCGCTACCCTCAATACGTTTAGAAAACGCGGATGCTAAACGTGATAATCTCTCAAAAATAATGTGTTGCTTATCTTCGGGAATGCCCAGACCACTATCTTGTACTGCAATACTGAATATTATGTGATTGTCGTCAACCACTGTTTTTGTTGCTTTAATCATTATTCCGCCTGTTTCAGTAAATTTTAAAGCATTGCTAACAAGATTCATAATGATACGCAACAAAACAAAACGATGGCCGATGACGATAGTTTTGGCGTCATCATCAATATCCAGCACAAAGGATAATTTTTTTTCTGTTGCGGTAGTTATAAATAAATTATAAATTTCTATCATTAGCGCTTCAGTTGAAAAAGCTTCTTCAGAAGATGCCGGGCTTTCTAATTCATAGCTTGAATTATCAAGGCAATTTTTAAAAAATGTTGATAATTGCTTTTGACAAAATAAAATTAACTCAACATTTTTCTTGTTATCTTCATCAACGCTATCAAGCAAGGTATTGGCCAAAATATTAATGCTCAGTAGTGGAGATTTAACATCATGGCTCATATTGGCAAGGAACTCTGTTTTGGCGCGAGATGACGATTCGGCTTTTATTTTTTCTTCTTTGAGTTTTATTTGAGTATTTTTAAGTTCAGTAATGTTCGAATAAATACCAACAACTCCGGCAATATTTCCATGCTGATCGTACAGAGGCACCTTGTTGGTTAATAAGGTTTTTTTGATGCCATTTTCTATCGTTTGGGTTTCTTCAATATTACATTTTCCTTTACCAGATTGGATAATTTCCAAGTCATCGGCGCGATACATGTCGCTTTCGTCTTTGCTCCAGGGGAGATCGTAATCAGTTTTTCCAATGATATCAGCAGGGCAAGATAAGCCAGCGAGTTGCGCAAAATTTTTATTACACCCAAGAAAAACCGAGTTTTTGTCTTTCCAAAATAAAAACTCCGGCAGCCCATCGACAAGTTGTTTCAAATAGAATTTTTCAAGATCAAAGTCTTGGTTAAGATTTACTGTGTTTGTATACATCGCGATCCTTCATATGTGGGTCATAATCTCCATTTTTAACATAAACTGTATATCGCCAAGGATGTGTCATATTTTAATGTAATTTAAACGAAAATTCTATTTTAAATAATAAAATCGCCTATATATAGCAAATTATCAACTTTTACGAAGCTCATGAAAATCGTGCAAAAATCACAATAGAGAAATACCATTCAGCCTGCTGTCATCAGACCGTATGTGAGCTACTTTTTAATGATAGGAATACAGAAAACTCGCTTAAAACACAGAATCTAAACAATTTTCTTGATACAACCATCAGCGCTGCCTAACCTTGGTCTCAGTTCCTTGAACCAAGCGAATGATATTGCCTCGATGCCGCCATAAAATCAGCACAGCCAAAACGATACAAACGCTGAAATAATCGTCCGAGACTTCGCCACAAGCATAAACAACACCCAAAACAACGGCAGTTAAAGCTGCTAAGGAAGAATAACGAAATAAGGCATAAAAGAGTATCCAGGTAAGCAAGATAAACAAAGCTATCACAGGGGTTAGGGCTAATAACACCCCCAATCCAGTGGCAACCCCTTTACCGCCTTTAAACCCAAAATAAAGAGGGTATAAATGACCAAGAAAAGCGGCAATGGCTGTTAAGGCAATAACACCTTCTGAAAATCCGAACAAACGGGCGACAACGACAGGAATCAAGCCCTTCAACAAATCACCCACCAGGGTGATGGCACCCGCACGCCTGCCGCCAACGCGCAAGACATTGGTCGCTCCAGGATTTCCTGAGCCTGATGACCGCGGATCAGGCAAGTTCATGCATTTAGAAACAACAATAGCGCTAGAAATCGAACCAAGCAAATAGGCGATTAAAATCATGAAAAAGGCAAAGATAGTGTTAGACATGGCAACGGTTTCTTATCTTGTAAAAGTAGGTAGAATATACCAGTTTTTAACTTTAAGGAAAGATCTTGGCAAGCTCACAACAACTTTCTAATTATCTCATCTGGATTGACCTAGAAATGACTGGCCTCAATCCGCAATATGACCGTATTATCGAAATGGCGACACTAGTCACCGACAACCAGTTAAAGATTATTGCCGAAGGTCCTGTTTTTGCAATACATCAATCAGAAGCCTTGCTGAACGGCATGGATGAATGGAATACAAAACATCATGGCGAATCCGGCTTAACTCAGCGTGTGCGCGAAAGCCGTATCAACGAGAACCAGGCCGAACAAGCAACACTTAATTTTTTATCAAATTACCTACAACCAGGCGAATCGCCTTTATGCGGCAACAGCATTTACCAAGATAGAATTTTTCTTGCGCGCTATATGCCGACTTTGGAAAAATTCTGCCATTATCGCAACCTAGATGTCAGCAGTGTCAAGGAACTGGCTCGCCGTTGGCGACCGGAATTGATATTTAAAAAAAAATCCACGCATCGCGCATTAGATGACATTAAAGAATCGATCGGCGAACTGGAATTCTATAAGAGGCATTTTTTTGCTGATCAATAGCCCAGGCAACGTGCTCTCGCACTAGCTCTGATTCATGGTCTTGACGCTGCGCTAATGCATGCAAAATACTTTCATCTTGCGGCGCATTGCCTAAGGCTATTGCAATGTTGCGCAACCAACATTCATAGCCGGTGCGCTTGATAGGCGAACCCTCGGTAATACGAAGATACTCGGATTCAGGTAGTAAAAATAAATCAATTAATTGACGATTATCTAATTGGTGCCGCGGATGAAAATCCTGCTCATCAGTTATTTTAGCGTAACGATTCCATGGGCAAATGATTTGGCAGTCATCACACCCGAAAATGCGATTGCCAATCAAAGGGCGGAACTCGAGAGGAATACTCCCCTTATATTCAATAGTTAAATAAGAAATGCAACGCCGCGCATCGAGCTGATAAGGGGCAACGATCGCATCAGTAGGACAAATCTTAATACACGCCTTGCATTTTCCACAGTGCTCATCTGGCAACGGCATGTCACGTGGCAACTCAAGATTAGTTAATAAGGCGCCGAGAAAAAAATATGAGCCATTTTCTTTGTTTAAGATCAAGGTGTTTTTACCAGTCCAACCCAAGCCGGCTTTTTGCGCAAGCGCCTTTTCCATAATCGGAACACTGTCGACACAAACTTTATACCCATGCTCTCCAGCCAAGTCAGCAATTGCTTTAGCGAAATTTTTTAATCGTTTACGCAGCAAATTATGATAATCACGACCTAAAGCATAACGCGCTATATAACCTTTTGATTTATCTTTGAGTGTAGCTCGCATGTTATCATTCGGCGGCAAATAATTCATGCGGACAACAATAATGCTTTTGGTGCCCGGGGCGAGTAATTCTGGTCGCAGACGCAATAAGCCATGTTTGTGCATATATTCCATATCACCATGATAGCCCTTTTCAAGGTACTCTAATAAGTGATTATCAAAGGCAGTAAGATCCGTGTCTGTAATTCCGACTTGTTGAAAGCCGAGCTCTAAGCCAAGTAATTTAATTTTTTCTGCAAGTGTCATATAATTCTTTAAAATGCCAGTCGATACAAAATAATGCCTAAATACCAAAAAATATTTTTATTTCTACTCGGCGTTATTGTCTTATCTACCTTTATTCAAATGTTTGGCAAAGCCTACCGTGCCGAGGGTTATGATTTTACCGCATATTTGATGGCCTCCAAGGCTTTTTTTCATGCCGAAAATCCTTACAGCATCCAAACACACTTTCCTTATATTTATCCACTATTTCCATGCGCTTATCTAGGCGCACTTGCATGGATGCCGTATTGGCTAGCGAATACGATATGGTTTTTTTTAAATTTAAGTGCTGTATTTTATGCCTTATTTACTATGCAGCAATACATCTATCCCGAGAAAAATTTTGGGCAAAAATTGTATTTATCCGCCCTCGTCTTGATCTTATTACTTAACGTGACACGAAACAATCTTTTAAATGGTCAAATTAACTTTTTAGTTATTGCGCTATGCGTGATGTTTTTCAAAAAATATCAAGAAAAACATATAATAATCAGCAGCTTATACTTAGCCTTGGCGATTGCGACAAAGTTAACACCGGGAATTTTTCTGTTTTATTTGCTGTTTAATAAAGCATACAAAGCATGCCTGGCCACGCTGTTTTTTAGTCTACTTTTCATATTGATTCTACCAGGATTAATAGTTGGGCCAGAAAAGTTACTGGCGTTTTATCAATACTATATCCTGTCAATCCAAGCAAACGCTGCCTCACACAATCAACATCACATACTGTTATCACTATCCAGTGTGGCAAATACATTATTTACGCTAACTAGCCCTCATCGACTACTAGCG
Organism: Alphaproteobacteria bacterium; assembly: GCA_021151585.1. Taxonomy (GTDB): domain Bacteria; phylum Pseudomonadota; class Gammaproteobacteria; order JAGOUN01; family JAGOUN01; genus JAGOUN01. The sequence goes on along the minus strand of JAGKWX010000003.1, from coordinate 62,495 downwards.
CTGTGGCCCAGCATCGCGTTAGTCGGCATGTATTTTTTGCAACAACGCTCTAACAATCAAACCTCCCTTTTCTCTCTCTACATGATACTGCCATTACTCATTAGCCCAATGAGCGAAACGCATCATTTGGCCAGCCTTTTTATTCCCTTGCTGGCGCTGCTCCCAACACAAACCTCTCTGCAAATTAAAACAACCCAAACCTTAATACTGATCAGCGTAATTGTTCTAATATGGCTTGGCAACTGGTTGATATTCGGTTTTTTTCTGGCAACTGTATTACTCATCGCCCTAATGATCAAGGATTGCCAATCTCCACATTTATGATTAAACTGCAATCTAGAAAAACCTGAATATTCAATATGTTATAATCCTTATGCAAAATCCAGTCAGAGCGAAAATTAATTTAGCTAATGTCTCACAAGTAACTTTGCTTGCAAAGCGCTTTGCAGAGCTACTGGAGAAACAAACACAACTTTTTAATAAAACACCTTGGATTATTTTTCTCAGCGGCGACTTAGGCAGCGGCAAAACGACCTTTGTGCGCGCAGTACTAGAAGCTTTAGGAGAAAAGGGTAAAATCAAAAGCCCAACTTATACCATTATTGAATCATATACAATTAAACAACAACAAATTTTTCATCTAGATTTATATCGATTAGCCGACCCAGAAGAGTTGTACTTTTTAGGCTTAGAAGATTACCTCATCAATGACACAATATTTTTTGTTGAATGGCCGACAAAGGGTAGCTCGGTATTACCTAAACCTGACATCTTATTACATTATACTTTTTTAGCGCAGGGGCGCACATTAGAAATAACCGCACTGAGTCAGCGTGCGCTACCCTTATTGGAGTCTGTGCATGAAATCTATGTTTAAGTTTTTTATTTCGCTGATACTGTGTTGCGCATCACCACTGATGGTCACAGCAGCTACCGTCGTTAATAGCTTTTCCGTGACAACAAAAAACAACGTAATTATTGATATTAATTTATCACAATCAGTGCATTATCATTCTTTCACCTTGTCTAATCCCCAACGTTTAGTCATCGATCTCAACGATACACAACCTATTCACGCAACATTGCCTGACTTATCAACAACACCTTGGATAAAGCAAATTCGAATTGCACCGCGATCACAAGAATCGCAGCGTATAGCAATCGAATTTACAGAAGACATCAAGCATACAGTGACTTTATTACCTCCCTCTTCTGACAATGCTAACTGGCGCCTCCATCTCGATGTACAACCGGCATCGACAACGCAAGCAAATAATACATCTAAAAATAAAACCGCAACCACACCAATAAAATCATTGCCAACGACGGTGAAAACAGCGGATGCACATAGCGCCAACACACGCTGTATCAAAATTGTTATCGATCCAGGTCATGGCGGTCACGACCCTGGCGCGATTAGCGCGCACGGCACTAAAGAAAAAAATGTCACTTTAGCTATTTCCAAATATCTGGCCGACCTAATTAATCATAGCCCAGGCATGTGCGCCTATTTAACACGCAATGATGACCAATTCATATCATTGCGAGGACGCATCAATTTTGCACGCAAACAATCTGCCGATCTTTTTGTCGCTATTCATGCAGATATGTTTAAAAACCAAACGGCCCGCGGGGCAACAGTATTTGCTCTATCACAACGCGGCGCAACGAGTGAAGCCGCACGATGGGTAGCCCATAATGAAAATGTAGATGATTTTCTCGAAGTTGGTGAATCAAACAGCAATGATAAAGATCTACAATCGATATTGATGGATATATCTCAAAATGAAACCATTAATCGGAGTCTTATACTAGGAAAATATGTTTTAGTTAACCTCGATAATGTTACGAAAGTACATCACACTATTGTAGAACAAGCGGGCTTTGTTGTTTTGAAATCACCCGACATTCCATCGATATTAGTTGAAACAGGATTTCTTTCTAATGCGTATGAAGAACAAGAGTTAGCACAAAGTAGTTATCAAAAGAAAATTGCTTTAGCCATTTATCGTGGCATTATGGAATATGCACAAGAATACTCACAACCTCTGCGCAATAACAAAGGAAAATCATGAGAATTCATAAACTCTCTACGCAACTAGCCAACCAAATTGCCGCAGGAGAGGTGATTGAGCGACCCGCATCTGTCGTAAAAGAATTGATTGAAAACAGCATTGATGCCGGCGCAACGGAAATTATTATTGACATCGAGCACGGCGGAGAAAAACTCATTTGCGTACGCGATAATGGTTGCGGCATTCATCGTGATGACTTAACTTTAGCTTTAGATAGGCATGCTACAAGCAAAATTATTTCCAGCGCGGATTTAGATGGCATTAAAACTCTAGGCTTTCGTGGCGAAGCCTTAGCAAGTATGAGCTCGGTATCACGCATGGAATTACATTCACGCACTAAAGAAGCTAATTCAGGTTGGCGACTTTTCTCCGATGGCATGAAAAATATAGAACAAGAACCTGTATCACACGATGTTGGAACATCTGTTATTATTCGTGATTTGTTTTTTAACACCCCAGCAAGGAAAAAATTTTTAAAAAACGAACGTGTTGAGTTTTCGCATATTGAAAACTTAGTAAAAAGAATCGCATTAAGCCACTTTAATGTTGGCTTTCGTCTACTGCACAACAATAAAACGATGTTCTCTTTACTGCCGGCGCTCTCGATGTTAGAGCAAGAAAAACGCGTTGCAACTGTATGTGGTCAAGATTTTTTAAAACACGCTGTTTTTCTTGAAGTAGAACATGCAGGGTTAAAAATTTTTGGCTGGATAGCCCAACCCACCTTTTCACGCAGTCAAGCCGATCTTCAATTTTTTTATGTTAATGCTCGCAGCATTAAAGACAAAGTAGTTACACACGCCATTCGTCAAGCCTATGAAGATGTTTTATATAATCAACGTCATCCAGCTTATGTTTTGTTTTTAGAAATCGACCCGCAACTCGTCGATGTAAATGCACATCCAACAAAACATGAACTGCGATTTCGCGAAAGTCGCATGGTACACGATTTTATTTTTAGAAGTTTGCATCGAGCCATTGCAGAGATTAGCCCGGAAATGATGCTAAACAGTATCGAGCACACACATGGCAACGAACGAGATATAACACCAAACTTGCTGACGCCGAACAAAGGCCCCTCAAGGGGGTGGACGCCCAAGAAAGAAATGTTTGGTAGCGCACCAGCCGCATCACCGTTGATCGCTGAACAAAACATAGAACAGTATCAAATGCTGTACCAAACAGGGCAAACGCCAACAGCACCTACACTTGCATCACCATTAGAACATCCATCAGCCACCACATCTGCTCCAACAGCAATACCAACATTAGGCTACGCCATAGCACAACTCAAAGGTATTTATATCTTGGCTGAAAATGAAGCAGGATTGATTCTAGTTGATATGCATGCTGCTCACGAGCGAATTTTATATGAAGAAATGAAAGTCTCTTTACAGGCTGGGCAGCTAATAGCGCAACCTTTGTTAGTCCCTGTAACATTGCACGTCAGAGAAGATGATGCTTCGTTAACGGAAGAGCATAGTGATATTTTTAACTCGTTGGGCTTAATCGTTGAACGTTTCGGACCAGCAACGCTAGCCATAAAGCAAGTACCCGAAATATTGAAAAAGGCAGATGTTGCGCAAATCGTGCAAGATATGATCGCTGATTTGCGCGTTTTAGGCGAAAGTAAACGGCTAGAAGAGACAATCAATCATATTCTCGGTAATATGGCTTGTAAGGCAGCCATTAAAGCGAATCATCGCTTAACACTGCAAGAAATGAATGCTATTTTGCGCTCAGTGGAACATGTTCCACGTAGCGGACAATGCAACCATGGACGACCAACATGGATTCAGTTATCGTTAGAAGAATTAGATAAATTCTTTTTAAGAGGTAGATAAGGAGATGCCACCATGCCTATTAGTTTAATGCGCATTCTAGTTGTTGAAGATGCAGTAATTGCACAAATCGCAGAAGCGACGGTTTTAGAAAGCTTGGGTTGCCATGTTGACATGGCGAACACGGGAAAAGAAGCGATAATCAAAACTAATGCTGCACCAGATTATGATCTTATTTTTATGGACTTAGGATTACCTGATGTCGATGCGCTCACCGTCACAGAATACATATCAAAAAATTATGAACAACAAAATAAGAAAACCCCTCCCATCGTAGCATTAACGGCGCATCCTTATGCGAGCTTGCAAGAGGACTGTGTTAAAGCGGGCATGTCAGATTTTATAGCCAAGCCTTTAACAGAAGATGTAGCACGAAATCTTTTAGAAAAATATGCAGCAAAAAAATAAACTTCTCTGTATCCTTGGCCCAACAGCCTCGGGAAAAACCGATTTTGCCATCAACTTAGCTGATACATGTGCTTGCGACTTGATTAGCGTTGATTCTGCCATGGTATACCGCGACATGAATATCGGAACCGCCAAACCGGAAGCCAGCGTTTTAAAAAATTATCCACATGCGTTAATTGATATTTGCGACCCAGCAACACCATACTCGGCCGCACAATTCCGGCTTGACGCCATTGAATGCATTGAAAAAAGTATAGCAAAAAACCGGGTGCCTGTGTTAGTTGGCGGCAGCATGTTGTATCACCAGGTATTGCAAAACGGTATTGCTGAATTGCCGCCAGCAAATACAGAGATACGAGCAGAATTGCAAAAAAGAGCAGATAGCCTTGGCATTGATGCTTTGCATCGTGATTTACAAGCAATTGACCAGAGAGCGGCACAACGCATTCATCCTAATGATCCACAGCGATTATTACGGGCATTAGAGGTGTTCTATCTGTCTGGAAAAACATTATCAGAGTACTGGAGCGAGCAAGAAAAACAAAAATTGCCATATGAATTTATAAATCTTGGATTACACATAGATCGCCCGATACTTCGTCAGCGAATTGCGGATAGATTTCATCAGATGTTACAACTAGGCTTCATTGATGAAGTTCGCGCTTTATACGAAAGACAAGATATGCATGCCGATTTACCCTCAATAAAATCTGTTGGCTATCAACAAGCCTGGCAATATTTACAAGGGACTATCACGTATGAACACATGACCGAAATATCCATCAATGCTACTCGACAATTTGCGAAACGCCAAATGACATGGTTGCGTACTTGGCCAGCATTGCAATGGATTGACCCCAGTGATGTGCATTGTGTAAAAAAAATAACGAGGCAATACCTATGATACATGTCATCGCGGCCGTGGATGAACGTGGCGCACTGGGGAAACAAGGAAAATTATTATGTCATGTGCCGTTAGATTTACACTACTTCAAGAAAATGACACAAGGTCAATCTATCTTGATGGGACGAAAAACGTTTGAATCCATAGGCAAAGCATTGCCTCAGCGAGAAAATTTTGTTTTGACACGCCAAAGCTCCGCCCGATTTCTTGGGTGCATCACTGTAACTTCCATGGAAGAAGCCTTACGCCAAAAACACAGTGATATTTTGTGGGTAATTGGCGGCGGAGAAATATACCAGCAATATCTAGGCTATGCTGATAAAATTTTTCTCACTAAAATTCATCACGCCTTCGATAGCGCCGACACCTATTTTCCACCAGTGGACGCTCATCAATGGCAAAAAATTTCTGAAAAATTTCATCAAGTTGGTGAAAAAAACGCCTACCCTTTAAGTTTTCAGGTTTATCAAAACAAAAAACCATCGATTATTTTTGAAGCATCCTAGATTTTTCTACTAAACTCATAGCATACAAGCTCAAGGCGCTGAATTTAACATTATAGTTAGCAGATTTTATGAGCATGCACCGTATCAACTAAAAATTTCACTTTCTCTGGCGATGTTGTAGGCAAAATTCCGTGACCAAGATTAAATACAAACCCTGGATAATCGCGCATAGTTTCTAATATATTTTTTACTTCTCGTTCTAAAACATCTTCTGGCGCAAACAAAGCCAATGGGTCCAAGTTTCCTTGAATAGCAACACGATTCTGGGTTAATTTCTTTGCATCATGCAAAGACATAGTCCAATCGACACCCACTGCATTGCAACCGCTGTGCGCAATTTTCTCCAATGAGAAACCAGCGTTTTTAGTAAAAATTATCGAAGGAGCGCTATGCAATGACGCGACAATGTGTTTCATGTAATTCAAAGAGAATTCTTCATACTGCGCTGGGCTTAATAAACCACCCCAGGTATCAAATACCATCACGGCATTCACGCCACTTTCTATTTGTGCATTTAAATATAAAATTGTCGCTTGCGTTAATTTTTCTAATAGTACATGCACAATTTTAGGGTCGTGATACGCCATTTTACGAATGCGCTCAAACTGTTTACCACTACTACCACCTTCCAACATATAACACGCCAAAGTCCACGGACTACCCGCAAAACCAATTAAAGGAATACGTTTATCTAATTCACGCTGGATCAATTCTACCGCGTCGGTGACGTAGCGTAATTCAATTTTCGGATCTGGGATCGGCAATTCGCGAATATCTTGTTCGGTTTGTAGCGCATGAGAAAAACGCGGGCCTTCATTTTCCACAAAATGCAACCCCATACCCATAGCATCCGGAATAGTTAATATATCCGAAAATAAAATAGACGCATCTAAATCATAACGTGCGAGCGGCTGCAATGTTACTTCGCATGCCAGCTCTGGCGTTTTACATAAAGTTAAAAAACTCCCAGCTTTCGCGCGCGTTTCGCGATATTCTGGCAAGTAACGACCTGCTTGGCGCATAATCCACATCGGTTGTCGCGTCACAGGTTGTCGCGCAAGAGCGCGAAGAAAGTTGTCGTTTTTTATCATTTTAAGTATATCTTACTATCAGATTCTTACAAAATCTGTGCCAATGAATTAATATATAACCATTGTAATCTACACTAGTCTAGTAGTACAGACTTGAGTTTTTCTATGTTAGCAAAAAAGCGTTTCGGTCAAAATTTTCTGCATGATAAAGCCATGATCAGCAAAATTGTGTCCAATATTAGGCCAAAATCAACAGATATTATCGCAGAAATCGGACCGGGGCACGCGGCGATTACCCGCCCACTATTAGAATCAGGCTGCCGCCTGGATGCGATAGAAATTGATCATGATTTGATAGAAATATTACCACAGATGATTGATAACGAACGCTTTACTTTACATCATGCCGATGCTTTAAGTTTTGATTTTGCAAAAATCGCCCCTAGCTTTCGCTTAGTCGGTAATTTACCTTATAACATTTCGACACCCTTATTATTTCATTTAATGCGCTATACTAGTTATATTCAAGATATGCACGTTATGTTACAACGCGAGGTGGTAGACCGAATTGTCGCAGCACCGAATAGCAAAACGTATGGAAGACTAAGTGTTATGTTACAATACTTTTGCGATGTGCAACGATTATTTTTAATTCCCCCGGGTGTGTTTGATCCTGCACCGAAAGTGGATTCAGCTTTGTTGCGCTTGATTCCAAAAAAAACTCGACCGCTAAACTTGCAACAAGAAGAGCGCTTAGAAGAATTAGTAAAATCAGCTTTTGCGCAACGCCGAAAAACATTACGTAATAATTTAAAAAATATAATTACCGATCAACAATGGCAAGAAGTGGGTATTGATCCACAAAAGCGCGCAGAAAACTTAAGCGTCGATGATTTTGTTTTATTAGTTACAAAGATTTAGGAAAAACATGGCTACCTACGCAATAGGCGATATACAAGGTTGTTTTGACGAATTTCAAGATTTGTTAGAAAAAATTGATTTTACGCCAACAAAAGATCGATTATGGATTGCGGGTGATTTAATCAATCGCGGCCCCAAGTCTTTAGAAACCTTACGCTTTATAAAAGCCCTTGATAATAAAAATCAAATTGTTTTAGGCAATCATGATTTACATTTACTAGCTTCATGGGTACATGGCAATGCAATTGCCAGCAAAGATACATTACAAGCCATTCTTGATGCAGAAGACGGTGAAGAATTATGCCATTGGTTACGTCACCAACCTATATTGGTTGAGGATACGCAGCTAGAATTTATCATGGTCCATGCGGGCGTTTTGCCTCTATGGAATATGAACGAAGTACGCTCTTACGCTCATGAAATTGAGGCTATGTTACGCTCAGATTCGTATCAAGAGTTTCTGAAATCAATGTACAGCAATCAAGATAACGTTTGGCGCGACGATTTAACCAGCCTATCAAGATTACGAACACTAGTAAACGTTTTTACGCGTATCCGTTATTGCGATATAAATGGCGTTATGGCACTAACAGAAAAAGGTGAATTAGGCACACAAAGCAATGGCTTAATGCCTTGGTTTGCACATCCAGACCGAAAAACCAAAAATCAAAAAATTATTTTTGGACATTGGGCGACATTAGAAGGCAAAATATTTGGTGATTACAATGTTTTTTCTCTTGATACCGGATGTGTATGGGGACGATCATTACGCGCGATGCGATTAGAAGATTTACAAATTTTTGAAGTGCCAAGTCGACAAAAGAGAGTATTTAAATGAGACCGCTCAAATTAAAACGCTTTATTGCACATAATTTACTTATTTTATTCTCTCTAGTTAATGTTGCTTACGCCACACAAACTATACAAATTGCTGCACATTTACCACCCGATTCCTCTGATGGTAATTTGATGTTAATTATTGATGATATTGATTCAGGCATCAAAACACCAGTGTCAATATATTTACATGCCGGTCAGAATCTGCAAACCTTTCAAATTCAAGGCGATCATTACCAAATTATTCCAGTAAAAATGGTGGCGCCCAATCAAAGTTTTGTGCCGTGCTCGCCGACAGCGATCATTGATCATCATTCATTAATCATAACTATCACAGGTAAAATTTTACCGAATGATATTAACTGTGCGTACCGAGAAACGACAACACTGCCGCAGTTATACACACCAACAGTAGTAACAACACCTAGCACAACACCATTAAACAGCACAGCAAAAAGCGGGCAAACAGAAATGGCGAAATATCTCACCAGCTTAAGCCAAGATTGTAAAGAAGGAATTTTTCACACAACTACTGGGGCGCAAAAAACGGAATATAATATTTTAGGATTAAAGTCTGGCGCCTGTGAAGTGAGTATCAGCACTGACGAGAAACAAAAACCATTGCTCTGTCAGTTCTCTCCTGAAGATGTTATGTATATGGCGTCACCGGAAAAAATTTCACAAGCTGAGGCAAAGCAATTAGTCTATTCTCCTAGCGATTTAAGCGCGAGAATTATGCAAGCTCGCTGCCACTCTTTGTAAGTAAGCAATAATAAAAACCATCATGGCGATGAATTCGAGGAAAACACTGCCAGCCATATTGTTGTGCTAAACCGATAGGCACATGAATTTTCTCAACTTTCGCGTCAGCATGCGTATTTAAAAAATCGTGAATGACATGTTCGTTTTCTTCTGGCATGATCGAACAAGTTGTATATACTAATTTTCCGTCTTTTTTTAAAGACAACCAAAGCGTATTCAATATTTCCAATTGTTGTTTTGCAAAATTTTTTATATCACTTTGACGACGCAATAATTTAATATCTGGATGCCGACGAATAACTCCTGTACCAGAACATGGCGCATCTATTAAAATCTTATCAAAACTCTCAGGCGGCCAATGTGACTTGACCGCATCAACCACTTTAAAGGTTACATTTTTATCGAGACGCAATCGCTGTAAGTTTTCTTTTACTTTTTCTAAACGTGACTCGCTAATATCCGTGGCTGTCAATTCAATATTTGGCTCTATTTCTAGCATATGCCCTGTTTTACCGCCAGGCGCAGCGCAGGCATCTAATACTTTATCACCAGGCTTGAGTTGTAATAATGGCGCAACGTATTGCGATGCCTCGTCCTGCACGGAAACCGTTCCTTCTATAAAACCAGCAATATCATTCACGGGTAACGGCGCTTCTAAGTAAACACAAGCTTGCTCACCATGCTTGTTAACGCGCAACGCCATCGGCGCTTGATGATTATTTGCTTGCAAAATATTTTGCCAATCACTGGGCCAGGATTTCTTGACATGATCAATCATCCATTGTGGATGCGCATAATGCTCAATAGATTGTAATTCAGATTTTTCACGTAAAGCACGGCGCAAACAAGCATTCACTACAGCTTTCGCCCATAGTTTTTTCAAAACCAACGCTGCTTCAACGGTCTCAGAAACTAACGCGTGCTCTTTTATGTCACTATGAAATATTTGATGCAAACCTAACAAAATCAACACATAAATATCTGTGTCTTTTTCTTTCATCGGCTTAGTCAAAAGTTTTTTCGCTATATGATCCAACTTGAAATACCAACGACAAAGACCATAACAATGTGCTTTCACAAAAGGATGATCCGTCGCTTTGTGTTTTATCAATGCATCATCCAACGTTTTACCATGAAGCAAAACATCAGTGAAAATTTTAGCGATTATTGCGTGTTGGTTCATTATTTATACAAAAAAAGAAGGGCTTAAGAGAGCACGAATATAATGAAGATTTTATCTCACTAAGTTGAGAAAAGCTATTTTTGTAACATGTAAATCTCACCAAATCGACATTTGTTAAATTAATGAGATTTTTGCCTCCAGGCGTTGAACATCTCATGCCCACTCAGCGGGTTTTTCCCAGGAAATTGCAAGCGCGTAATACAATAAGCGCCATCTTGCGTTTTTATCGTTACGCCCTGTTTGTTCACCTCAAGCACTTCACCAGGAGGTTGAGAGCCAAAGTGCGAAACAACATGCCCTTGCCAAATACGTACAAATTCTCCACGCCATTCGAAAAAAGCGATAGGCGATGGATAATAAGCACGAACTTTTCTATCAATCATGCTACTTGTTTCCTGCCAAGAAATTTTAGCTTCTTGTTTTTCAATCTTATGCGCATAAGTGGCGAGTGTATTATCTTGCACCATAGATTTTAGCGTTGCGCTTTGTATATCAATCAATGTCGTTAATAACAGTTCTGGGGCAATCGTATTTAATTTTTCATAAATGCTTTCACTGGTATCATGCTTATCGATAGCACACGTTTGTTGTTTGAGAATCGCGCCAGTATCTAAACCCTTATCCATTTGCATAATAGTCACACCCGTTTCTTGATCTCCTGACAAAATGGCGTGTTGCACAGGAGCGGCGCCTCGCCAACGCGGTAATAAAGATACATGGATATTAATACAACCATATTTAGGCGCTTCTAAAATAGATGTTGGCAATAACAACCCATAAGCCATCACCACCATAATATCAGCCTGATAAGAGTGTAATGTCGCACGCGCGTCTTCAGATTTAAAATTTTCAGGCTGCTCAACAGGAATATCATAAGCTAGTGCCAATGTTTTCACTGGGCTCGCAACCATTTTTTTCCCACGACCGGCAGGCCGATCTGGTTGGGTATAAACTGCAACAACCTCATGATTGGAACGCAACAAGGCCTGCAAAGGTACAGTCGCAACATCTGGCGTACCTGCAAAAATAATTTTCATGAGAACTTTTTTTCCTTATTCGCTGCCAATAAATGCTTTCTTACACGATCACGCTTAATCGATGAAAGATGATCGATAAACAATATACCATGCAAATGATCTATTTCATGCTGGATAATCGCTGCATGAAAATCTGCGAATTCTCGCTCAAACACCTGACCGTCTTTATCAAGTGCACGCACCGTAATACGCTGCGCGCGCTTTACTTTGTCATAAGCCCCAGGGACGGATAAACAACCCTCTGGTGAGTCTATAACCCCTGATCGCGCGATAATTTCTGGGTTAATTAAGTAAAAGGGTTGACGCTCGTCGTTGTCCATCGGATCAGCGGTCAACACCTGCAACTGAATATTCACTTGCGTAGCCGCCAAACCAACACCATTGTCGTCATACATCGTTTCAAATAAATCATCAATTAACCGAGCAAGCCCTTGGTCAAACAAGGTAACTGGCTGTGCTTTTTTACGCAAACGCGGATCGGGATACGTTAAAATCGGCAAAATTGCCATAATCAAACCATTTGTAACAAAAATAATAAAGCCATTTTACCCGTTTGACTGATGATTTTCATGTAATTTATTGTGTTTCTAATATCTTTATAAACAAACGCAACACATCGCTAAGGTGCTTTTCACGATGTATCACACGGTAAAGATTTCTTTTAAGTGTCAGCCCATGCACCTGCAATTTTACAAGCTGCTTATTTTCTAGCTCCTGCTGTAAAGCAGCTTGAGAAATACAACCAATGACCTGACCATAGCACACAATATTTTTTAACGCTGTGGTACTACCCACTTCCGCATAAACATGCGCTGGCCGAAGATGCTTCTCCAGTAGCGCTCTTGTTCCAGAACCACGCTCGCGCATCACCCAGCAGGCGGCTTCTACATCCGCTGTGGTAAGCGTTGTTTTCTGCGCCAATGCATGGGAAGGCGCAGAAAAAATCACCATATCATCTGAGCCCCACAAAGTTTGCTCTAATGACTCCGAAGCGCATTCTGCCTCGATAAAACCAATATCTAGTTGAAATTTTTCAAGCGCATGTACAATAGCCTCACTATTAGCAACTGTTTGCACAATGTGTACATCAGGATATTGACTCATAAATTTTGCTAAATAAGTTGGCGCAATATAATCACCAATCGTCATGCTCATGCCTACACGAATAACACCTCGAGGAGCGTGTTTCTTATCACTAAACACTCTCTCTGCTTTTTCAGCCTCTTCTATAGCCGCGCTGGCTTTGGGATAGAACTGAGCACCATTTTCATTAAGTGCGAGCCGTTTACCAACCCTGTCAAAAAGCTGACGCCCAATTTGCTTCTCCAATGTGACGAGAGCCAGGCTTGCTGCCGGCTGCGAAACCGAAACTCGCGCAGCGGCCTGAGTCAAACTTTCTGTCTCAACTACCGCCACAAAAAGCTGTAATTGTCGTAATGTGATTTTCATATAAGTTTTTCAAATAATATTTATTTATATTATAAAATTTAAATATATATCTTCTTGTCTATAATGTAAATATAAAAAACAACCATCCTAGATGCGGCATATTAAGCCCGGATAATGAGCACAAACCGCCACATCTAGATCCGAACAAGAGGTGCGCTATGAACTTGCAAGAACTTAAAAATGAAATATCAACAATTACCAATGACTACATTAGAAAATCAGAAAAGTTCAAAAAATCACCTTTTGCTTTTATGAAATATATTACAGCGCCATATAGCAATTTTATGCAAGCACGCACATTGCGCTCAATATGCGATAGCGCAGTAGATCAAGAAAGTTTTATCTCGAAAATTTACGATACTTGCAAAACAATAAAATATAGCAGTAATTTGTTGCCAGAGATTACGCTTTGTATCGTTAATAGCGGTCTATTTCCAGAAGCCAAGATAAAGCACCAATCAATAGAGAGCCAAATAGATTATGCCAATCAAAACAATGACGGCGGTGGCGCAATTGATTTTTGGACTCATCATTACATTGCAATTATTAATGCCGGAATATCTAAAGTGCAACACATTGAACTTACAAAGCTAGCACCTAAAAATTGAACCTAACGCCATGTTATGAATTAAAGCATGTATTATACATCCGGCCTAAAGCTCAACGCCTCCATAACATGATGTTTTTCTAGCATATTTTGTTCTTCTAAATCGGCAATAGTGCGAGCAATTTTAAGAATTTTTTTCGCTGAGCGCATAGATAATTTTAATCGCTCACATGCAGTTAAAAAAAATAATTCGACCGAAGCAGATAGCTGCGCATGCCGATCAATATCTTTTGAAGATAAACGAGCATTCAGATACGCCTGCCTATGATATTGTATCGCATGTGCTCGCATAACTTGAGCGCGAATCTCCTCCGATCTTATAATTTTTTCCTCCGTTTTTTGTAATTCATGATAAGCAACACGGGGCACATCGACATGTAAATCTATGCGATCCAACAAAGGTCCAGACAATTTATGCTGATATCGTGTGATTTGTTGTGGCGAACAACGACAAGAATAATCTTTATCGCCATAATAACCGCAAGGACAAGGATTCATCGCCGCTACTAATTGAAATTTTGCAGGAAAAGTTAATTGTTGTTTAGCTCGAGAAATAGTGACACGCCCAGACTCTATAGGCTGGCGCAATGCTTCCAACACTGATCGCTGAAATTCCGGCAATTCATCTAAAAATAACACACCATTGTGTGCCAAAGAAATTTCGCCCGGTTTAGGTGGATTACCACCACCAACAAGTGCTGGTGTTGAGGCATTATGATGAGGGCTACGAAATGGACGATGCCACCACCCTTCCGATGAATCATTCTGACAATATAAAGATCGCAAACAGCCAATTTCTAGTCGTTCTTTTTCAGTAGGCGCTGGCAAGATTGTCGCTAATCGTTCAGCAAGCATAGTTTTTCCTGTGCCAGGCGGGCCTTTCAATAAGACATGGTGCCCACCGGCGGCGGCAATAAGCAAAGCTCGCTTTGCATGCGCCTGACCTTTGATATCTGACCAATCCATAGAAAAATGAGTTTCTGCGTTTATGACCTGAGCACTCGCGCGTTTAAACAATTGAGGATTTTGCAATCCTTCGCAGACTTCTGAAAGATTATTGGCGACATAATGAACGTTATCAACCAATGAAACTTCAGAGTCATTATGCTGAGGCAAAATCAATATTCTTTGCGCCTCTTTAGTTTGTATCGCGATAGGAAGCGCACCACGGATTTTTCTTAATTCACCAGTCAATCCTAGTTCGCCAACAAATTCATAGTCACCGATGTTATCTATCTTAATTTGCTGTGATGCTAACAATATTCCCAAAGCAATTGGCAAATCAAAACGACCGCCCTCCTTGGGTAAGTCGGCAGGCGCTAAATTAACTGTAATTCGTCTAGTAGGTAATTCAAAATTATTACTAATTAATGCGCTGCGTATGCGATCACGACTTTCTTTAACAGCGGCCTCAGGCAGCCCAACCATAAAAAAATTCGGCATACCAAAGGTAATATGCACCTCGACAGTAACAAGCGGCGCATCAATACCGACGCTTGCGCGCGTATAAACAATAGCGAGTTGATTCATGAGGATTCTCAATGATAATTTGATGAAAAATAGAAACTTAAAAAGTTGAAAAAAAACTGAGGTAGGGATACTGAGTATATCAACAATAATCAAAAAAACAATAAAGCTCTATGCCGGCACATCTTTGCCTAAACATTTGACGGAAGGGTCAAGCTGTACTTGCTTTTGCAATTCTTTTTCAATAGCGCCTTTTAAATTATAGACCCATTTTAGATAAACGGGATCAATGCTATCCTCTTCATCATTGTAATGCATATTTTGGCTATCAGCATATTCAATACTAAACCCTCGATAACCATAAGCAATATCAATATTCGCGGTCATTTGGTTAACCGTTTTATGCGCTTGAATCATATGGTCATTGTACGTATCCATTTCCCAATGCTGAGATTTAAGGCTAGAACGTATAGCACGCTCTACTTGCCCATTGGACTGGATTTGACATGGCGCCACGGCACCCACTTGTGGCACATTCGCCGAAGAACATCCCACCAAGTACGCAGCAACAACGATAGGAATAAGTGTTAATTTATTTTTAACCAAGAGAGCCGAACTCAATTTAGTTTTTAAATTACACAACATCAATTCCATTCCCTCATGAAAAATGAATTTACTCCGATACTGCTGACCCGAGTATTTGCAAACCTTGTTTTTTTGCTAATTTTTTTTCATCCGGCGCAGCTGCTAGCCAATCATTAATGGCCTCTAAATCACGCAAACTCAATAAACCCGTATCATTTTTTAAATTAACTAGATTAATAATGTAATTATACCGATCTGCAGCATACGTTTGTTCCGCCGACAAGAGCAAGCTTTGCTGACTCAATACATCCATCATCGTTTGTGTACCAACGCGATAACCCGCCTCTAATCCGCGCAATGCACTTTCATTCGATTTTACCGAAATTTTATCTGCTTGAACCGCGCTAATCGCAGCGAGGACATTTAAATAATCAATACGAGTATTTTTTTCTACCGTGCGATGCTGTAATTCAAGATTATGAATCGCTGTCTGATAATTAGCCTCAGCTTGTTTGGTTTGCGCTGTAACTATGCCGCCCTCAAACAAAGGTAAGCTAACATTGATCCCAACAGAACCTCCCGTAGTGCGTGATGAGCCAGCGTCAGAGAGGTTATTCGATGATTGATACTGATAATCAGTACCATAAGAGGCCGTCAAATCCACTGTTGGCAAATGCCCACCCCATTCAGCTCCTGCCGTTTTCATAGCTGATGATGCTGTATAATTCGCGGACTTGATAGTAGGATTATTTGTCAATGCCGCTTGCACCCATGTATTTGGCTCTTCAGGCTCAGGAGAAATTAAGGGAAAATTATCATGTAAAGGAGCAAAGTTAGCGTAGCGTTTACCAGTAATAGAGTATAATGTCTCAATGGCGCTTTCCAAGGCATGTTGTGCTGCCACTTGGCCAGATAACGCCGTAGAATAAGCCGCCTGGGCTGTATAAACATCTGTTAAAGTGTTCGTGCCGACCTGATATTTCTGTTGCGCCTGAGTTAATGAACTCTTATTCGCCTCAACATTGGCTGTGGCATATTTTAAGTTTTCTTGCGCATTTAAAATGGAAAAATAATCCGTTGCTACGGTTAGCATAAGTGTTTGCACAGCAGCATAATACGTTTCTGCTGCGGCTTTAACGGTATCTTTAGCAGCACGAAATTCTTCTATCGCCGTAAAATCAAAAATAGATTGCGTCAATGACAATTGCATGCCATAACCTTTACTCGTCGTTGTATTATCGGTCTGCGCAGCACCTGAATCTTTAAACTTATTTAAAAACAAGCTGCCGTTACTACCATTTTGTAAAAACAACTGTGGTAATAATACCGCACGACTAATTGGCGTATCTTGCAAAGCCGCTTCGTAAGTGCTTTTAGCAGCCAAATAGGTAGGATCACTGTTAAGAGCGTCGTTATATGCATCCACAAGATTAGCTGCAACAGCGGTCGTTGCTAACATAGGTAAACTCATGAATAATGATAATAATGATTTTTTCATTTGCAAAAAATAGCTCTTTTTTGGTTTATTTACTGCGGTGTAGCATAGTCAATTTTGTACTTAAAGACAATCACCGCAGACTTAGGGGCAAGTGCGGAATTACCCGCACAAGCGTTAACGTCATGTTAATTACTAGAACAACGCAACACGACCAGAAACTTAAAACGCTGCTTACTAGGATATACTGATATTTTATAATTAAAATTCACTCTTTTGTCGCCCCGATTGTGTTCAATTAAAAAACACAAAACATGCATCAATCCCTAGTTATTGGCTATAATACATATCAAACTCAACCGGATGGACCGTCATATTAAGCCGAGCAATTTCTTCCTTTTTCAAATCAATGTACGCCTCGATCAAGTCTTGAGTAAACACGCCGCCTTCTAGCAAGAAAGCATGGTCATCGCGCAGTGATTCAATAGCTTCACTTAAAGAACCACACATATCAGGCACTTGCTCCGACTCTTCTTTCGATAGTGTGTATAAATTTTTATCAAGCGCATCGCCTGGGGAAATTTTGTTTTTAATGCCATCTAATCCAGCCATAACCATCGCAGAAAACGCTAAATACGGATTTGCTAATGGATCTGGAAAGCGCACTTCAATACGTTTTTCTACAGCATGATTAACAAATGGAATGCGAATCGCTGCCGAACGATTACTCGCTGAATACGCTAATTTAACCGGCGCCTCATACCCTGGTACTAAACGTTTATAGCTATTTGTACTAGGATTAGTAAAAGCATTCAATGCTTTAGCATGTTTTAAAATACCGCCAATATAGTAAAGCGCTAATTCTGACATGCCCGCATAACCATCGCCGGAAAACAAATTCTTACCATCTTTCGCCAATGACTGATGCGTATGCATAGCGCTACCATTATCACCTACCAAGGGCTTAGGCATGAATGTCACTGTTTTACCATGCAATAAGGCCACATTACGGATGCAGTATTTAAAAGTTTGCGCCTCATCACATTTTTGTATCAACGTAGTATATCGGGTCGTAATTTCATTCTGATTGCCTGTTGCCACTTCATGATGATGGACTTCTGGAATTAATCCCATTTTTTCTAACATCGTACACATTTCAGAACGCAAATCATGGGAAGAATCAAGCGGCGGCACAGGAAAATAACCGCCTTTAATCGCTGGCCGATACCCCATATTACCATAATCCATTTTTTTATTAGAATTCCATGCACCTTCCTCGGAATCAATGGAATAGCAAGCTTGATGCATATCCAAGGTCCAGCGAACATCGTCAAAGACAAAAAATTCAACTTCGTGCCCCATATAAGCAACATCGGCTATACCAGTGTTTTTCAAAAATTGTTCAGCACGCACAGCAACGGCTCGTGGATCGCGAGTATAAGGCTGCAATGTCTGAGGATCATAAACATCACAGCGCACTATCAATGTTTTATCTTGAAAAAAAGGATCAATCATAACAGTGTCAATAATCGGCTTTAGCAACATATCCGATTTATCAATTGAGGCCCAACCTTCAATTGAAGAGCCATCAAAGACTTTACCATCGACAAATAAAGATTCATTAACGCGGGCAATAGGAAAGGTAATATGATGCTCTGTGCCGCGCAAATCAGAAAATCGCAAATCTATAAACTTAACGTCTTCATCTTTTATCACATCAAAAATTGTTTTAATTGTTATTTTTTCGGACATACTTCACCCCCGATTTCCCCCAGGCAACATTCGTTTAAGTACATTATCACGTAACATAACATGATGAAATAGCCCGGCAAGAATATGCAATGAGATTAAAACAATTAGCACAACAGCCAAAGTATTGTGCACTTGATACATGACACCAGCGAGATGTGTGTTTAAAGCTATACCAGGCATAGGGAAATAAAACCAACCGAAAAAATCCGGCGCTCGGCCCGCAGCCGTTGACATCAACCAGCCTGACAAGGGCATCAACACCATAGCCATGTAAATAACATAATGCGCCAATTTAACAAAGAGTTTATAACAAGCAGGCAATCTTGACGAATAGCCAGGCTGAATATTCATCCAACGCCAGACTAACCGTAAAACCACTAACGCTAAAATAATAATGCCGATACATTTATGAACATTATAAGCCGCAGCGCCTGATGAAGCGGGAAAGTCTTCTAACAAATACCCTAAACACAACATTGCTATGATTAATACCGCCACAATCCAATGAAAACTTTTTGCAACGTAACCGAAGGAATGGGATGTGTTTTTTGCAGACATATTTAGGCTCCATCTAAAATTGCTATGACAAGATAAGATGTTAAAATAGTGCCAATCATTTTACCAGTAAGATTTGACCTTATGCCAAAAACTTTTCTTTTTTATGATATCGAAACGTCTGGTCTTAATCCTGCATTTGATCAAGTCATTCAATTCGCAGCGATTCGAACCGATATGCAGCTGAATGAGTTAGAACGTTACGAATGGATGGTACGCCCCAATCCAGGCATTGTCCCGAGCCCCAGGGCAATGATCACACATCGCACACCATTGCAAGCTTGGCAACAAGGTGAATCCGAGTTTGTCGTCATCAAGCGTATTCATGAGTTATTTAATACACCAGGAACGATCAGTCTAGGTTATAACACTTTAGGCTTTGATGATGAGTTTTTACGTTTTAGTTTTTATCGAAATTTATTAGCGCCTTATACGCATCAATTCGCCAATTCGTGCGGTCGCGCAGATTTATATCCTATCACCAGTTTGTTTTATTTATTTCATCCATCGTTATTAACATGGCCACTGCGTAATGAAAAAATCAGTTTGAAACTCGACGCTTTAAATACTACCAATCATTTATCTGATGGCGTTGCACATAATGCGATTGTCGATATTGAAGCGACGATTGCACTGGCTAAAATTTTTATGCAGCAAACAGACACATGGAAATATGCTTTAGGCTATTTCGATAAAAATAGTGATAACGAACGTCAGCAAAAATTGCCAAAGCTTTTTAATAAAAAATATGCCGTATTAGTAGATGGTATTTTTGGTTCAGATGCAAATTTCTGCGCTCCGGTGTTATATCTAGATTCACATTATCATTATAAAAATCAAGCGTGCTGGTTACGTTTGGATGGCGATGATTTGTCAGATCAACCCTGGGTAATTAACAAAAAAATGGCGGAACCTGGTTTTTTATTACCCGCTTCAGAAAAATATTTGGCCAAGTTATCCGATGACAAAAAAAATATACTTAAAAAAAATATTACTTGGCTTGAAAAGAATCCTGAAAAATTAGAAGAAATCAAAAAACATTATTGTGATTTTACGTACCCGAAATTTCCGAATGTCGCACCCGAAGCAGCTTTATATTATCAAGGCTTTTGGAATGACGAACAGCAACGGCAAATGCAACAATTTCATCGCGCCGCTTTTGATAAAAAATCAGAGACCATTGAACGAATATCACATCCACTATTAAAAATATTGGCCGTTGATGCATTAGGACGCTGTGATCGCGAGCTATTATCTATCGAACAAGCTGACATATTTGATGAGAATTGTGAGGCTGAAAAAATGGACTATAAAGGCAGAACAAAATTAACGACTACACAGGCGATAGAAGAGATTCAGCACTTGAAAAATGATGCGAACTTGGATGATGAGCAATTAGGATTATTGCAAGAGTTGCAACAATGGTTATCAAAACGCATGGCATGATTTTATATAAAAAGAGCGGTTTCCCGCTCTTTTTTATGCATAAATTAGGGCTTCCAATCCTCCGAATTAGTCGACGAAACACTAGATTCGCTACTCGATCGATCGCGGCCCTGCTCAAATTGAGCACTTGGATTTCCTGTTAATGCAGACGCAGCAGGCTGTCCAGCTGTCGCTCTTCTTACCTGAGCCAATCTTTCCCTAAGAGCATCCGCCATACTTTGTCCTGATGAGTCTTGCGCTTTATTTTTAAGCTGCGGCCTGGTCTCACTTAAAGGAACCTGCTCCTCTTTTGGTCTTAATTTTTTCCCTGCCTGAATGGCTGCAAAAAGACCTAAGCTCGCTTGCCCATGAGCAGGAAATGGCGCAGGCGACACTATAGTAGCTACATCCTCTTCCCGCGTTTCAGTATTTTCAGAGGCAAACGACTCAACAATTGGTTGCGCAGGAGCTAGAAGAACAGACGGCACTGACAATAAGTTGGCAGTTTCGATGCTTGGCCTTCCCTTGGGTGGAGGTGGAGGTGGCGGCACCGGTGGTTGAGCTGGTTTTTTCACTTCTGCAGCGGCAGTCGATACTGACATAACATCATCAACACGAATCGCATTCTCAGGAACTGGAGCAACAGGCGGCACTGGCAGTGAGTTAGCAGGTTCAGTGCTTGGCCTTCTCTTTGGTGGAGGTGGAGGCACCGGTGGTTGAGCTGGTTTTTTCACTTCTGCAGCAGCAGTCGATACTGACATAACATCATCAACACGAGTAGCATCGATAGAAACTGGAGGTGCTGGAGGTGCTGGAGGTGCTGGAGGTGTCGGTGGCGTTGCTGGCTGAAAACTCACACCAGAGTCTACGTCAGTCTGCTCAAGGCTTGTCGTATCGACAGGCACTGGGGACGCAGGCGTTAGTGGTGCTGGAGGTGTAAACATAGCTTTTATCGGAACAACACTAAAACCACTCTCCATCTCTACGTTTTTACTCTGAGGTGATTGTTTAGGAAGAACCGTACCAGACACACTGCTTACTGACTCTGAACCCAATGATCGCCTAGCTGTTGTAACAATACTTGACGAACGAAATCTCTCTACGTGAGTTTTGCTATGAGACTCTTGAGATCCACTGTTAAAAACCTGCGTTTGTGCAGCGATATAATCTTGAAAACGAGCCAGCAAGACTGTAAAGCGAGCATCATGACTTAACTGCCCTGTTAAATAGTCTAATACCACTTGACGATTCTTCAGTGTTGATTTATTAATCTGATCATCGTTTTGCAAAGCTTCAATAGCAAACTTGATTGCGTCAGGCAAAGCAAACATATCACCCCGTTCTAAACAAACATTAAACACTGGGTTGGTAACATGTCCATCTACTAAATAACTGAATGCATCGTTATCCCCCAGCATCATCATAGCAACCTTCAAGTAATCACCTAAATAAGAATAACGCTCTTCACTCTCTAAGCGACAGACTAACTTCGCTATACGTCCACGAATAATCGCTGCTTCATCCAGTATTTGCTGGGGCTCTTGCGACACAGGGAAGATATTAGATACAGTAAAGGCCAAATCTAACATCACATTGTCTTCTAACATCGCTTGCAAAGGATCTTGATAATTCGTCACCGTATACCTTTCCAATAAGGTTCGGCGTAGACTCTCTTCATTTTTTTTCAGATCTGTAGTAATCGGATAGGCATCTTTACTTAACAAAACATTTAGCAATGATGCAGATTCTTTAGGCACCACCCGGCCATTCGTTTCGAAGAGCTTATCTTGTATTTTTAACCAAAAATCTTCGGCAGAAACACTCAATATGTAAATCACTAACAATTTTATATAAGCGGATGAATTTGCCACTATAAATAAAGGCAACGCTTCACGCGCCTTGTTCTTTTTATTCGGATGTTTAAACGCAAAAGCTCCATATTCATACGCCGTTATGTCTTCTTGTAAACTTTGTGCGATTAAGTTTTTCCAATAAGAATAATCACCCCTTCCTTTACGCGCCACCCAAGTTTGCACATAATCGAGCATCACCAAACGAATAAATTCGGTTACAGGGTTAGTCTCAACCAATGCTTTAGTTAACGCTCGCTCTTTATTTTCAAGCTCCTGCAAACGTGCTTCACGCACCGCTTGAGCATTAGCCTCTTTCATTTGTGATATTATAAACTCAGAAACTTTTTCAACAAAATCGCGCATATACTCAACAACTGGATTATTCTCAATCACTTCTAGAATATCTTGGCTTAATAACTTCAATGCCTCTAATTGATCCAATCGTTCAGCTCTAATCATGTTTAAATTTTTCAAAACTTCAATAGCATGGGTTACAAGCTGATTCACCTGGTCCCGTAATTGCTGAACCAATTTGGTATCTTTATCACGTTGAGCTTTACGCTGTACATACGCTGCTTGCTGAGTGCGTAACGTGTTTAAACGCGCTTCGCATTTTACTAACCTTTGTTGTTTTTCTTGTAATAGCTCTTGATCTGATTTACCCCATAAGAAAGAAGCAGGACGATTTCTATCTGCTGTCAATTTCGCTTGTTCTTCTACTGCATTACTTGCTTCTTCAAACTCTCTTTCAACATGATTGGCTGTTTTACTCTTAGCAAAACCCGATTTCTCTGCTTTATATTCAACAACACTACTATCTTTCAAATCTTTTTCATCTTCTTCTTGAAGTTTTTTAACTACCTCATCCGTTTGTCTTAACAATATTTGTTGTGGTTTCTGCAAAGCCTTATTGTCTTCATCAAGTTTTTCTTGTGCACTTTTGTCTGCTACTTGGTTACTAGCGATCCTCTTGATAATCACTTCTCGAATATCATAAATACCACCACTCGCCAATACTGCTTGTTCTGTGATTTTTTGCATTAACTCTGTTTCGCTCATCGTTTGCGCTGAATTCTTTTGTTTTGCCAGCACCAACTCATCTTGTATGGATTCATCGAGACCAGGCGTTCTTAATTTTTCAGACAATGCATAATGACGTAACTTACCCATGGCTTCCAAAATCTCTATCCGCTGAGCAGCAAACTGTCGTTTTGTGTCACTCAATTCGATAGCCATTATCGGCTCTTGAAGCTGTTTAATTAAATGCTCTGGTTGTTTTTCTATCTCACCAGCTAAATGTACCGAGGAAACCAATGCATCAATTGTTAGCTCAGCATGAGCAGCCTCAGCTCGCTCTTCCTCACTACGCGGACCACGCGCAGTTAGTTCAGCTACCACCGGCTGATTCAGCAATTCTCGACTTAATTTCGGCCAAAAATCATTGAGCAAGCGATAACTTTCTTCCGCTTTCCCTCTTAACGCCTCCCACAATCTTGGATAGCGTTTTTCTGGTAGAAATCTTGGTAAAATTTGCATATCATCGCCTTCTACGCTAGAACCTGATTGTTTTGCAGCAATATATAGAGTAACCAGCGTTCGCAATAATTGTCGCAAATCATCATTAGATAATTTTACCTCTTCGTCAAAATGCTCATTAGCAACTACTAAAGCAGAAGCTTTAATCCCTTGCTGATGATAAACGTTAGCAAGTAAATTTTGGAATGCAGCTTGGTTTACACGAACTGCTTTCCACGTTTTAGGAGATAGGATTAAGTCAGGCAAGCATTGCACTGCACTCAAGTCATCCGCAAAAGGATAAGCGACATAATGCACGCGATTACCATCACGTGGTGTTTGTGCAGCTAATCCTATGCGATACCATGCCATTTGCGCTTCTACTAATTGGCACAATTCTTCGTCACTAAATTCGTAAATACCTGCTTCATGTGCTTCAATCAGCGACTGAAATGCTCGACCCGAACCAAAATAAGCGGCCTCGAATAATGTTTCTATTGCTATTGCCAATGCTTTAATTTCAGGCTCTTGCGTTCGAGCAGCGCGTATCTCAGCTAAGGTTACAGCCATACCTTTACTGTTTAATTTATCAGTCAATGCTGCTTTATCAACACCATAAACACAACAAAGAGCATAAATCGCTTGTTTATCAAAAAATACCATACGTGAAAGATTAGTGGCTTTAGCACTATCTACTGCGACTGCTGCTTCATCAGAAAAAACAATTAATGTAGTAGAATAAAATTCTGTCGCTAATTTATTTATCAACTGCCTAATTGACACAGCATGTGCCTGAGAACTCGCAGCATTTTTATTCACCACCAACTTGGTATCCAAGGTCTTCGGATGTGCCAATGGGTTTTCTTGAGTTGCTTGAATTTGCTTATCAGTCATTTCTACATCATTATTTTGTGATGCAAGATAAGATTCCAAACCACGCGCGGTGTTGTAATCAAATTCAGCTTGCGCATAAGTTGACTTATCTAATGAGTTGATTTTATCAATCAACGCTCGGTCTAATGGACATGTCGCTGTACTAACCAAATCTTTTAATCGTGTAAAATCTTCATAAGTAAAATTCTGAAAAACCTGTGTTCTATCCACGCCATCTACACTAGTCAATGCTGATGGCATCGCATAACGTTGGCGTTTACCATAAACTCGACTATCATAATTCTCAGCTATGATTGCTGGAGTTGCTCTATGGGGACTCGTGTCATTTAGTCTTGCCATAACGGAAGGGATTTGCCTGGTCTGCATAATGTCTACCTTTTTCTGCTTATTCGAAAAACTTGATCATACCGACCAAATCTTAAGTAGAGCTGAAGGATTGTAGATTTTGAGAACAAACTAATTAAAAAAATATATCTTTCGGGTCAAAAAACAGTCTATCTGTATATAAATTTATCACTTTTTATGCAGAGCCATCACTTTGAATAGCTCGCCCATCTCCGATGGCAATAGTAATTTTTTTAAAGCCTGCGCATGTTGATATTGTTCTGCGAGAGGCAAATCCACAGGATCCAAAATCCCGAGCGGCATCAGAAATTTCGCCTGTGTCGTAAAATCTTCAACAATAAAGCCGCATTTTTCTGCCGCGCGTGCAACAGCGCTAAAATCCACATGCGCCGTGATATCTTGCAAACCGATATGGATAAAAGGATTTGTATGCGCGCGATGACGATAATGACACATTAACGTGCCTTGATCGCGTTGTGGGTGATAGTATTCGTGTTCGAGAAATCCGTAATCGATTAAAATGACATAGCCGCGCTTCATCGTTTTATAAAGATTTTCAAGCCAAGGGTGGATGGCTGGGCAGATTTCAGAAAAATAACCTTCAATAAGCGGAAATGCGCGCGGCAAGAACGGCGAGCGCCGCTCGCCCCTAGGATCAATGTATTTTTTGAGTTTCCATATAAATTCACCATTTTCAACAGCAACACCTTTTTCAACATATTCGCCATCCTGCACTTCAACAACATGCACCGGCATAGCGTCTAATACCTCATTCGCCAATACAACACCGGTAAAATTTTCCGGCAATTGCGATAACCATTGCACGCGCCCACACAAATGAGGGCATTTTCTCTGCAAGGTTTCTTGTTGACGATGTTGTAAATCTAGGCTGACTTCTAAAATAAAATAATACTTTGGCAATGATTGCTGTTTCTCGAGTTCCAACAAAATATCTGCCGCCATGATGCCCGTGCCCGCACCAAATTCTAGAATTGCATCGTCGTTTTGCAAAAATTTTTGGCATTGTAGCGCCAAACATCGACTAAACGCAGAAGAAATTTCGGGGGCAGTGACAAAATCTCCATCTTCACCAAATTTGTGAGCACCGGCGACGTAATAACCAAGACCAGGCTCATATAGGGCTTTTTGCATAAATTCAGCGAAGCTGATCCAGCCGCCTTTGTGCTGAATAGCCTGCTTAATCAATTGTGTTAACCGCGACGAAATAAAGGACATAAGTTATTGATCAATAATATTAATACAGAATATAATACCATATATATAAGTCGTGGGCTTGTTTATGCCAACAGTTAGCACCTTTTATGGTATTGTTATTCAAATGTTTTGGAGCGAACATCCTCCACCGCATTTTCACGCACTATACGCCGAATTTGAAGCGATTATTGAAATCAAAACATTAGAGGTTATCAAGGGTTATTTACCTAAACGAGCATTGTTGTTGGTTTTGGAATGGGCGAATGAGCATCGCGCCGAATTATTAGAAGATTGGAAATTATGCAAACACAACCAAACACCGAAGAAAATTCAGCCACTGGAATAATTTGTTCAGCGCCATGGCGCTTGAAAATGGTCGCTGCGCAAGATGATTATTGTTTAAAAGTCGTATTCATCGACGGCCTAGAAGGCTGTGTCAATTTGAAAGCATTTATTTTTAGCCCTAAAGCGGGCGTGTTTGCTCAGCTGCAAAATCTAAACCTGTTTAATCAAGTCTATCTCTCTTACGGCGTGGCGACATGGCCAGGAGAACTAGACTTGGCCCCCGATGCTATGCACGAAAATATTCAAAAATATGGCCACTGGAATGTAGGCAAGACTAAAGAAGGAGCGTGACCATCAAAGCCTTTCTCACCAAACTTTTTTCTAAAAAGAAAAAAAATAACATTCAAGCTATTGACGCGAATCACATTGTGCCGCGCTCGCAACATAGCATTTCTCGTGCGAACATTAGTGAGCATGCCCTTAAGGTGCTGTATCGCCTAAAATCGGCCGGATATCAGGCGTATATCGTCGGCGGCGGTGTGCGTGACTTATTGTTAAACTTGCGCCCCAAAGATTTTGACATTGTGACTGATGCGCGCCCAGAACAAGTCAAGCAATTATTTACCAATTGTCGCTTGATCGGCAGGCGTTTTCGTCTTGCGCATGTGCATTTTGGACGCGATATTATCGAAGTCGCCACTTTTCGCGGCACAGACACAGATAGCGATGCGCATCAACTGCATGATAGCGGCATGATCAAACGCGATAACGTTTATGGCACATTAGAAGAAGATATTTGGCGACGTGATATTACAATTAATGCTTTATATTATAACATTGATGGTTTCAGCATTGTCGATGCGGTTAATGGACTTGCCGATATAAAAGATAAAATTATTCGCGTCATCGGCGATCCTGAAACGCGGTATCGCGAAGACCCCGTTCGCATGCTTCGAGCGATACGTTTAGCTGCAAAATTAGATTTTACTATTGAAAATAAATCTGTAGCGCCAATTAAAAAAATGGCAAAATTGTTAAATAACATTTCAAACGCTCGCTTATTCGATGAAGTATATAAATTATTTCATACAGGTGCCGCACTGAAAACATTTCATTTGCTATTGCAACAACATTTGTTTCAGATATTGTTTCCGCAAACATCTGCTGCGATGAAAAAAAATGAAAAAATTCACGCCTTAATCGAACTCGCTTGCCGCAATACTGATGCGCGCATCCAGGCTGAGAAAAAAGTGACACCCGCTTTTTTATATGCGGTGCTCTTATGGCATGTCTATAAAAATCGCGCACATGAATTAAGCAACGAGATGCCGCAAGCTCAAGCAAACTCTATTGCCGTGTCACAAGTCTTAGGTGAACAAGCCAAAATGACGGCTATTCCTAAAATATTATCTATGACAATACGTGATATTTGGCATTTACAATATCGATTAACACGGCCTGTTAATCAAAAAACATTTGAAATATTACAACATCCCAAATTCCGCGCAGCTTATGATTTTCTTTTATTGCGCGCCGAAGTCGAGCCAGAGTATCAAGAAAAGGCGCAGTGGTGGACACGCTTGCAAGAAGCAGACCCTGTGACACAAACACAGATGTTGACAGAAGAAATGAAAAAATACACGAAAAACCCAAAGCGGAGAGAAAAAAAGAAGCGCCAATAATATGAGAATAACAGCGCACACCACCCCGGCACAGGCCGGGGCATAACTCTATATTCAGCTATAGCATGTAAAACTAACAGCCCGCCCGAACTGGTACGACATAGTCACTGCTGTTTAGATTACAACAAAGAGAATTTCTTAAAAAACTCTGGAAACGTTTTATTAACACAGCTTTCATCATCAATGATTACTCCAGCCACCTTTAAACCAATCAGCGAACACGCCATTGCAATGCGATGATCATTATAGGTAGTGACCACGCCGCCATGTGGACATGCCGGGAAAATAGTGAGCGCCGCCTCTTCTTCCTCAACTGAAACACCCAAACAACGTAAATTATTTGCCATCGCACGAATACGATCAGATTCTTTAACGCGCGTATTAGCAATATTAAAAATACGCGTTGGAGAATTGGCAAAAGGCGCAATTGCCGCAAGCGTCATCATAGTATCTGAAAAGTCAGCCATATCAACCGCAATTCCTGCTAATTGTTCTGGGCCAATAACGCGCAATCCTTCAGAATTTTCCTGAACAACACAACCCATTTTTTTTAATACATCTAAAAAATATTTATCGCCTTGAATACTCTGTTTGTATGACATATTTAACATCGTGATGTCGCCAGCCGTCACCGCCGCCGCCGCAAAAAAATATGATGCGCTCGAAAAATCAGACTCAATCCAGTACTGACGCGCTCGGTAACACTGAGACGCTTTCACAGTCCATGTAGATTGATGTTGCAACACATCAACACCAAAATCTCGCATCATGGCACAAGTCATATCAACATAAGGCTTGCTGACTAAATTATGCGTAGTCAAGATCACATCTCGTTGAAAATACGGAGCACTCATTAGCAATCCTGACAAAAATTGACTGCTAACATCGCCAGCGATAAAAATATCCCCGCCTATCAGCGTTTGATAACTTGCAATAGTTAATGGCAATGCATCAGAAAAAATTATTGCCCCCTGAGCACGCAATACGTCAATTAAATCGCGCAAAGGCCGCTGTCGCAAACGCGCGCTACCATCTAATTGAAATCTTCCTAACTGATTAGCACATACTGATAACAAAAATCTCGCCACAGTTCCTGCGTCACGGCAATCAATACTTGCTTGCGGCTGGGGAAATTTTCCTGAACAACCACTCACGGTAGCCGTATCATGCAAACTATCAATATGAATAATTACCCCCAAAGCTTGTAACGCTCTAATCAAGGCCCAACTATCATCACTTAGCAGTATATTTTGCAACAATGATTCACCCTGCGCTAAAGCAGCGAGCAACAATGCACGATTAGTAATACTTTTTGATCCCGGAATGTTGATTCGGGCCTGAATCGGACGATTAATAGGCGAAATATATAAAGACATACTTGTCACCTTGAGCAGGAGAATGGTATAAAAGAGTCATTAAAATTCACTCATTTGTTACAATAATGTTAAAAAAATATTCTATATGCGGTCTTGTTTTTTTATTCGGTCTGAATTTATTAACCGCCTGTCACATGCCAGCCAAAGCACAGCCATCACAGGACTCTAAGGTAACACAACCAGTAGCAAAAGTTAAAACGAGAGCGAGCTCATATGTATATTTAACACCTATCCCCAAAGAAGAACGCACCGCTTTCATCACTATTAAAAATGATGCTGGCGTTTACGATTTTGATCTTCAGACTTGGCTATCTAAGAGCCTGGAAGAAAAATCGTTCACAGTGGTCGATAATATCGACAAAGCTAATCTTGTGTTAAGAGCTAATTTATTCCGCGTGGGCAGAGTCAGCCAAAATGATGCAACAGAACTTTTAGATTCAGAGTTTGGTAATAGTACGCAGATCTTATCTCCCGATGCAATGCCAAATAATTCACAGCCAATGACCAATAACCAGGCTGTGATTCTAGATTTACAATATTTTGGGCGTAACGATCTTCTTAATCCAGAACTTATTAATCCACGCTCTTCTATGAATAATCTAACAGACACACAACTTCTATTACTTTGCAATACCGCTCGCTGGGAGCGCTACCAAACTCGAATTATTGCAGTAACGTTTGACAACAATATGCCTCAACAAGATATATACACGAGTTTAGGCCAAGCGATTACCACTGCCAACACGGACATTGTGCGTGGCTTATCATAAAGATAGCCTATTTTTATGTCGACGATGTAACATTTTTGCTCTTAGATAAACCCAGAAACAAACTAAGCGTTTTTTCTTAAAAACATATCTCAAGGGCTGCTGATAATACTGGGTTAAAAAATAATAAATATCATGATGGGTCAAGCCAATATCCATGGCAGAAAAATATAAGCCTGCCAAATCCTTCACTATCCAGCGCAACGGTGTTTTCTTTCGAATTTGAACACGATGTAAATCAATTAAATATAAGTCAAAATTAAGCTCACTTTTTTGATTTAACAATAAATGGCATAAGTAAAAATCACGATGATTCATGCCTTGCACATGCATTTTCCTTGCAATCTCTGCCACGCGATGAATTAAACGTCGCTTAAATAAAAAATTTGGTGGCCGCTGCGGCCAAGTTTGACACAGCTTTTCCAAATCATATTGATAATAAATACGCTCAGTCATAATAAATGAATTAATTTTGGCAGGATTTATTCCATCCGTCGCATAAGCAGAAATTTTTGGAACCAAAATGCCGGCCTTTTGCATCTCGCGAATAGCAGCATATTCTGGCTGAGCGCCTAAAGCGACAGACTTAAAAACCAATAGGTTTTTTATAATTTCAGCCCAACCAACACCATAGTGCATTTTGATAAAATAATTGTTTCCACCTATGTCAACTAAAATAGTTTTTCTCTTCTCGACCTGTCGATAAATTTCGCCCTGCAAAGAAAATACATAAGCTATGCATTTTTTCTTGTCTTGCGGGAGAAAATTTATTAAAAATTTATCTAAATAAAATTCTCGAACACAATGCACATCAATATTCTCAATACAGTCAACTATATGCTGCTGAGATCGATAAACGCCTTCATTAATCGAATATTCACTAAGATTTTTTCTATATCCTTGCAAATAACCTGGCGTCATAATCTGAAGAAAAGCGTGCATAAATACTTGCTGAGAAAATGGCTCAGGTAAAACAACGCCACCATGGCTTTCGATAACATAATGCGCGCACCCACAAATTTCTGTCGTTAATACTGGCAAATGATTAACAAGCGCTTCTAAGATTACCTTGCCAGCCAATTCTACTTTTGCAGGATGCATTAACAAATCTGCCCCAGCCATTAGGGCATACACCTCATCAGATGCTCCCAAGAAATCCACTCGTGTTTTTATGTTATTTCGACTCAAAAAAGATTGATATGCGCAAGCGCTATCATGGCCAACGACAGAAAGAATTATTTGATCAGCATGGGTTTTATCAAGAGATCGAATAAGTTCCAAAATTCGCCACAATCCTTTTAAAGCATAATCAGAAGCAACAAACAACAGCCAAACTTTATTTTCATTAATATTATGTAATTTTCGCATGCTGTTGCGCATGTTTATCGCCGCCTGATTGTCGCAACTAGGCTTCTCTATCCCTGGAAAAAGCAAGTGAAAACGCGCATCTTGTGTATGGTAGAATTTTTGATAAACTTTTTTTTCTCGTGGCGATATCAACAATATTTCTGACTCGCTTTTCTCATCAAATAGCTTTTTCTCCAACAATGAAAAAAAGAAATATCGAGGAAAATAATGTATCAATGGCAATCTTTTTCTTTCTACATGCTTTGCAAAACAATTCTCTCCAGTAAAATAAATATCTAAGCCTGGAATTTTGTTAAATCCAATAACACGATCATAGGCACGATTATTAAGTATTTTTTTTAATTTGGTTATAAATGAAATAGCACGGCCATGGTTCGTCCAGCAATGAACTTTAATTATATTAATATTTGCATTAGGGATGTACAACCCTTCCCAGTCCATCGTATAGATATCTACCGAATGGCCACGCGCTATAGCAACTTCTGCTGCACGATACATATCACGCTGCAAACCACCATATGGAAAATATTTAAAAATACAAAATGCCAATTTCATATCATGCCTTAATTAATGAGTTATATTCATCTCTATCATCTTCTTAATCACAAACTGAGGCGGCAAGGTCATCATACATGCTGGCCACTCATCTGTTTTTTCTGTATATGTGCACTGTCGTTTTAAACATGGCGCGCAAGTGAAATTTGTCGCGAGATTCACATGCCTATCTCCCAATACACCTGTTTTCAAGGGATCTGTCGGTCCAAATAAAGCGATGGTTGGAACATTTAATGCCGCGGCCAAATGACATAAACCTGTATCTACAGCAACAACCGCGGCCGCCGATGCAATGACTGGCATCATCCCTTCTATGCTTAATTCAGGCAAAATATCTGCCTCGCCATATTCAGCAATACGTAAACTACGCTGATACTCCTCGTGATTACCCCAAGCTAACTTAACTGCAAACTGACGCTGATTCAGCAACTGCAATAAGCGCTTCCAATAATTTTCTGGCCAATGTTTATTAGCCCATGTTGTGCCGTGAAAAAATAAAACATACGCCGACGATTGCGAGTTGTCTTCGCAATCTGACACTGTCAAGCCATAATCAATAACGCCATCTGACAAAGGATAATATAATGCCTGACTAAATAAATGTCGAATACGAGTGATTGCATGCTGTTTTTTGGCCACCTCGTATCTTTCGTCATAAAAAATACTCGCTAACTTTTCTCGTATACTGTTTTTAGAATATCCCGCGCTGGGAGCCTTGACCAAGTATGTTATTAGGGCAGACTTTACTAATCCTTGTGCATCAATGACCAAATCATAAGATTGTTGATTCACTATTTTTTTAAATGCTTTTATAGAAGAAAAAATGGTCAAAAAATTTTTCTTTTTCTTCCAACGCCGCAAGGCAATAGGGATGACTCGTCCCACCGCAGGGTGCCATGCTGGAATGGCTTGAAAACGTTCTTCAATCACCCAATCAAAAATAATCCCTGGAATTGCGCGCATGGCATCTGTTAACGCAGGTAGCGTATGAATTATATCGCCTAGCGATGATGTTTTTACAAGCAGAATACGAATTTTTTTACCTCCTTCATAGCAAAGTCTTGATTGCACCGATAACTTCCTCTGGCGTAATATTTTTTAAACATAACATATGCCCTAAAGGACATTCGCGCTTGAAACATGGCTTACACGGCAAGGATTTCGATAATATCACTGCCTTATCGCTGAGTGGAGGTGTGAAATCCGGTGAACTTGAGCCATAAATTGCAACAATTGACCTAGTTAAAGCACAAGCGATATGCATCAAACCAGAGTCATTGCTGACAACCACGCGCGCTAGGGACATAATATCTATCGCTTCGGCTAGCGTTGTCATCGTTAAATCGACTATCTGATGATCAGACGCAACCAAACCTTGTGCTGCAATTATTTGATTAGCTAAATTAGCCTCGGCATTCCCACCTAATACAGCAACTTGCCAACCCTGATCTAAAAAATGTCGTGCGACTTTGGCAAAATTTTCTTCTGGCCAGCGTTTTGAATTACCATATTGTGCGCCTGGACACAGAATCAACAGTGGTTTGTCTTGAGAAAAATGATATTTTTTTAGGGCAAT
The DNA here is from genome assembly GCA_021151585.1 of Alphaproteobacteria bacterium. Taxonomy (GTDB): domain Bacteria; phylum Pseudomonadota; class Gammaproteobacteria; order JAGOUN01; family JAGOUN01; genus JAGOUN01. Next base: position 28,284 of record JAGKWX010000003.1, on the reverse strand, counting down.
GTCACGCTGATTTGGGTCAACTAGTAAATGAGGATAAACATTTGGTGGACAAGCATGAGTGTCGCCGGCTCCGATAATTCTCCCTAATTCTACATATCTATCCACCATCAATGGAAATTTTTTCTTATCCAACACACGCACATCGTTTAACAAGCCATAACGCCACTCACCTCGCCAACCAGTACGTTTTTTGATACAAGCAAACAAGGGGATCAGTGCTGACTTCCATGAATTCGGCAATATAATTGCATGATCATAGTGCTCATCGCGCAATGATATTCCAATCTTATAACGCATACGCCAGCCAAAGATGCCATGCTTCACGGGCATCACAAGTGCTCTACGGACTTCAGGCATACGCGCAAGCACAGGGTGACTCCACTCCGGCGCTAAGACATCAATCACACAACGAGAATCTTGCGCTTTCAAACATCGCAACAAGGCGTTGGCCATAATCATATCGCCAATCCACGAAGGGCCTATAATAAGATACTTGGTAGTCATATTTTCTCGATTTCAAAGACACGAGCGCATTATTTATACTCAGACGAAATGCGTGCTCTTTTATGCAAGTTAAGCTCAATAATAGCATGCAAGCGGCCTCGGGAATTTAGCGGGCTGCGAGTAATAAGCCTTATCTTATCATAATATTCATGTAATTGTGGGTCGATCAGCATATTTTGATTTTGTTGTAAGCTTTCATAATATCCTGCAGGTATGTTATGTAAAATATGCCCGATACGCCAATCGTGCTCATTGCCTTGAGAAGGTATGCGCGCCAACAGTGGATCAGCTAGTGCACATTGATCGCTAAAATGCATGCCCGGCCCGGCGCTAATACTTTGATACCCTAAAATACCGCATTCGATAATCTTCACGCCTTGATTTTTTGTTTTCCATTGGTTAAGTGCAAATAATTCTGCCATTTTATAAGAAGTCACTTGGAACTTACTATCATAATATAGTCTTTCATCGGCGATACCATGGTCAAACCTAAGTTGCAAATGAGAGCGATCAACCGAAGCATTGTGTATAATTTCCCCCACAGTTATACAAGTAATTGATATAGCAAACAACCACAAATATTTTTTGCTCCAGCGGCAACGAGCAATAATAATAGCAGCAGCCAATAAAGTTTCGGTTAAAAAACGACCAGACATAAAATCGCCACCAATAGACACGGTATAGGCCAAATAAAGCACAATGCCCCATGCTATTTTCCGATTCAACGCTGAAGAAAAAACACTAGCAACCACACCCACAGCAATAGTGATTAAAGTAAGAGGATCCATCTTCAATGAGTTTAATAAATAATATACGCCATGATGAATACGCCACCCTATTGGGACAGTAATTCCTAATTTAGCATAAGCCGTATTAGGAAAAGGAAACCCGTAATAATAAAGTGAAAAGCCAGTCCATATTAAGGCAGGAATAGCGCCAATACACAGAGACGATACAAGCGCACCAAATTGAGCTAAATTTCTTTTACATACCCATAAAGTCAAGGGAAGAATGAGTAATGATAAATCAGGTCGATTGAGATATAAAAATGCGCAGCATAAAAAATAACCACTAAGATTTTTGCGCGATGAAAGATTGTTTTCTGTTATCTTTTCCGCCAACAATACTAAAACAAGCAGCAAAATATGAGATAGTGGATTTTCAAGACCAGACGTAGAATAGTCCAGGTAAGCCTTAGAAAAAACCAAGCATAACGAGGCAAGAATTACCGATTTGGCATAAGGTGAAATTTTAGTTAAAAATAAGTACAGCGCCAAACTAGATAGACTTATTGAGAGCGCAAAAGTAGCGTAATAAGCATTTCGAACAATGAAAGTCATACAGGCTAAGCACATAAACCACAAAGGGTGAGTGAACGCTTGCACACGTTCATCACAATTGAAATTTGGTCCAAAACCGCTCAAAAAATTCATCACCGATCGGAGAGTGATTTGAGCATCATCACTTAACCAGCCACTTTTCAGTATTTGCCATATAAAAAATGAAAATATAACCGTACAACTTATACGATAAGTTAACTTAGTATTGAGCATGCCTGATTTCCTATAGATCAAGGATTAGTATATTTCGGAATATTTAGCTTTCCAACTCTATTGCCTTAATCTCATAGGTGATTAAACCCATGGCGAAAAGCGATGGTTCAGCAGATGAATCATAGCAGTATAACGGCACATTAACCAACCCTGTTACTTAACGTGATTTTTTGAGCGGTACAATATGGTATTATTCAATTTATGAACTATAGTGTAAGAATATAAAATACCAAAAAAAGCGTCCAACATTCCAATCTGTTTGGTTTTTTTAACCCGCATATTTCATCAAATTATAAAATTTAATTTTTTGCTGGCATGTTTTCGGAATGGAATGTCTCGCTCGGAAGTTTATTTTTATTTTCAACAGAAATACGAATTTTAGATAGACTTCCTCCAACCCCCATTGCTGATCAACATGCTCAGGCAGCTATCAAATGTCAACTAACTTTGCTGGTGACGGTATTAGCCAAAACTATCGTCATCATGAATCTTGTTAGCAATGCTTTAAAATTTACTGAAACAGGCGAAATAATAATTAAAGCAACACATTATTTTTGAGAGATTATCACGTTTAGCACCCGCGTTTTCTAAACGTATCGAGGGTAGCGCATTGTTAAAACCTATATCCGGCTTGCCTCAAGCAAACCCTGCGTGGACGCATCCAAGCCGTCGATGTTTTGCCCAGCAACCGCTGGCAACAAATGATCCGCCAGTTGCTTACCTAACTCGACCCCCCATTGATCAAAGGAATTTACCTGCCAAATAACACCTTGCGTAAAAATTTTATGCTCATACAAAGCGATCAGGGCGCCTAAATAGTAAGGGGTTAGTTGCGGAAATAGAATTGTACTACTCGGCTTATTACCAGAGCTCATTTTATGTTCTGCCAAGACCACAGCCACATCATGCTCAACGCCTTGCGCGAGTAATTCTTCATAGGCCTCTGCCAGTGATTTGCCTTGCATCAATGCTTGGCTTTGCGCAAAACAATTAGCACTTAATAATGCATGGTGTTCGCCGATATTATCAATTGGCTTAACTGGCAATATAAAATCACACCACACTTTTGCAGTACCTTGATGCAATAATTGATGAAATGAATGCTGGCCATTAGTTCCTGGAGCACCCCAAATAATCGGTCCTGTTTGATACTCAAGAATTTCGCGCCCCAAAGCATCAACGCACTTACCATTGCTTTCCATATCCACTTGCTGCAAATGTTCTGGAAAATATTTTAATGCTTCACAATAAGGCAAAATCGCATTCGATGGCATATGTAAAAAATTATGATTCCAAACACCGATTAGCGCCAATAATACTGGAAGATTTTGGGCTAATTCGGCTGTTTTAAAATGCTCATCCATAGCATGTGCACCAGCCAATAATTCTTTAAAATTCTTCATGCCACACATAATGGCGATCGGCAAACCAATAGCCGACCACAGTGAATACCGTCCACCCACCCAATCCCATAAGGGTAAAATATTCTCTTCATTAATACCCCAAGCTTTAGCCCTATCACCTTTCGCGGTGATGGCAATAAAATGCGTTGCAATAGCTTTTGTATCCGAATTTTTTAACAACCATTGTTTTGCCGTGTTTGCATTGGTCAGTGTCTCAATAGTAGAAAATGACTTGGACGAAATGATAAATAGCGTCGTCTCTGGATCGCAGCGTTTTAAAACGCGTGATATCGCTGTGGCATCAACGTTTGATACAAAATGACAAGTTAAATTATCCGTGGCTACATGTTCAAGCGCATAGTTAACCATTTTAGGGCCTAAATCAGAACCACCAATACCTAAATTAACAATGGTATTGATTGGCTTACCGCTAAAACCAAAATATTGTTGTTGGCGAATTTTCTCGCTGATATTGCGCATCTGATGCCAAACAGATTCAATATCTTGCATAATATTATGATGATCAAGAAAAACCGGTGCGTGATCAATATTGCGTAATGCCGTATGCAAAACAGCGCGATGTTCGGTGATGTTAATTTTATCACCAGCAAACATTTCAAAACTGCGCAACTTGACCTCAGCTGTTTCGGCTAATTGAAGTAATAGCATAAGAGTTTCTTGGGTGATGCGGTTTTTAGAAAAATCCAATAATATGCCATCGTATTTTAAGGAAAAACGTTCAAATCGTTTGGGGTCATTGAAAAACAAATCTCGCAGATGAACCCGCGCAATATCAAGCTTATGTTGTTGCAACACTTTCCAAGTGGGCGTTAACGCTATAGATTCCATCATAGTTCTCCCTACAAATCAGATAACATCTGTTTAACTTGCGCACCCAATTCTGGATGCTTCAAAGCAAAATTGAATGTTGCTTCTAAGTATCCTATCTTACTACCACAATCATAGCGACGTCCATCAAAGGCGTAGGCATATACATTCTCATAAGTTAACAAATCAGAAATTGCATCTGTTAATTGTATTTCACCACCAGCCCCTTGGTTAGTCGTTGCCAATAAATCAAAAATCCGTGGCGTTAACACATAGCGCCCGACGACACCAAAATTAGATGGCGCGCATTCAGGCTTTGGTTTTTCTATAATGCTATTAATTTTTTTCTCGGCTAAGGCACTATTGACAACATCAACCATACCATATTTATCCGAATCTTTAATCTGGATAGTTTGCGTTGCTACAACACTACATTTATATTTCGCATAAGCTTGTAGCATTTGCGTTAAGCATCCGGGGGCGGCATCAATAAGATCATCAGCCAATAATACCGCAAATGGTTCATTACCAACAACCTCTTTAGCGCACAACACAGCATGTCCTAGACCTAAAGGGCTTTTTTGTCGCACATAACAACAATTCACCCCCGCAGGTAGAATTTCTTGCACTAATTTCAATAAATCATATTTTTTTTGTTCTTCTAATTTACACTCTAATTCAAAATTAGAATCAAAATGATCTTCGATGGCCCGCTTTGTGCTACTGGTTACAAAAATCAGCTCTTCAATACCGGCAGCAATCGCTTCTTCAACAGCGTATTGAATCAAGGGCTTATCGACAATGGGTAACATCTCTTTTGGGGTAGCTTTGGTCGCAGGCAAAAAACGAGTACCCATACCGGCAACAGGAAAAACAGCTTTACGAACAATCATTAATTTTTCCCCTTAAACAATTTCTGCTATACTAGCACTCTATATTATAAAAACGGAACTCAAAGTGAGTATTTTAAAGACGATTGAGTATGAATTAACCGGCCCTCCAACATATTCCGTCATTTGCATGCATGGCTTAGGCGCAAGTAATGATGACTTGAAGCCGATAGCACAAGCATTAGCCTTACCAAATTTACGATTTGTTTTCCCTCAAGCACCAACGCGGCCAGTGACTATCAATCAAGGCTACCCAATGCCAGCTTGGTATGATGTGAAAAACATGAGTTTCGCCTCAACCATTTATGCTGATTATGCTGATGTTGACGCTGGTTGCAATATGATTAAGCGACTTATTGCCGATGAGCAAGCCAAACATGGCATTGGCCCTGAAAATATTTTTCTGATGGGGTTTTCACAAGGAGGCAGTATTGCCCTTGAAATTGGCCTACATGCGGAAAATGAATTCGCTGGCATTATCGGGCTCTCTACCTTACCAGCAAAGGATCATCACACGTTTGATTACTTATCGGAATCAAGTCGTAAAACACCGGTGTTTTTGGCGCATGGCACACAAGATCATATTGTACCCTTTGTTGTTGGGGAATATATTCGAAAAACATTAATTGAGAATCACTACCAAGTCGAATGGCATAGCAATGACTATGATCATACCATTTGGCAAGATGAGATCACTGCGTTGCGAGCGTGGTTGCTACAATTACTAAGTAAAAAATAGTTTAATTATTTGACAAAAAAACGAGCGCCGTTAGCCCTTCTTTACAACATCAAGCAATTCTTCTAAGGCACGCGCAGAATCAAAGGCAATAACCACTTTGCCCTTGCCTTGTGTATCTTGCTGAATAACCACTTTCATCTTGAGCGCCTCAGAAAACTGTTGTTGCATTTGTAAAATTTGTGCAGATTTTGAGGGAGATGTTTTGACTTGCGTACGAGCAACATTCAAAACTTGCAATTGTTTAATGTAATGTTCTGTTTCACGCACAGACAAAGCTTGCTCAACCACATGCTCAGCCGCGCGTAATTGTTGCTCAGCTGGCAACGCCAATAATGCACGAGCATGTCCCATCTCTAAATCCCCATGTTGCAAATATTTTTGTACTGCCGCTGGAAGATTTAATAATCGCAGAAGGTTAGAAACGCTGGCTCGCGAGCGACCAATTGCATCAGCTATTTCTTGATGTGTTAAGGAAAATTCTTGCAATAAACGCTGCAAACCACATGCCTCATCAATTGCATTTAAGTTTTCACGTTGAATATTTTCAATCAAACCTATGGCCATCGCCGTTTCATCAGGAATGTCCTTGATGATTACAGGAACTTCTTTCAAACCCGCCTTTTGTGATGCTCGCCAACGACGCTCACCAGCAATAATTTCGAATTTTTCGTCTTTTTTTCGGACTATAATCGGTTGCAAAACACCTTGCGCCTTGATTGACAGCGCTAATTCATTAATCGCCTCCTCATCAATATCACGACGAGGCTGATATTTACCTGGGACTATTTGCGTAACTGACAAATTTTGCAGTGGACTGTGTGTGGCATTATCTTCAACGATAGGATCAAGCACAGGGGGGTGTGATACGCCTGATGATAAAATAGCATTAAGTGATCGTCCTAAGCCGCGTTTTTTCATTTATGTTTTCCTGAATTTTTTGCTGTTTCTTTGGCTGAAGAAACTGGTGGCAATATTTTCTTCATCCAAGCATCGACCTGCTTTGCATCAGCGCGGTCTATCGGTGACATACCGTTGACGAAAATCGTAAATGCCCATTGTGTATTATACTTTGTAATATATCCTGATAAAGCAGATACATCACGCCAAGTGCCAGTTTTTGCATGCACAATACTCGGATAATCGTGCAAACGCCCAACCAGGGTTCCGTCCATACCGTTAGTTGGCAATGCTGGAATAATGACTCGAGATAATTCCGGCGTATTGTAAATATAAACCAATAAACGCATCATTTGTTGGGGGGTTACTGCATTATAATAAGATTCTCCTGAGCCATCAAAAATAAATAGCTCCTTTGAATTGAAACCCAAAGCTTTATTTAATACAGCTTTCTCGGCATTAATACCTCGTTGCCACGTTCCTTGCGCATGATAATAATAAGCACCTGCTGTTTTAAATAAAGCATTCGCCACTAAATCATCAGAGAATTTCAACATTATCCGCACTAATTTACTCATGGGATAAGAACTATGTGTCTCAACTGCTTCACCGCTTGGTTTAGCACTACCAGCAACAATACTACCGTTCAACACAATCCCCAACTTTTTTAATTGTTGCTTAACTAATGTTTTCGCATATAAAGTTGCATCCGGGATCGACAATTTCATACGCTGAGAATGCGTTCCTGGTGGCAAACATCCTGACAAAGTATATTGGTTATCTTTATGATCAAATAATAAATTACAACTTGGGTCATCACTGGTCATGGCCTTATTAATCACACAAGGCTCACCAGCTTCATGCCGTGAACATTGTACGGACTCAGCCACATCCAATGGAGCATGATTTTTCGTGGTAAATACATGAAACAACATGCAATTAGCGTCTAAATTCACTGAATTAATAGGCCCGGAATAACAGATATGCAACTGATCCCAAGGCCAACCATCAGCGTAAGGCCTGTCATCAAATGCATTGGTGATAAAAACAATATTACCATTAATACGACTAATGCCATGGCGCGTTAGTGTCGCGATAAGACTGTTCAGATCGGTTGTTTTTAATAAAGGATCGCCAGAAAAAACCAAACTCACATTTCCATTCAACGTACCATGTTGAATAGCTTGTGTATTAAAAAAAATCTGTGTTTTGTATTGAAAGTTAGCACCCAACACTGTCAAGGCCGTAACCGCGGTAAACAGCTTCAAATTACTTGCTGGTCTAAAATAATCGCCACTCTCCTTTTCCGATAAAATTCGATGTGTTTTTAAATCTTGCAACAAATAGCCTTCTGTTGCCACATGATCGTCTGCCTGACCAGTCAAAGGAATAATAAAACTGCAGGTTAGTATAAACGCAGAAAACCAATGTCGGAAGTGCATTATAGGATGTCCTTGATTTTGAATCATGTAAAAGGTAGCTTGAACATTGCATAATAATCAATCATGACAAACAACACAATATCCAGCAAATGAGCATATTTTGTGCTAATCGATTAAACTGTACTTTGCACCGCAATAAGGACAATCTACCTCACCACGTTCTTCAATCGGCAGAAACACTCGTGGATGCGAATCCCAAACACGCATATTTTGATTAGGACAAGAAAGTGGCAAATCTTTATTTGTTACTTTATAGTGTTGTTCGCTATTCGGTCTTTTTAAAACATCTGACATTTTTCCACCTTATAATACTTGCTAATACGGGGTTAAAATTTTCTTTAACGCAATCACCAAAGCAGCATAAACCCAGTCATCAGGGGTTGTAAGATATTAGCACATCGTTTTGCACTAATTTTCATATACAAGCCGCCTGGAAGAGCTTATTTTCACATAAAAATGCTAGGGATTAAAGAATTATGCTTTACTAACCACAGCACTGTTTACGGCAAGCTTGACACCCATACTAACTGCATGCGTATCAGGCCTTAAATTATTAGCAAAAAACTCGGCGCCATCACCAGCAAAAACCTTATTTACCACACCGTTCAATAATATCACTTGAACACCTCGCGCTGTAGGGTAAAATCCAGAATCTAGCTCGGCTTGAGCGCTACCTTTAATAACATTGAGAACACCTGCCGGATTAGAAAATTTTTGCAACGCTTCAATACCCGTAGTTAATAACAAATCTTCAGAATAGGCCGTGAATAGATGTATAGCCATAGCAAAAAAAATAGCTTTATATTCTTCTTCCACTATCATACCCATCATACCTGCAATGCAATGAAAATGCTTTGCTAATTCCAGAAAAAACGGCGCATCACTGGAGTTGCCGCTTTTTGCAGCAGTAGCGCTTTCTTGCATAAACAAAATATAAAAAAATATAACTGTCAAAAGATACGCGCCTTTTTCAAGCTCTGCATCAGATTTGTCGTTTATGGTATTGCTAATATCTTTGCGACCATTGCTAAATGCGTTCTCCATCCAAGCAGAAAGATGAAAATGATGCTCAATAAGACGTTTAAATACCTGTAACATTCTTCGCTCTCGAACCCGAGCAAGGCCCGCATCACATTCTCTTCGACACTCAGGAAGTATTTTTTTATGAACAAGAATAATCTCTAAAAAATACAATTGCAAAAACCAATTATGGCGACTCGCTTCGACAATAAGATATGTATTATGAGTTTGACATATTTGTTGTTTGAATGTCAGAGCAGCCATTTGACAAGCCAGCATAAGTATTATCTGACCCTCAGAAACAATCTGCGTAGTCTGCGGAGCTTGTTTGATAATAGACGGTTTTTGATCAATGATAATACGGTCAAACTGACCGACTGTATCTTTATTCATCGCTCGAAAGCGGGCAATATCATCAAGAAAAGTTGGCCCAAGTAAAGCACAAAAAAACTGCAGCTGTGGATTGGTCAACCAACCCATTAAACGAATCATATCTTGATCAACAATATTTTTATCAAACCAAGGTTTAATAACATCACTGATTAATAAATCAGAATCATCTTTATTCACCTGATGAAATTTACGATATACTTTTATTAATACATTACACTCTAACTTGGTGTTTGCAGGCTTCTCATGAGCTGTGTACATATAATGAATATCTGCAAAAATAGCTTGAAGAAATTCTATTTTTGCTTTCAAAGGCTCATCGCCGCGGAAAATAGACACCACCTTAGCCATGACCCTGCCAGTATGTGTACTTTTTTCACCGAATAATTTGCGCTGATATACTGCAGTTTGCGCTCTAATCATCATCAACTGAATTGCAGGAAATTGCAGCAACTCTGATCGGCAACGCCACGGCAATTGATCCAATAATTCTGCCAGTCGTTTCATACGTTTACGGCCAATATTGTGCTCAGCTTGCTTCTGTGCTTTATCCTCTTCATCCGCATAAATCACATCATCGATGTTGGGGATAAGAATTAATGCGTCTATCTGAACCATATACCTTGGTTTACGCAATTCCTGGATTAATAAATCGCTCCCAGCGTCTGTAAGTTTGACTTTTTTATATGGATAATTTCGATCTATCGCCAAGTCTTCCTCCACGCGATTTTCAGAAAATATATACCCAAGAATCTCTACTGCTTTATTCGGAGCTGGGCTAAATACGCTTTCATAAATACTCGGTGTTCTCGTATACTGTGATGCTCTTATCATTAACTCGCCCTCTTCAACAAGTTGTTGTCGAGATAGTTCTGCATAAACTTTATCACACGCTTGCAAGTCATAACCCAACATCAGTTGCAACATGTTAACTAAACTTTCACGTAAACGGCTTGCTCTTCCTAAATATACAAACATCAGCACATAAAAACCAAACAACGATATCGTGGCACTATTCATATGTGGCAATGCAGTATGAGCATGAGATTCCACTTGAGTTTCTATCACTTGTTGCAGCAATGCAGCAAGTTGTACTCTGTCATTTGACATACCCTGCACCGTACTCGCTTGAACTTTCTTCAGATAATCTGAAAGAATTCTGCTAGAGACATATTGATCAAACGATATCATTAACGTGCCACGAGGACTACCATTCACATAAATGTAAAAGTTTTCTAACATTTCATGCTGAGTGTCCTGCAATACAATTGCAACACGACCATCATCGGCTATAGTTAATACGGCTTGCAAAGAACGAACTTTATGTGTGATCAATGACTTTATCCAAGCCAATCTCTCATCGGACAAATCTTGACAACAATCTTGCAAGAAAAGATTTAGCATATCCGCGCTAAGATCTGACAAACTCGCTTGGATAATAGTAGAAAATTTTAATTCATTTGCCGAATTTAGTCGTTTTACATATTCTGAAAAAAATTCCATGGCTCGTGTGTACGCCTGTTGCTTCAGCTCTTGAACACTCTTTTGTCTTTCCTGTAACTCTGCAAAGGCGACTTTTCTATTTGCTTCCAGCTCACGTTTTTTTTTGAGCACATCTTCTTTAGCCTGCAAAACAGCCGCTGCGGCACTGATTAACTCATGTTTCGCTTGCTCAACTTGCGGTCTCAAGTTTTCCATTTTTTGCAATGCAATATCAAGCAATTTTTGCGCAGCGCTCTCAAGAATTGCTTGTAGACGCTTGCTCGCCTCTTCATCTATCTCAACCTCTCCTGAAAATATTTCTCGCACTTGCTCCGCGTTGAATTCCTCCCGATTAAGAATATTCTCCATGGCCTCATCAATGCTTATATGTTTGTATTCCTTAACAGCTAGCAACTGCTCTTCATAACCGGCTATCGCTTTAGTTATCTCATCGGCTTTCTTAGAAAACTGATTGAATACACGTTGCGCTCTATCACGCTCTTCGATTAAATCATATGGAATATCTCTATCGCTGATATTTTGTATATTGAGAGCAGCTCTCTCATACCCTACTTCTAGCAATTCAACCCTTGCTTTGCCAGCAAGCATTTCTATTTGTTTAACATGCTGATGTAATTGACTGAACATGTGATACAAAACAATAATTCTTGCGGCAAAACATTCCAGGGCCTCAACAAATAGTGTAATCTCCAACTCCTGTTCGTGCGAAATAGTTAAAGAACTATCAATCATATAATTATGAAATTGCTCTTTTATTTTCGACTTTGTCATCTCATCTAAAGCTCTGTAAAAAGTATACAACTTGAAAATTGGCTGAAATGAAAATGGATAAGAATTACGCTCCACTTTAATGTAATAACTAAACACATCTTCCCATAATGCGCTGAGTCGAATAATAGATTGATGCCATGCTTTTAAATTCGCAAAAATATCTGATGCTTTTTCTGGCAATACTATTTTATCAAACATATTGAAGGATGTTTCGAGCGTATTCGTTGTATCCTGGTCAAATTCTTCATCCAAAAAAGGCTTATAATGACGAAAATCAACGCCAGCGAATAATTCTTGAAAAACCCCCTCGAGCAATAATAAAACCTGATCAATAGTTTCAAACGTTTTTCTCAACGTCCTTGCAATTTCTGGTTCCGTCGCAAGACGCGCTTGTTCAGCAACTCTTTCCGCATCTCTTCTTTGCTCTTCTTCATAAAGCGTGGACAAACGTTCTTGCGTTTCTACAGATCTTGCCCCAACGGTTTTGGTGAGTATTTGTGCTAATCCTTGAAGCATGATTCTCTACTTTTGTTTTTTTATATTTATTGCGCGCGATAATAACTGTGTTTTCTTAAGACAATATTATAAGGGAAAATTGGGGGGATAATTAAAAAACTCAAACTTAATTGTATTTTATAGCATTTTTTCTTAGGAGCAATAAAAATTACAATCTCGTGAGAAAAACAATGTGATTTTCTTGCATTTCTACTCATTTCTCCTCAAAATCTCTGAATCTAAATTTAGTCATTAAAATCGTAATAATCAATCGCGCTGTATGTAATATAAGTAGTTTTGTTGGGATTTTTTCTAAAAAGAAGCTATCGGCAATCCAGTAACGAGAAATCCGAAGAAAACTGCCTAAATTCAGCACAGCGGCATTCAATGACGGAATTTAACTGCTGAATTTAGAATAAATCAACTCAAAAAACCTTCACTAAGGGGCCAGTATGTCTATCATCCATATGAGCGATATTGATTTAAATAACCAACGCGTCCTAATTCGCGAAGACTTAAACGTTCCGATGGTCCAAGGGCAAATCACCAGTGATATCCGCATTCGTGAAGCTATTCCAACGCTCAAAGCAGCATTAGCAGCTGGTGCACGAGTCATGGTGTTATCGCATTTAGGTCGCCCAGAAGAAGGGCTGTTTGATGACAATTATAGCTTGGCGCCAGTAGCTGAACGCTTATCTGAGCTGCTAGATACGCACGTACCCCTGATCCAAGATTGGCTATCTGGGGTTGATGTTGAACCCGGGCACATTGTTTTATGTGAAAATGTTCGCTTTAATCGCGGCGAAAAAGCCAACGATGCTGAACTATCTAAGCGCATGGCCTCACTTTGTGACGTGTTTGTGATGGATGCTTTCGCCACCGCTCATCGAGCCGAAGCATCCACCTGCGGCATTATTCAATTTGCGACAATTGCATGCGCTGGCCCATTACTAGCCCAAGAATTGCATGCATTAAAGCAAGGCCTGGAATCACCAAAACTTCCAGTAGTTGCCATTGTCGGCGGCTCCAAAATTTCAACCAAGCTGCCTGTTTTAGACGCATTAGCAAAAAAAGTTGACACCCTGATTGTCGGTGGCGGCATCGCAAATACATTTCTTGCCGCACAAGGCTATGACGTTGGAACATCCTTATATGAACCAGACTTAATTGATGAGGCTGATAGACTGCTGAACAGCGCGACTCGGGCAAACATTCCCATGCCGATTGATGTTATCGTCGCAGAAAAATTTTCTGCAGACTCAGAAAGCTATATTAAAGAAATAGATCAAATTGATGAAGAAGAAAGAATTCTGGATATTGGCCCACAAACACAAGCTTTGTACGCTAGCTTTATCGAAAAAGCTGGTACAATTTTGTGGAACGGGCCCGTCGGCGCTTTTGAAATTGAGCAATTTAGCCATGGCACACGCGCACTTGGCGAAGCGATTGCACGCAGCAAAGCCTTTAGCATCGGTGGTGGCGGTGATACGATTTCTGCGATCAATACTTTTGGCTTAACTGAAAAAATTTCTTACATATCCACGGGCGGCGGGGCTTTTCTAAGCCTCTTAGAAGGAGCAGCCTTGCCCGCTGTTGTCGCCCTTGAAAAACATGCAAAAGAGAGAACATTATGACCTTGAAATTTAATGAATTAAAAACGAATAAATTAACAAAAATCGTGGTCACACTTGGCCCATCTTTAGACAATGAAGCCATGTTACGCAAGGTTATGATCGCAGGAGCCAGTGTCTTTCGCGCTAATTTTTCACACGGATCGGTCGAAGATCACACCAAGCGTATTATTACAGTACGCAAAATTGCCGCAGAATTACAAACAGAAGTTGCAATTTTGGCCGATCTGCAAGGGCCTAAAATTCGTGTCGCGCGCTTTAAAAATAAAAAAATTCAATTACACGATGGACAAACCTTTATTCTTGATGCCTCACTTGCATCAGAAGAAGGCGATGAGCATCACGTTGGCATTGATTACAAAGAACTGCCATATGATGTTCATACCGGAGATACTTTGCTTCTGGACGACGGAAAAATCATCCTATCAGTGAAACATGTTGAAGGCCCGCGCATTACCTGCGTCGTTGTTGATGGCGGCGAATTATCTAATAATAAAGGCATCAATCGTCAAGGCGGTGGATTATCTGCACCTGCGTTAACTGAAAAAGATTGTGAAGATTTAAAAACAGCGTTGAAATTGGGTGCGGATTATATTGCTGTTTCTTTTCCGCGCTCGGCAGCAGATATTTTTGAAGCACGCATTTTAATCAAAGCCGCCGGTGGTAATGCAAAAATTATTGCAAAAATCGAACGTGCTGAAGCGGTTCCTGTGATCGATGACATCATCAAAGCCTCAGACGGTGTTATGGTTGCACGCGGTGATTTAGCTGTTGAAATTGGTGACGCAGAAGTACCCGCAGTACAAAAACGTATTATTATGCGCGCCCGTGCATTAAATAAGCCAGTGATCACTGCAACACAAATGCTAGAATCCATGATTACTTGCCCCGTTCCGACGCGTGCGGAAGTCTCCGATGTTGCGAATGCAGTTCTTGACGCAACCGATGCTGTGATGTTATCCGCTGAAACAGCAACAGGGAAATATCCAGATAAAGCCGTAGAAACCATGACTCGCATCGCGTTAACGGTTGAAGAAAATCCTGATATGAGCGGCACAGTAAAAACTCATGATGAGGATGGTATGGTGAAAAATGTTGATGAAGCCATAGCGCGCGCCACCATGTATACAGCTAATCATTTAAATATCACTGCCATTATCGCAATGACAGAATCTGGTTCGACACCGTTGTGGATGTCCCGCGTGCGTGCGCACCTTCCTATTTATGCCTTGAGTCGCCATGTTGCAACGCAGCGTATCGTTGCCTTATATCGCGGCGTTTACCCTATTCACTTTGATGCGACAAAAGTTGAAAAACGCGATATCAATAAAGAAGCTATTGCCACTTTACAACGCTTAGGCTTGTTAAAAGAAGGCGATCGCGTCATCTTAACCAAAGGTGATATGGCCGGTATTCATGGCAGAACTAATACGATGAAAATTATCGAAGTTGGCCCATTAGAACGCTAAATTAAAACCAGCAAAGAGCCATTAGGGGATTTTGATACTAGTATTTTATGTTATATTATGCGTACGCTAAAAAAATACTAACCATTTATGGCATTAACTAACTCGATTCGAATCATTGGCGGCCGTTGGCGCGGACGTAAACTTGGTTTTTCTGCCAACGCAACGATTAGGCCGACTCTGGATCAAATTCGTGAAACCTTATTTAATTGGTTGCAAACACATATCCATGATGCGCGATGTTTAGATGCTTTTGCAGGCAGCGGCGCATTAGGCATAGAGGCGCTATCACGAGGAGCCAAGCATGTGACGTTTATCGATCAGCATCAACAAACATTACTGCAAATTAAAAAAAATTTAAACGTTTTTGATGCGTCAAATTATGATTGCCTGCAAGCAAGCATGCCGCAGGCATTGCACTCATTACAACATGAACATGCTTTCGATATTATTTTTCTAGACCCGCCGTTTAACAGTGATTTAGTAGAAAAAACACTAGTCATGTTAGAAAACAGCTCAGTCATCAAGCCATCAACTGTTATCTATTTTGAAACAGATGCACACCACGACCTGCCTGTTAACGATGCCTGGCAAATATTTCGCATGAAAAAAACAAAGCACGTTGCCTACGGCTTACTTTTGAAAAACCAAATCTCGAACGACATGACCTAAACGCTCACCACGATGTTCATATTTAGTGATATGGCGAGTTTCAGGACGCGGAACAAAGTCATTTGTCGAAGACGTATTTTTTAACGATGAAACGCGCAACACTGTCAACATATGTTGTGCGTAATCTTCCCAATCTGTGGCGAGATGTAAAATACCACCTGGTTTTAATTTTTGCGCAATCAACTCAACAAATTCGACTTGAACCAATCGACGCTTGTGATGGCGCTTTTTTGGCCATGGATCAGGGAAAAATATACACACTTTATCAACGCTAGCATCGACAACGCATTCCTTAAAAATCTCTACAGCATCATGACAATAGACGCGAACATTTTTTAGCCCTCGATGATGTGCCTGATGCAAAAATGCCCCCACCCCAGGTCGATGTACCTCAATACCGATAAAATTATTTTCTGGATACTGTTGTATTGTTTCCAAAAATGACGCGCCCATACCAAAACCAATTTCAATAACTACTGGAGCTTCACGGCCAAAAACTTTTTCAGGCGATATCAAACCTTGATCACATTCCAAACCATAGATTGACCAATTCTCTTGCAAGGCTGTAGCCTGCGCAGTCGTGAAACGCCCTTCGCGTTTAACAAAGGATTTGATGCGCCGAATATAGGTAGAATTCATGTGTATTTCTCAGTATTATTTAGGTCATAAAAAGACAGATGGTTGTATTATGCTAAATTTTCTCAAAAAAAACCAAAAAAATGAAGAAACAACAGAAAAAACTTCATGGCTACAACGTTTATCGCAAGGCTTTAGTAAAACACGTCGCCAATTAAGCAGTGGCTTGATCCAACTCTTCTCAGGTTCAATCAAGCTTGATGAAGAAACATTGGAAACATTAGAAACACATCTGTTATTAGCGGATGTTGGGGTAGAAGCGACAACCGAAATTCTTGACACCTTAAAATCTAACGCAAAACAAAAAAAACTAACGACTGGCGAAGAATTGCAACATGAATTACAGCAAATCATGATAGATATGTTGCGGGCGCGACAAGAAATACTAACCATTCCGGCAGCAGATTCGCCCTTTGTTATTCTAATGATTGGAATTAACGGTGCAGGAAAAACAACCACGATTGGAAAATTAGCAAAACGATTTAAAGACGAAGGAAAATCTGTCATGCTAGCTGCCGGCGATACATTCCGTGCTGCAGCAATAGAACAATTAACCGCGTGGGGAAATCGGAATGACACGCCCGTAATTGCGCAGCAACATGGCGCAGATAGTGCATCAGTCATTTTTGATGCTTTACAATCAGCCAAAGCTCGAAAAACCGATATAGTTATCGCTGATACCGCTGGTCGTTTACATACTCAGCAAGGCTTAATGGCCGAACTAAGTAAAATTAAGCGGGTTATTCAAAAAATTGATTCACAAGCGCCCCATGAAGTCCTATTAGTTTTAGACGCTAGTATCGGTCAGAATGCTTTACAACAAGCCAAAGAGTTTCATGCAGCCATGGGCGTTACCGGGATTGTCATGACAAAACTTGATGGCACTGCCAAAGGTGGTATATTGTTGTCTATTGCGAAAACGCTAGAAATCCCTATACGCTTTATAGGCGTAGGTGAACACATTGATGACATGCAACCTTTTGACGCAGAAAGCGTCGTAAAAGCTATATTTACAGAGCAAAAATAATGAAAGATTATAAAAAGTCGAATCAAATAGAGTCGCGAATAACAAAAAAATCTAGCTATAAAAGCAAGCGTTCCCACATGGCTGAATTATGGCAGGCTATGGATTTGTTAAGCCATCATTTATTCGGATTTTTTATTTTAATAGTATTTACCTCAATTTTACTAGCTCTTCCGTTAACATTAACCTATTTACTACAAGGGGTCGGCAGCATTAACAATGCTCTTAATCAAAACACAGAAATCAGTGTTTATCTGACTCCGGGCTTAAGTGATGCAAAAATAACAGAATTAACCGCAGGAATAAATTCACGTGGCGATACAGAATTTGTCGCCTATATCTCTCCTGATCAAGGATTAGAAGAATTTGAAAAACAATCAGGCATTGAAAAGATCAATGACTACATTAATAAAAACCCTATCCCAGGTGTCATTATGTTAAAAGTGGCAACGCCGAATCAAAGCATAAATCAACTGAATCAATTAGCCAAAGAATTAGAAAAATTACCCGGCGTTGACGATGTGGTAATGAATGGCCAGTGGCTTAATCACGCCCTGAGCGTTGTCTCATCAATTTCAACCTCACTTGCAATTGCAACGACAATTTCATTTTTTCTCATCTTGGTTATTATTGTTGTTTTATTAAACTTTTTATTACCCGAATCATTACAAGACACCTCCTCAATCACCATGGTCTATTTAGGCGTGCTACTTGGCGTAATCACAGGCATCGCTGCTGATTACTGGGTAAGTTATTTTGCCCACTTACTAGATCAACTGGTTAACCAACTCACTTTCCTAAATCTAAAACCTGAACATTTTCACTTAACCGGTTCCGATGTTTTTGTAAACCAGCTTGGTTGCTGGATGACATTGATTGTTGCCGCGCTTATTGTTAGGCATTATCGTTTGCATATACAAAAATAATAAAAGATCTCAGATTCGTTGACACATTGTGTTTGCAACTCCTACACACAACCTGAAACAACAATAATGACCATGCCAGCGCAGCCTGGGCTGATATGGTCGTTATTTTTTCTGTAGGGCGGGGTCGGTCAAAGCAGAATAGAAGCTCATCAGAAAACATCAACAGAGGCCAGCATACCGCAACCATAAAGGCAAAACTTTAGTCATATAATTAGAAAATTTGAATAAACCAATACTGTGTTCGCGAATACCATAACGATCGACAACTTCTTCTGGGTAAGCTATGCCTAAGCCAAACAATCCTGGCGCAATAATACCCGTGCGCGCATCATAACAACGGCTATCAACGTGCGATGACGCTATTAACCGCGGTGAAAAACCCGTAGCATACACGACATGATCAACATCATGCAGAAAAGATTCTAATACAACATCATCAGAAAAGTAGCACCGCTTTAAATTTGAAATTTCCTGGCCATGCAAATGCTCTTTTGCCCAACGTGCCGCCACCCCCTTTAAACCAGTATTGTCATAAATAATATGATCATCTTGATGTAACGCATATTTTATCGGTGAGCGATAAAAATTAGTGACGCGACATCCAGCCTCTAGCAAATTTTTTATTACCAAGACACCAGAATGTGAAGCACCAAAGACAACAACGTGTTCTTTCGCTGCAACCTTGCTTTTCAACAGCAATGGATTAAGCGCAATAAAAAGATCGATTTCATTTTTTTGAACATCGTAATTTAATTTTTTGGGCTCAGCGCCTGTAGCTAAAATGACATTTTTGGAAAAAACCGTCTCTGGCATATCAGTTGTTAACAACCAGCCATTATCAACGTGATGCAACGATTCTACTAAACATTTCTTATGGGCTACTTTATCACACAAACCATCGCTAACCCACTGCAATGCTTTCGTCATATCACCTAGCAAGCAACCATCTTGTTGATTTAACTGTGTCAATGATATATCAACGGGGCAATCGTCATAATCAAAAGACTGCGTAGATAACAAAAAGTTTGTGAATAATTCAACCCGCGTATTACTCGGTACCTGTGACCAATATTTACCAAAATCACCAACTTTAAACTCAGGATCAAGCCATAGAATTTCATTTACAGCTACACCTGCGTCTAGCAAGCGACCAACGGCTAATATACCTGCAGGCCCAGCACCTACAATTGTCCACTGCGCTGATATCATTGTTTATCCTTATAAATACAGCATTTCTCTGACGGATCTAAATACCCATTGACTTTATTAAGAAAGCCATCTCGTCTTTCCCCTTGGCAATAAATGCTGGCCATCTTCGCAACTAGTTGAGAAACTGTGTAAACAAATAAAAACGGAAAAATAGCGTGAACAAGTGCGGCCAAAGCAGCAATAAATAGACGAACTCCGCTAGACAGAGAAAAACAACAATGTTGCCAATAGGTTTCATTGACAGAACGAGGGTGTTCCGTAAACCAGTTTTTCATAAAAACGCCACCTTAGTCATAACATACCTCTCTACTTTTCTGAACCTATGGTAGCTCATATGAGATAAAAATTATAATTAGTTTCGGAATAAATTTTGCAATAAATTTAAAATATCTTATAATAGCGTGCAAGAGGTGAAACACTATGAGTTTAACAACTGCTTTACGCGTTTATACGCCTACCCTACCAGCATCTAGCCTGGATAATTATATTCATTATGCAAATCAGATTCCCATGCTGTCATTGGAAGATGAGCAAAATTATGCCAGAAAGTTGTTTATCGATGGCGACCTGAGCGCTGCGAAAGACCTCATTCTGCCGCATCTACGCTATGTCATTAAAATTGCACGTGGTTACAGTGGCTACGGATTGGCTTTAGGCGACTTGATTCAAGAAGGGAATATCGGGCTGATGAAAGCTGTTCAACGCTTTAACCCAGATATTGGCGTACGTTTAGTTTCATTTGCTGTACATTGGATAAAAGCTGAAATTCATGAATTCATCATTAAGAACTGGCGAATTGTAAAAATCGCAACAACCAAAGCTCAACGTAAGCTATTTTTTAACTTACGCAGAATGAAAACACGGCTAGGCTGGTTTTCTAAACAAGAAATCAATGATGTTGCTCAAGATTTAGGCGTTGAGCCAGAACAAGTCATGCAAATGGAAGCGCGATTAAATTCGATAGACGCTTCATTTGACGCAACTCCTGACAGCGATGGCGAAGAATCAGCGCTTGTTCCCGCGCAATATCTCGAAGACCAAACTGCTAACCCAGAAATAGCTTTGGCGCAAAATACTAGCGAAAAAATGCGTCAAGAATTACTTCATCAGGCATTAGAAACCCTTGATGAGCGCTCAAAAATGATTTTAAGCGCCCGCTGGCTCTCTGATGCAAAACTGACACTACATGAGCTTGCTGCAAAATTAGGCGTGTCCGCAGAGCGCATTCGCCAAATTGAAGCTGCCGCATTTAAAAAGATTAAAGCAGTGATGGCGGTTGCAACAGAGCAATCCCCCTACTAACCGGCCAAGACGAGAGCATGATTCCCGCGAACAGTGGTTACAAACCTCTTGCTTGCGCTTATTCGCGCTCACTTCAGGCGAAATGTGATAAAAAACCGCCAACACCTTTTGTTAAGAAAATTACAGGTGAAATAGCCAGCTCAAGCCACTCATAAAAAAACTGATTAACGGATTTAGCATAGCGCTTAAAATACCAAAATACAGCAACACCAATATGAGCAAAAAACCGTAAGATTCTAATAAACTAAATTTATACGCTACAGGACCGGGCAATAAGCCCATAATAATTTTACTGCCATCTAGCGGTGGAATCGGAAGAAAATTCAATATCATTAATACCACATTAATTTGCACCCCAATCATTGACATGGATTGAATAAAAGCAAAGCACATCGTTTGATCTGAAAAAAACTGCACAGTGATTTTTAAAACTGCAGCCCAAAATAATGCCATCACGCCATTCATTAGCGGGCCAGCTGCGGCAACTGCCATCATATTATAGCGAGCATGTTTTAAATTTCGTGGATTCACCGGCACCGACTTAGCCCACCCAAAAACAAAACCTCCCAAGGCTAATAAAATCGCGGGCACTATAATCGTTCCCACAACATCAATATGCTTGATCGGATTCAAGCTCAAGCGTCCGAGCATTTTAGCACTGGAATCACCAAAATAATTGGCAACATAACCATGCGCCACTTCATGCAAGGTGATGGCAAATAAAACAGGGATAATCGCCGCTGCAATAAACTGGATTGTGGTTAATGGCATATACACCTACACTTGATATAGATCAGGATTCCCCAAGGCTTGATAAGCCTCTTCCATATCCTTAGTTGGGTAGACAGTCACTTGAACGCGACGATTCAACGCTTGGCCATGCGGGGATGGATCATCAGTAATAGGCTGTGAATCAGCCATGCCAGCATATTTAAAACGCTGAAATGTTTTTAAATCAATCGCATCTTGTTGCCATAACATGATTGCAAATAATTGCGCTTGAGTTCGTGTTAATTTTGCCTGCGAAAATTCAGAACCAATATTATCGGTATGGGCGGTGATAATCACCTGTTCATGTGGAAAGCGCACAATAATTTTTGCAACATCAACAATTAATTTATCGGCATTTAACAACATCACCGATGTACTCGGTTCAAATAAAGCGTCCGCCGGAATCACAATGGTCACAAAACTCCCAGATTGATACACCTCGCCGCCAACAGCACGGATATTGGAAACCAACGTCTTATTCAAAGGAAAATATGAATCAGCATGAATTTCATTGGGTGATAACAGCGTATTCGAATATAAATCTGCGCGCGATGTGGATACTGGCGATGATGATGTAGCAGAGTGTGAGCCGCAGGCAGCAATCAGAAAAATACAGAAAAAACTAAGTATAAAAATATAAATTTTTTTGATCATGTGTATGCGTTCCGCTAAACCCGACTTTCAACATGTTAACTTAAATGTAACATATAAGTCATCATTCCCAAACAGCATCGCTGTAATGTTTCAAGATTATCGTATCTGCTGAAGTGTTAATATCATAGCGATTAAGCGATCGAATGAATCGCGCATCCACGTTAATGCTAAAGCACGTTGCATAACCATAGAAAAATCATCATTATCGATGAGTGTAACGGCAAGACCTGAGAATTTATCACGATTACCAGCATGCACCCAGACAAACAAACGATCGTCTAAAAAAATTACAGTTTCTCAGCATAAATAAAAAACCCGGCCGAAGCCGGGTTTCACAGGTCGAATACAAGAAGACTGCTCGACTGGGCTGTTTAAAGAATTTTGGTTCACAGCAAGTCGCCCGCGTCGGTGAGCAGCGCAGTGTACGTAGGCGTACACCAGGATGCGCACCAAGCGCGAAACGCGGCTATGGGCCAAAAACTACATCATGCCACCCATGCCGCCCATGCCGCCCATGCCGCCCATGCCGCCGCCCATGCCACCAGCGTGATCATGACCTTCTTCTTTAGGTGCATCAGCTACCATACATTCTGTCGTGATCATTAAGCTCGCAACAGATGCTGCGTTTTGTAATGCAGTACGAGTTACCTTGGTTGGATCTAAAATACCCATATCAATCATATCGCCATATTCAGCTGTAGCAGCGTTATAACCAAAGTTACCTTGACCATCAGCTACTTTATTCGCTACGACAGAAGCTTCAGCGCCTGTATTCGCAACAATTTGACGTAATGGTGCAAACATTGCACGACGTACAATATCAATTCCTAATTGTTGAGCATCGTTGTCGCCCTTTAATCCTTTGATTTTTTCAGCAACACGAACTAATGCAACACCACCACCAGGAATCACGCCTTCTTCAACCGCCGCACGAGTTGCATGCAATGCATCTTCTACACGCGCTTTCTTTTCTTTCATTTCAAGTTCAGTTGTCGCGCCAACTTTAATAACCGCAACACCACCAGAAAGTTTTGCTAAACGTTCTTGTAATTTTTCACGATCGTAATCAGAAGTTGTATCTTTCACTTGCGCACGGATCTGCTCGATACGCGCAGCGATTGCTTTGCTGTCACCAGCACCGTCAATAATTGTTGTGTTATCTTTTGTAACAGCAACTCGTTTTGCAGTACCAAGATCTTCAATCTTCGCACCTTCTAATGTCATGCCAGTTTCTTCAGCAATAACTGTTGCGCCAGTTAATGTTGCAATATCTTGCATCATTTCTTTACGACGATCGCCAAAGCCTGGTGCTTTTACTGCACAAACTTTTACAATGCCGCGCAGATTATTGACAACCAAGGTGGCCAAAGCTTCACCTTCAACATCTTCAGCAATAATCATTAATGGACGACCAGATTTTGCAACGCCTTCTAATATTGGCAACATATCACGGATATTAGAAACTTTCTTGTCTACCAATAAGATGAATGGATGTTCTAATTCACACGCCATGCTTTGTTGGTTGTTAATAAAATATGGTGACAAATAACCACGATCAAATTGCATACCTTCCACAACATCGAGTTGATTATCTAAACCAGAACCATCTTCAACGGTAATCACACCTTCTTTACCTACTTTTGCCATAGCATCAGCAATAATACGACCAACCGCTGTATCTGAGTTTGCTGAAATTGTTCCAACTTGGGCGATAGATTTATCATCGTTACAAGCAACTGACATTTTTTTCAACTCTTCAACAGATGCTTGAACAGCTTTATCAATACCACGTTTAATATCCATTGAATTCAAGCCAGTCACAACAGCCTTCATGCCTTCTTTAAGGATTGAGCGTGCTAATACTGTTGCTGTTGTTGTACCGTCACCGGCTTCATCAGAAGTTTGTGACGCAACAGATTTAACTAATTGTGCGCCCATGTTTTCAAATGCATCTTTCAATTCAATTTCTTTCGCAACAGAAACACCGTCTTTAGTTACTGTTGGCTCGCCAAATGACTTTGAAAGCATCACTACACGACCACTTGGCCCCATAGTAACTTGTACTGCGTCTGCTAAAATATCTACGCCGCGTAACATTGAATGACGCGCTTCTTCAGCAAATTTTACAATTTTTACTGCCATTTTAATTTCCTCTTTTAACTTAACAGGGCAAGCGCCGCCAGCCCCTACATTGTTTAACAAGGGTCAGCGCAAGCCCACCCCTACGTTTTTTTAATCCAAAATACCGATGATATCTTTTTCGTTGACGATCATCATAGTTTCGCCATCTAATTTAATTTCTGTTCCGGAATATTTGCCGTACATGACTTTATCGCCGACTTTGACTGTCATAGCAATTAATTGACCTTTGTCATCACGACGACCAACACCGACAGCCTTAACAACGCCAGAATCAGATTTTTGTTGCGCAGCGGTTGGAATGACAATCCCGCCTAAACTCTTTTCTTCTTGTTGCGGATGCACAAGTACGCGATCTTCTAATAGACGAATGCCCATTTTTTTCTCCTTTGCTTATAATTTAAAATAATGCTTTATTGAATTTGAGGAAGATGCGAACCATAGATGGTCCGGAGCCCCCAGCACAGGGTGCGCGTTCCCGAAAAATTCAATAAATCATTATCATTCTCGCAGATCTAGATGGGGGCTATTTATAAAGTTTCAAGTGGTGCATAAACCAATAACCAATGGCGACCAATGGCCCGCCAATCAATGTAGCACATGCCCAAGTGGCGCCTGAAACCAACTGTGTTTGAAAACCACGTTTATTTAAATCTCCAGCATCTTTGGCTACAGCGCCTGCAAATAAAATGTGCAAGATAACAGAGATAGCTAAAATCATTAATTGAATTGAGGGCAATTGAGCCATGAAATCGGCAAGTATGTTCATGATTTGTCCTTTTATTTGGAAAGCTATTCACATGGCAGCAGAGGCCTCCCCCATAATATGCCCTAATTCACGAAATTTCGCAAAATTTTGCTTTCGACCGCTTGATAAGTAATGATTAACCACCGTTAATTCCATAAATGGTTGAAATCTGCCAAGGTAGCTATACATAACGAAAAAGAAGGCGTAGATTAGTACCCGCTTGCAATAAAAAAAGGCATCCTCATGAACCCCATCGACATCAAAACCCCTCGATTAGCAACGGCACAAATAGGCCCCCTGCAATATTTAGAAAAATCATTGCTAGAACAACAAGCCAACATCGAAGCATGGTTTCGTCAACAATGGTTGAAAACACCGGCGCCAATTTATGGGTCGGTAGATTTACGCAATTCAGGCTTTAAATTAGCGCCAGTTGATATGAATTTATATCCTGCTGGTTTTAATAATTTAAGTTCTGACTTACTACCCTTAGCGATTCAATCCGTGCAAGCCCTAATTAGTCAATACTATCCTTACTGTAAATCTATTTTACTTATTCCTGAAAATCATTCGCGTAATATATTTTATTGGGAAAATGTTTGGACTTTATTAACCATTTTAGAAACCGCAGGATTTTCAGTGCGCATTGGTGCAGATGCCGATTTCTTTCCTGAAACAAAAAAAATACAATTATCACACAATAAACATGTATTGGTTGAACCTATTCAGCGCAAAAACAATCGTCTATATGTGGATGATTTTGACCCCTGCATTATCTGGTTAAACAATGACCTCTCCTCCGGCATCCCTCACTACTTAAAAAATATAGAGCAAACGGTATGTCCACCCATGGAATTGGGCTGGCATAGCCGCTTGAAGTCCGCTCATTTTGGACATTACCGCGATGTCATCACCGAGTTTGCAAAAATTATTGATATTGATCCATGGTTTTTAGATCCATTATTTCGTTATTGTGGCAATGTTGATTTCATGAAACGTGACGGCGAAGACTGTTTGTCAAAAAATGTTGAAAAATTATTAGTAGATATTCAAAAAAAATATGATCAATATAATATAAAACACGAACCCTTTGTCATTGTAAAAGCTGATGCAGGCACTTACGGCATGAGTGTTATGACCGTGAAAAGCGCAGAAGACATTCGACAATTAAATCGCAAACAACGCACAAAAATGTCAGCATCAAAAGGCAGCAAAACCGTGCACCGCGTCATTATTCAAGAAGGAGTTTATAGCTTTGAGGCCCTCGAAGACAGCACTGCGGAACCAGTGATTTACATGATGGGGCCGTATGTTATTGGTGGGTTTTATCGCTTACATAAAAACAAAAGCAGCTCAGAAAGCTTAAATGCTCCCGGGATGGAATTCGAGCCCTTGCAATTTGCAAAACCGTGTAACTCACCCGACAAATCCCTCGCTCCCGATGAATGCCCAAATCGTTTTTATGCTTACGGAGTTGTCGCAAGATTAAGTATGTTAGCAGCAGCAAGAGAACAGGAACATATAAAATGAAAAAAATGCTTTTCATCATGGACCCAATCGAGTCGATTAATATAAAAAAAGATAGTACTTTCGCTGTTATGCTTGCAGCACAAAAGACTGGCAATCAAATTTATTACGCAAATGCACATACTGTTTTTTTACGTGATGGCAATGTTTATGCCAATATTTGTTGCATAACTGTGACAGATGATCAGCAACAGTGGTTTGATTATATCGATCGACCACACGATCAGCCACTGGCAAGCATGGATATCATTTGGATGCGACTCGACCCACCTTTTAATATGTCATATATTTATATGACACATCTCTTGGACATCGTAGAAAAAACAGGCGTGCGCATTATTAATAAACCGAGCAGCATTCGAGATTGCAATGAAAAATTATTTGCACAATGGTTTCCAACATTGTGCCCACCGACACTGGTCAGTAAAAATATATCACAACTTCAGAGTTTTTTAACGGAACAGTCTCGTATTATTATTAAACCATTAGATGGTATGGGCGGGCGTGGCATTTTTTATTTGGAGCGTTCTGATAAAAATAAAAATGTCATTCTAGAAACCTCAACCAAACATAGCCAAGAGCTAGTCATGGCACAACGTTTTTTACCCGAAATTATTGCAGGCGATAAACGCATTACCATGATTAACGGCGAGCCTATTGATTACGCAGTAGCAAGAATTCCAAATAACGATGATATTCGCGGAAATCTTGCTTCAGGAGGCCAGGCAAAGGTCGTGCCACTCACCACTCGCGATCGATGGTTATGCCAACAAATTTCTGCAACACTAAAAGAAAAAGGATTATTTTGGGTTGGAGTAGACGTGATCGGTGATTATATCACCGAAATTAACGTTACCAGCCCAACTTGTTTGCGTGAAGTTGAAGAACAGACACACATCCCTATCGCAGAATTACTGGTGGCGCAGCTGTGATAGTACATTGTTGTTGCTCGACGCGATGCGATTCTTCCCCTTGAGTTATTGAACGAAACCATAGGCAATAAGCTTGTTGCCGAGTTTTTCCTTCCTGCTCTAAATAAGGCAAGGCGTCAGCAAGTGCTGTAAACTCTGGCACCATCGTTTTGTCACCTGTGATGAGACCGCGAGGCGCTTCACGCAAAACAGAACTTGTTCTTATTCCATTA
>JAGKWX010000051.1 GCA_021151585.1 Alphaproteobacteria bacterium | reverse complement strand
GGGTAAAAGCTTAAGAGAATACGGGGCCATAGCTTAGCTGGTAGAGCGCCTGCCTTGCACGCAGGAGGTCTGCGGTTCGATCCCGCATGGCTCCACCATTTATAAAAAATTTTTATTTCTAAAGTATTTCATTTTTTTCTTGGTTTATACTCGCTGACATAATCTTAAGTTTTTGATTAACTAGTTAGATTGTGCTGGTAATTTTCTTTTGCTTGTTCATTTAATGCCGATTTCCTCAGTGGCGCATAATATTTAGCAATATGCTGTTTGACTTATGAGGTGGTTTGGTTCGTCGCTGCTGGATTGAGCAATCCATTAAAATGTGGTTCTGTACAAATCACTTAATGTTTAACTTGATTGTATTAGTGTTCAGCGCCGAAATAATGTGAAATTGCTTCTGCGAAATGTTGGATTTCTTTTTCATGGTGCGTCGTTCTGCATTGATAACCAAATTATTTCTTACTACTTATTTCTGCAGGCAGGAACAGCAGAGATGGTAAAAGAATTTACGCTTGAGGCGCTCTTGTTGTGGCTAGCTTTTAAGCGCTCTATTTCTTGATGCGCTCCATTAATTAAACATAAAGTTGTGTCAATGATTGTTAGCTTTTGATCTTTGGTGTTCAAAGGCACCAAGGGAAGCTCAGTGCAACCTAGTATAATTGTTTGAATGTTCTGATTTTTGAACTCATCAATGACCTCGGCTAAAAGTGTTGTGGTTTCTTCAGTGCTGGCTTGCCCTAGTTTTACATTTTCAATAATTCGCATTACTTTCTGTATGCTTGCTTGTGTTGGCAAGATTGTTTCAATGTGATGCTGATCAAATTCTTTTTGATACAATTCAGACAAGAGTGTTGCTTCAGTGGCAAGTAATCCAATTTTCTTTTCATGCGCTTTTAATTTATCGACAGTGGCTTTTGTAACAATTTGAATCATGTTCAAAATTTTGATGTCTACTTGCTTGAGCAAAACGGGAAGAAAATAATGAAATGTGTTGCAGGGTACAACAACGAAATCGACTTCTTGTGTTTGAAAAAATTTTAACCCTGCAACTAGCTGTTCAATGAGCAGAGTAGGTCTTTCTCCTCGTAACATTTGCTTTACGCTCAGATCTTTTCTTGGCATCGTGGGATTTGAGTATAGATAAGTAATAGGGTGCTCATGGTCAGGCATATTACCGAAACTTTGCTCAAATCTGGCATAAAAATCCGCTCCTGCAGTGGGCCCCATACCGCCAAAGACCCCAACTTTGATTGAATGAAATGAGCGGGTTACTTGTTTTAAAAAGCGCGCGGAGTACTTAGGAAGCATATTTCGATTTATTTAATTATTCACCATTGGCTGCATTTTATATGAAATTTTGTGTTTTGTCAGTTTGTAAGAGCCTGTGATCATGTTAATAATAAAAAACAATCTTCGGCCGCATGAGCTATATAAAATTATGTCACATGAAGGATTGCAGGGTTAGCGCAGTCCAAGGCGAGGTGATCGCTTTATCTGGACTTTGGCCAATTTTAACAAGACTTATCATTTAAATCGGTCAAAGTCGTCGGAAAAAGATATAAAGAAGCCGAAAACTTTACTGAAAGTGATGCTACATGCTTTTTATTTTGTGAATTTAAAATGACTTGACGGCGGCTTTGAATGTGTTTTAAATTAAACAAAATTACGTCAGTGAGGGAAAATAAATGCAAGCGGTATATAATAGCCAGCAACAACATACCACTTTTACTAATGGAAAACCAACAGCAGTGCCGCTTACGTTGGATGAACTGAATCAACTTAAACCCTATATTGATAATCTGCTTAATGAAAATCGCATACTTGATTTTCTAAACATAACTAACAAAGAACGTTTTTCTTGCCTGATGGAAAGGCTTACTGTGTCTAGTGAGCATGAGGACAGAATTTTTCTTTGCTTGAATGAAGAAGCCGAAGGCACGAATATTTTTCCACCAGAGGAAATAGATGATTTTTTTGGTCGTCTACATGCCGCGTGCCACTATGGGATTGGTGAGAAAATCATTGTTAGTGCGTCTGAAGGTGGCCCATTTACTGTTCGTCATCGCCCACTAGCTTTTACTTATAACGATGGCGCTAACAAAATGTTTGTTAGCTACCAAACGTATGCGGAGTCTCATAATTTTTCGTGGGCGCTTGAGCGTTTGGCGAGTGAATACCCTGCTGTGCAGCCATCAAATTCTGCCCCGGCAGAAAATGTGTGATAATCTCAAAAATGGCACATTGAAAGTGATTAGCCATGGATGTTTTTATTTAACTTTTGAGCCAGAATATGTTCATTAATTAAATTGTGCTATTATAACTGATCAAAATCAGCTTGCGGCGCTGACTGCATCGCGACTTTGCCTAATTTTATGTTGGTTCCAGTGTAGAATATCCTGGTTTTTCCAGAATTTTCTGCATGTGTTCGCGACCGTGGAAGTGAAGACGGAAATAGCCTGTCTGATTTTTATTGAGTGATACTTTGATGGGGTATCCGAATTGTTTACTGACGGGATTTTCAAATAAAGAATTTGGAGCAGTAGATTGTTTTTTACTTACCTCATTTTTTCTGTCATCCATTGCTTTGACCGCTTGTTCCAGAATATGCACCGACCAACATTTTTTGATTGCTTCATAAGCATACCAGTATTGTTTTTCTAACGGCTGACCCGCTAATCATTTTCCGTGACCCACACTTAAATGCCCTTGTTTCATCCAGTGCTGAATGCATGCACCCAGATTGAGTAATATCAACAAGTTCGTCACATAAGCGCGACTCATGCCTAACAACGTTGCTACTTCATCATGCGTATAGCGAAATTCAATGGTTAGGTGCTGTATGGCTAATGCTTCTGCGATGGGGTTAAGTGCTTCGCGCGTAGTGTTTTCAATGAGAGCGACTTGCGCTGCTTGTTCATCAGAGTAATTCGAAACTAAACACGGTGTTTCTGTTAATCAAGCAAGCTTCCTTGCGCGCCAACGTCGCTTCCCGGCAATAATTTAAAAACATTCTAATATTTTAGGGGGGGCGCGTCATTTCGCTGAAACAATTCGCATCGAATAAAACACAAGCTAGGCGCAAGGTGGATATCGATTGGTATGGCAGTGAGAAAAAATCCGTTCGCTTGTTATCCGGTGTTCATCTATGGTGTTCCTCCGGAGAAAAACCGTTGCCTATTCGTTGGGTCTTGGTGTTTGATCCCCATAAAAATGAAGCCGAAGCGTTTCTTAGTACCGATTTGCAACTGTCTCCTGAACAAATTGTACAGTGGTTTGTTCTACGCTGGAACATTGAGGTCGCTTTTGAAGAGGCTCGTGCGCACTTGGGTGTTGAAACCCAACGCCAATGGTCGGACAAAGCAATCGCCAGAAGCCCGCTCTGTTTAATGGCGTTGTTCTCCTTGGTTTGCTTATGCGGCATCGAGATGCTAAAAAGCCAAATATTACCAACTTTATCAACGGCTTGGTACAACAAAAAATCAGATGCCGCATTTTCTGACATCCTGGCGTTCGTTAGGTGCAGTATTTGGGCTGAAAACTATTTTAACGACTCTGCATTTGAGGCTGACTCACTGAAAATTAAGCTGGAACAGTGGGAAACCCTGCTAGATCAGCTTTCGCGAGCGGTATAATTGGCTAAAGTCGAGTTTATTAGAGTGTTTAAAAAAAAAGGGTGAAGGAGTATGAAACTATTTATTTAAGAATACGACATTGTTTAGCTTGATCCCAATTTAGCCACGCTGAACATAGTAAAGGGCGGTAGTTATTGTCTTATTAGGGGCATATGCTAAAACATTATAACATATGCCAGCATCAATCATGTGCGCGGGTTGATTGTTTTGGATTGCGCAAATCAAATATTTAAGCTAAACCGTAATAGAAATCTTTTTCAATTTCGGTTAAAGAAACTCGTATTTGGGTATTAAATTTTTCAATTTCACCAGCAAAAGTTTGCTTAATCATGGTTAATAATTCATGGCCCAGTTTATCTTTGGTTTCTTTAGTTCTTCCGGGTAGCATGCGAACTGAAAGCTGAATAAATGCATTATCAGAATTGCCATCGGCGATCAGGTATTCATGGTGACGAGTTATTGTTGAGCGGCAGTGAGTTAAGTCAGTCTTAATAATATCTACTAAAACGTGATGTGTTATGCCAAGAAAAGGCTTTATCTGTGTATCAATCGTGAGGTTGCTTGAGTATTCAAAGTTAATAATTGGCATAATTAATTTAATTTCCTGTTTATTAAGAGCCTTAAGTATAATGAACAGCGCGCGAAAATTACAATCTTTGTACAGCTTTTGCGACTTTTTTTCATAAATTTACATTTTTTTTAAAAATAGTGTTGACAGTATAGGGAATAGGTGTAGAATCACTCTTCCGATTTGACGGGAAGTT
>JAGKWX010000026.1 GCA_021151585.1 Alphaproteobacteria bacterium | reverse complement strand
ATATTATGATGTTAAAAATATATGGCGAACGTAATACTGGTACCAATTATCTTGAGCAATTGTTGTTGCTGAATTTAAAATATTTGCCAGAGAAAGATCGGCAAAAGTTGCAATATGTTCCTTCACCCTTGGGGGAAATTATTTCTACTCAAGATAATATTCAACTACTTGGCTGGAAGCATCGATATATTGAGTCATCTTTTTTAAAAACCTTAGGGATAAAAAAGGAAGAAATTCTTATTATCACTTTGACTAAAAATCCTTATTCTTGGCTTCTGTCGTTGCACAAGCGCCCTTATAATGTGATTGCTGCTCGTCAGCAAGTGTTAACGCAAGAGGCGAGCGGTAATCCCATTGTTCCTGGAAAGTTTCGTATAAGAATGATGAGGTTATTCAGTCGACTGAAATTCAAACGATTTACTTGTTGGGATAAATACTCGCAGCTAACTTTTCAGCAATTTCTACGAGAGCCTTGGTTTACTGTGTTTAATGAAGGTTGTGATACGTTGAAAACTCCGATTGAGTTGTGGAATAAAAAAAATGGCGCTTATTTGGAGTTAGCCAAAGAGTATTCTGTGTTGTCGCTCACTTACGAAGATCTCTTGGCGTATCCTGAAAAGGTAGTGCGAAATATATTTTCCCATTTAGGTTTGTGTTTGAACAATTTTGAAAACATATCTCGCTCAACCAAAACAAGTGATCAAGCTTTAAAGGATAATCAATATTATTGTGATTTTTATATAAATGAGTTGTGGCGTAATAAACTATTGCCTGATGATATACATTGGATTAACGCTCAGCTAGATAAAGAAGTTATGCGAGCATTCAAATATGCTCCATTGAGCATGTAGTATATAGACGAATATTTTCGCTCATGATCTTTCCCTGAAAAATTCGTTCATGATTTTACAAAACAAGTCCGCGGTTTTCTCGGCATCATAAATTGCAGAATGCGCTTCTTGCTGGTCAAATTCAATACCCGCTTTTTCCATGGCTTTTGCTAGTACGGTTTGCCCATAAGCTGCAGCAGATAATGTTGCAGTATCAAAAGTTGTAAACGCATGAAACGGATATTTTTTTATTTCGCAACGTGTAATCATTGCTTGCAAAAAGCTCATGTCAAAGGTTGGGTTGTGTGCAACCATGACGGCGCGATTGCAGTTGTGTGCTTTTTTATGCGCTTTTATATGTTTAAATAAATCATGTAAAACATCCGCTTCTGCTTTGGCAAAGCGAAATGGGTGGTATGGATCAATTCCGGTGAATTTTAGTGCTTCTGCATCAAATGTTGCGCTCGCGAAAGGTTCGACATGGTAACCATATGTTGTATCGGGCTTGAGCAATCCTTGCTCATCTACTGTGATCGTTACGGCGGCTAATTCTAATACCGCATTTTTTTTATAATCAAAACCAGCGGTTTCAATATCAATAATAACAGGATAAAAGCCACGAAAGCGTTGTGATAAATCTTTCATATATTATACCTTGGTGTATCCAAGTATGGCCTGTGTGAATATCACAAAGGCTAGCGGTAAGTAGATATAGCCGCTACTCACGTCACAGCCTAAGCCGCGAGCAATCAGTACGCCACCAATCCACATTAAATAACATAAGCCAATGATGCGAATTTTAGGGTGTTTATCAATAATTTTGCTTAATATATCGCTTGCAATCACCATGACAATCATTGCAATAACAATGGCGCTAATCATGGCAAGATATATTTTGGCAATACCAATCGCGGTGACCACGTTATCGATAGAAAAAACAATATCAACAAACATAATCTGTACTATAACGGCGGTAAAGTTTGCAAAATTTTTTCGCTCTTTTTCTTCTTTATGCGTATGACAAGCGCGTATTTCTAGCGCTGGGTTAATAATGAGAAATAATCCTCCAAGAATTAATACAACGTTATTAATAGTTATTGGCCAAGAGCCAATATAAAAAAGAGGATGAGTTAACGTGGTGGCAAAAAATAAAGCGCTTAAAAATAAAATTCGTGACACCGCGGCAACAAGTAACCCTAGTCTTCGTGCTAAAGCTTGTTGATGTTTAGGTAATCGGCTTGAAGCGGATACAATAAAAACAATGTTGTCGGCATTTAAAATAATTTCCAAAAAACTCAGTGTCACTACGCTAAGCCAAAATTCAGGGGTCATCAAGTAGGGCATATTCAATTTGATTAATGATAAATATTAATATTAGAGAATTGTAGACTAAATTAATCATGTTGCATAGTTAAGCTTGCCGTATGCTGATTCGTCTTTTTGCTTAAGGCTGGCGATGCTCGCCTGCTTTTGTTATGATTTCTATAACATATTTAGGAGCACTGTCCTATGAACCTTGATTATCTGGATCATCCTTCCGTTCAGCAGCAAGCTATAACAGAGCATTATGACGTCTCTGAGCAAATAGCGGTCAATAATTTATTGTCCCAAATTTCGTTAACGCCGGAACAGCAAGCAAAAATTCATGCTCAAGCCTTTACATTGGTTGAAAAAGTACGTCTTGCTCGTAAAAGCGACAAAGGCATAGATGCTTTTATGCAAGAATATGATTTATCCAGCGAAGAAGGTATAGCGCTAATGTGCTTGGCAGAAGCTTTATTGCGTATTCCTGATGCCTCTACAGCCGATAAGTTGCTAGAAGATAAGCTGGGAGGTGCAAACTGGGAACAGCATTTGGGTTCGAGTAATTCTTTATTTGTTAATTTGGCTACTTGGTCGCTGGCATTGACAGGAAAGATTTATCGTCAAGCCGAAGAGGCGACTATACTGACAAAAGCATGTAAAATGTTGGCGGCAAAAGGCGGCGGACCGTTTATTCGTGCAGCTGTGCGTCAAGGCATGAAGGTCTTGGGTAAGCAGTTTGTCTTAGGCCAAACGATAGACGAAGCGCTACGGCGCGCAGAAGAGGCAGAAAAGCTCGGTTATCTGCATTCCTATGATATGTTAGGTGAAGCCGCGCGTACGGAAGAAGATGCTTTGCGCTACTATAATGAATATGAAACAGCGATTCATGCTATTGGTAAGGCAACGAAGAATGCCGGTCCGGTCAAAGGTTCGGGGTTGTCGATTAAATTATCAGCGCTGCATCCGCGTTACCATATGTCTAAGCGTCAGGAAGTTCTACAAACATTAACGGCACGTTTACACAAGCTCGCAGAGTTAGCTAAGTCATATGATATTGGTTTAACTGTTGATGCTGAAGAGGCGGCACGTTTAGAATTATCTTTGGAAGTTATTGAAAAAGTTTTTTTATCGGATACATTAAAAAATTATTCTGGCTTTGGTTTAGCAGTGCAGGCTTATCAAAAGCGTGCACCTTATGTCATTGATTATCTTATTGATCTTGCGCGTCGCGGTGGAAAGAAAATGATGGTGCGCTTGGTTAAAGGCGCGTATTGGGATTATGAAGTAAAGCTTGCGCAAACTATGGGGTATGAGGAATATCCAGTCTATACCCGGAAACATAATACTGATGTCGCGTATCTTGCCTGCGCAAAAAAATTGCTCAATGCGCGCGACCATATTTTCCCACAATTTGCGACACATAATGCGCGTACACTGGCTAGTATTTATGTTCTCGCGGGTGATAATGAAGATTATGAGTTTCAATGTTTGCATGGAATGGGGCGATCCTTGTATGATCAAATTGTTGGGCCAACTAATTTAAATCGTATTTGTCGTATTTATGCTCCTGTTGGTAAGCATCAAGATTTGTTGGCGTATTTAGTGCGACGTTTGCTGGAAAATGGTGCGAATAGTTCGTTTGTCAATCGTATAACCGATGAGCATGAGCCCATCGAAAACATTATTCAAGATCCTGTGGCCCGTGTTGCTGCGTTAGACAATAAGCGACACCCGCATATTCCTTTACCTATCGATCTTTATGGTAAAGATCGTTCAAATTCGAGAGGTGTTAACTTGGCTGATAATAAAACCTTGCAAGAGTTGCAGACAAAAATTACTCCAGCTTTAAATCAACATTATGAATCACGTCCGCTTGTTCCTGGCGCGCTCTGTCAGCAAGCAGCGAGACCTGTATTGTCGCCTATGGATAATCAGCATATTGTTGGTTCTAGGATCGATGCCGATATTGAAGATTGTGAGCAGGCTATTCAAAATGCAACATATGCATTTGTTGAGTGGGATGAGAAGGGTGTTCAAGCTCGTGCGGAGTTATTGCGAAAGTTTGGCGCTGCACTAGAACAAGCTATGCCAGAATTTATGGCATTGGCGATTGTCGAAGCGGGCAAAACAGTTGCTGATGCGGTAGCGGAAGTCCGCGAAGCAGTCGATTTTTGTTATTACTACGCCGATCAAGCGGAAAAACATTTGATGCCAATTGAGTTACCAGGGCCAACGGGTGAATCTAACCAATTAGTATTACATGGCCGAGGTCCCTTTTTATGCATTAGCCCATGGAACTTTCCATTGGCGATTTTTGTTGGGCAAATTGTTGCTGCCTTGGTCGCAGGAAATACTGTTATTGCAAAACCTGCTGAACCTACGTCCTTAATTGCCTATAAGGCCGTCACCTTAATGCATGCCGTTGGATTTCCACAAGAAGTGATTCAGTTATTGCCGGGTCGCGGATCGGTGATTGGGAATAAATGTGCGGCAGATGAGCGTGTCAAAGGTATTATGTTTACTGGATCTACCGAAGTGGCAAAAACCATCCAGCGTACTATTGCGGCTCGTGAAGGCGAGATTATTCCATTGATTGCTGAAACTGGTGGTCAAAATATTATGATTGTGGATTCTTCCGCGTTACCAGAGCAGGTGGTTGCTGATGTCATTGATTCTGCCTTTGGTAGTGCAGGTCAGCGTTGCTCGGCGTTAAGAATTTTGTATCTTCAAGAAGATGTCGCTGACAAAATTATAACGATGTTAATTGGCGCCATGAAAGAATTACAGCTGGGTGATACCCGTGATATTGCAACGGATGTTGGCCCGGTGATTAATGACAGTGCTCGTTCAGGATTGCAAGAACACATTGATCGTATGAAGCGCGAGGCAAAATTATTATATCAAGTTGAAACTTCTACTGATCTTAATAAAGGGACATTCATCGCGCCAGTCGCATTTGAGTTATCTAGTTTACAGCAGTTAACGCGCGAACAATTTGGCCCTATCTTACATGTCTTACGTTTCAAAGAAGCTGATTTTGAAAAAACGATACAAGAAATTAATAGCACGGGTTATGGATTAACATTTGGTGCGCACAGTCGTATCAATAAGGTGATTGACGAATTATGCAAGAAAGTTCGCGTTGGCAATGTCTACATCAATCGTAATATGGTTGGTGCTGTAGTCGGTGTGCAGCCGTTTGGCGGCGAAGGCTTGTCTGGTACTGGTCCAAAAGCTGGCGGGCCGCATTATTTGCCACGTTTATGTGCTGAAAAAACGATATCGATTAACACCACAGCCTCAGGTGGAAATGCGACGTTATTGTCATTATCAGAAGATGCGTAAAGGAAAATTTATGTTGGATGAAGGCAGTTTTCAGTAAGTTGATAGATTAAAAGAAAGATTGGATACACATGAAAGCGAGCTGTGCTCCGGCAGTATTGCCGATCGAGCAACGTGTATATTATTACCAGACGTTGGATATGGCGCATAGTGCGAATAATTATACGATCTTTGCTCGGCTAGTTGTTGATATTGTGATTGATGGCTTTCGTTCATACGAATGGGCTTGTGGAATTGAAAAATTGGAGGATTAATGGATTCGCAAATTCTTATTTTTACCCTGTTCCTGATTTTTTCAGGTGCCGCTATTTTATCGACAGCCGCTTTATACACGCGACAATCTTTATTAGTTGCTTACATGGCCTTGGGGCTTGCTTTTGGACCTTGGGGGTTAAATTTTGTTGATAATACAGAATTAATGAGTAGCACTGGTGATATTGGTATATTATTTTTGCTTTTCTTGCTGGGTTTGCATTTGCATCCGCAAAATCTATGGGGGATGTTCAAAAAAGTTAGCTGGATTGCTTTGGTTAGTTCTTTGGTCTTTGGTGCTTGCGGCTATGTCACCATGCTATTATTTCATTATGATCAAATGGCAGCGATAGTCGTTGCAATTGCGATGATGTTTTCAAGTACAATTATCGCTTTAAAACTATTGCCAACCACGATTTTGCATCATCAACATACTGGCGAATTAATGATTAGTATTTTATTGATGCAAGATATTCTGGCAATTATTGCTTTGCTGGTATTGCAGGCATTGGCGAGCCCTGGCTCTAACGACTGGCTAGACTTTGGTATTATTTGTATTGCTTTTCCTGTCTTAACGATGATTGCTTATTTTTTCCAGCGTTATGTTTTGATGAAATTGTTAGAGCGTTTTGACACAGTGCAAGAGTATATTTTCTTGTTATCAGTGGGCTGGTGTTTAGCCATGGCTGAGTTGGCTCAATTGATGCATTTATCACCTCAGATTGGCGCTTTTATTGCCGGTGTTTCTATCGCTGCGCATCCTATTTCTCTTTATATTGCTGAGAGCTTAAAACCATTGAGAGATTTTTTCTTGGTATTATTTTTCTTTTCTATAGGAGCTAGTTTTGATATTAGTTATCTTGATAAAATTTTGTATCCGGCATTAGCTTTGGCTATTATTTCTTTAATAGCGAAACCTTTTGTCTTTTCCTGGCTATTCAGAGGAGCTAACGAATCTAAAGCGGTGTCTTTTGAACTGGGGGTGCGTATGGGGCAAATTAGTGAGTTTTCATTATTGGTTGGCTATATGGCTGCTTCGACTGCGTTGATTACTGAAGAAGTATCTTGTTTAATTCAAGCGGCAACCATGATTACATTTGTGATTTCATGTTACTGGGTTGTTATGAAATATCCAACGCCACTGGCGCATGCCGAGCATTTGAGAAAGGATTAATTGCGCTGTTGAAAAACATTCAAGATACCCGGTTGAAAAGAGCCAGGACCTTGTGGAGGTAGGCTCTCTTCCTGGGCGTTATCTCTACTTATAAGCTCGCCAGTTTTTCTTTTTGCGTTCCTAAGTGCCGCGCATTCTTTTCTAGCTCTGCCAGTTTTTCTTGTTCTTTCGTGACAATTTCCGCTGGCGCTTTGGCAAGAAAGCCGGGGTTATTTAATTTTTGCGATAACTTTGTTATTTCATCGTTAATTTTCCCGATTTCTTTATCAAGGCGTGCTGTTTCAGCTGTTATATCAATGAGTCCTTTTAATGGGATGAGAATTTCCAAATCGCCTGCTAATGCGGTTGCAGATGGCGGTGGCTCGACTGCGTGCTCTAAGAAACTAATGTCGCTTAATTTTGCGAGAGTGATTAATAGTGGTTTGTTGCGTATAAAACGTTGCTGATCAATGCTATT
Source organism: Alphaproteobacteria bacterium (assembly GCA_021151585.1). GTDB lineage: Bacteria > Pseudomonadota > Gammaproteobacteria > JAGOUN01 > JAGOUN01 > JAGOUN01. The sequence goes on along the minus strand of JAGKWX010000026.1, from coordinate 13,212 downwards.
GCCTTTGCGCAAATAAACCGAAATCGTTAAAGCTGGCGAAACGTTCATTTCAGAACGAATTGTTCGAATGCCAACAATAATCTGTTTCATCCATTCCACATCAGACTGAGCTTCTTCGTTGATTAGCTTGGTGTCATGTTTTGGGTAAGCGCTCATCATGATGCTGTCATCTTGGCGATGTAATATTGGTTTGACCGATTGCCATATCGTTTCTGTAATAAAAGGCATTATCGGATGAAGTAATTTTATAATTGCTTCTAGCGTTGTTATTAACGTATGGCGTGTTCCTGCTTTTTCTTCTGCGCTAAACTGATCTTGCCATAAAACGGGTTTTGACAATTCTAGGTACCAATCACAAAATTCATTCCAAACAAAATCATATAAACATTGTGCTAATAAATCAAAACGCAACTGTTCATAATGACGATTGCTTTCTTCAATGATGTTTTGCAGGCGACTAATAATCCATTTATCGATGATGCTAGTTTGATGATTAAGCGATGATGTTTCTGGAGATTCAGTCTTGTGCGCCACCACTTGGCTATTCTCCGAGGCTTGTGCCTCGTTCGCTCGCCCGTCATGTTTGCTATCAACATTCATTAAAACATATCGTGCCGCATTCCATAATTTATTGCAAAAATTTCGATATCCTTCAAGGCGAGCCATATCAAAACGGATATTGTTAGTATTTGACGCTAAGGCGCAAAACGTAAATCGCAACGCGTCGCAACCCGACGTTGCGATGCCATGTGGGAACTGTTGTTGTGTTTGCTTGGTAATTTTTTCTGCTAGTTGTGGTTGCATCATCGAAGCGGTGCGCTTCTGAATTAAATCTTCTAATGAGATTCCGTCAATCAAATCAATTGGGTCCAATACATTGCCTTTTGATTTTGACATTTTTTGACCTTCGGCATCGCGAATCAGTCCGGTGATGTAAATTGTTTCAAAAGGCACGTCATCCATAAAATGCAATCCCATCATAATCATGCGCGCAACCCAGAAAAACAAGATATCAAAGCCGGTCATGAGTATTTGTGATGGGTAAAATGCTGTTAATTCAGGTGTTGTTTCAGGCCAGCCTAAGGTTGAAAAAGGCCATAATGCAGATGAAAACCAGGTATCTAAGACATCATCGTCTTGTGTAAGAGAAACAGTATCGGCGAGTTTATGCTTGTCGCGAATTTCTTGTTCGCTGCGCCCAACGTAGATGTTGCCTTGGTCATCATGCCAAGCCGGGATGCGGTGCCCCCACCAAAGTTGTCGGCTGATACACCAATCTTGAATATTTTCTAGCCATTGATAATAGGTTTTTGTCCAATGTTCCGGTACAATTTTCACGCGACCACTACGCACCACGTCGAGCGCTGGCTTTGCGAGCGATTCCATTTTTACATACCATTGTTCTGTTAAGTAAGGCTCAATGATAACGCCCGAACGGTCGCCACGCGGAACTTTCATCAGATGTTGTTCTTGTTTAACCAATAATCCTTGCGCTTCTAGATCTGCAACAATTTTCTTGCGTGCCTCAGCAGTGCTTAACCCGCGATAGGATTCTGGAACGTTGTCATTTAAGAGAGCGGTTTTTGTTAGTATATTGATTAATGGTAATTGATGACGTTGTCCTACCTCATAATCGTTAAAATCATGTGCTGGTGTTATTTTTACGCAACCGCTACCAAAAGCCGGGTCGACATATGTATCCGCAATAATCGAAATCGTACGATTGCTTAGTGGTAGCTGTACTTGTTTTCCGATGAACTGTTGGTAACGTTGATCATCTGGATGTACAGCTACCGCGGCGTCGCCAAATAATGTTTCTGGGCGAGTTGTGGCCACAATAATGTCTGGTGTATAGGCAATATGATATAAAACACCTTGTTCTTCTTCATTTAATACTTCTAAGTCAGAAATTGCGGTTTGTAACTTTGGATCCCAGTTGACTAAGCGGTTGCCACGATAAATTAACCCTTGTTCGTATAAACGAATAAACACTTCACGAACCGCATGTGACATGCCGTCGTCCATGGTAAAGCGTTCGCGTGACCAATCTATCGATGCGCCAAGGCGACGAATTTGTTGGGTAATTTGTCCGCCCGAGGTTTCTTTCCATTCATACACTTGTTCAACAAACTGTTCACGACCTAAATCATGTTTGGTTAGCCCTTGTTCTTGCAATTGACGTTCTACAACCATTTGCGTGGCAATGCCAGCGTGATCCGTGCCGCCTTGCCATAACGTATTATCGCCTTGCATGCGGTGTTTACGAATTAATATATCCATTAACGTTTGTTGGAAGCCGTGGCCCATATGCAGATAGCCTGTCACATTAGGAGGCGGTAGCATGATGCAAAAAGATTGTCCGGCGCATGCTGATGGTTGAAAGTAGCCTTGCTGCTCCCATTGTGCGTAACAAGAGGATTCAATGGTTTTAGGGTCGAATGTTTTATCCATGATGTGCTTAATTTCTGCTATAAAGTCGAGTATTTTGCCTGGATTCTATTAATTTATCCAATTTTATGCATATTGATTGCAAGATTTATTTTTTGTAACTGATGCGTTTATGAGCTGTTTACTTGATCAATGTTGCTACTATTTCGCTTGAATATGCGTGATGCGGGCGTTGATCGTCGACGACAAGTATTCTTGTTGGCTATGTTGCACTTGATTTCTTAAGGAAATATTAAATAAGAGTTGCAAATTCAATAATTGTTATCTATATTCAATAGGGTAGATTATATTACTTAAAATTATCAAGGAGAGAATAATGAAAAAGGTATTAACTGCGTCAGTATTAGCGCTTTCTTTAGCATCAGCAGCAAGCTTTGCGGTTGCAGGTAACCCGCCCAAAGCAGAAGCATATGCTGAAACTAATGGGTCTTCTGCACCTACAGCTTTGATTGCTGGCTCTCAATCTCAATCTTCAGGTTTGCAAACAGTGGTTAACATAGTGCAAGCGGCTGCAGGCAGTTTAGGCAAAGGTGTTGGTAGCACACAAAATGCTGCGCCTAGTTTTGATAACAACGGCAACTTGACTAGTCCATTAGAAATTTTTGCATTGAACAAGCTATTGTCTCAGCCACAAATCAGTGCTTTGCAAAAAGCGGTTATTGATCATATCACTAATGAAAACAACAATGCTGGCCGTAAGTTTATCTATAAAGCTAGCCAGGGTGATAGTAAGAACGAATTACTCGTTATTTACGTTATTAGCCAAGAGCAAAGCAACCCACCTCATGGTTATGCTATAGCGATGGCGAAAAATAATAAGGGTCCATCAATTACTGTTCAGGAAGTTGTAGTTGGCAAACATATTGTTGAACAATTAACTGCTCCAGGCAAGAACGGTCGCGGCAATACTGCTCCGATTGGTTTGATAGCTGGCGAAAAGAATTAATCAACTTACGTTAGTTGGACTAAGCAATAAAGGTGGCGATTATCGTCACCTTTATTTTTATTTTACGATGTCAATCCGCTGCTTGGTTTAAGCTAAATCATCATATCCCTTAGCGGTATATTTAGCTGATTTTATGCGTTTTTATTGCGCAATTCTGTGTTTTGTAAAACTGATAGTGCTCTCGTGCTACGGCCTGTTTTTCTTGTTCTTGCGGTACGATCTCCAAAATTCTACGGAACTGGGTGTAAAACATAGGTATGGTGGTAGATAAATTAATCAACACATCGCTGTGGCTAGGCACTGCATCAAATCCGAGTTGTATCGGCGGTGGTGTGTATGGCCCTTCGCCAACCAAGTTATGGGGAATAAAGCTTGTATCGCTGAATGTCCATAATAACTCATCTAAACGATGTGTTTCTTGGCGATCTTTGCAATGAATATAGACATGAAGATGTTGTTTATATATTTTTTCAACCAGTTTGCATAAAAAGATATCCCTTGGCTGCTCTTCGGCCGTGGATAAAAGATAAAAATCGATTTGCATAGTCATGTAGATGATTCGGTGCAGTTTGACTTGATAGTAACACTTTTTTTTATATAAATACGAGTGATTAAGCAAAATATCAGGGCCAGGTTGCGTTAGTTAATTCTGTGCTAAATTAACCTTGCAAATTGAATATTTCTTACCTATAGTTTAAGAGTAGATGCTGTAATTTTTAAATATATCAAGGAGAGAGTAATGAAAAAAGTATTAATGGCTTCAGTATTAGCGTGTTCTTTAGTGTCAGTGTCGGCTTTTGCTGCGTCGACAACTGATGAGGCTACAGCTAAGTACCTTGCTAGCGCCGAGGCACAAGCGAAGGTGAATTACAATGTCGATAAAAAACAAGAGAAGTTTAATCTAGAGCAAGCGAAAGCTAACAAACACGAAGCGAAATTCGAAAAAAAGAAAGCCAATGCGATAAGCACAGATGTCAACGTGCAGAAAAAATCAACGAAGGCAACAGCGATAAGCACAGCGGCTGAGTCTCATAGTGCTAGCGGCAATAGTAGCGCAGGTAGTAGCGCAGGGGCTGCGGAATAAGCTAGTTTTAGTCCAAGTATGCATTCAATTAAGGTTGTAACTTGGAGTATTTTTTGCCTATAGCCTAGGCGTACATTCTATAGTGTTTAAGCATATCAAGGAGAGAGTAATGAAAAAAGTATTAATGGCTTCAGTATTAGCGTGTTCTTTAGTGTCAGTGTCGGCTTTTGCGGGGCCTGGCGTCGCTGTCGTGGCTAAAGTTGAGAAAACTGAATCAACTCAAGCTACTACCGACAGCTCTACTTCCTTGACTGCTGATACAAAAACCACGGGATGAGTTAATTAGAGGCAGAGTAAGCAATAAAGGTGGCAATTATCGCCACCTTTTTTATTTGCCTGTGATTTGCATCTAATGCTTGGTTTAGATGAAATTTTCCTTGCTCCTTCCCCCTGATGGCTGCTACATTATCGCTCATTTCCTTGCTTATGTGTTGGAGCCGATGATGCCCATTTTTAAAAAGTTACGTGGTTATTTTTCTAACGATTTGTCCATTGATTTAGGAACGGCAAATACGCTGATCTATGTCCGTGGCAAAGGAATTATTCTGGATGAGCCTTCTGTGGTCGCTATTCGTCAAGATCAGTTTGGCGGTCAAAAAAAAGTCGCTGCGGTCGGTTTAGAGGCAAAGCGTATGTTGGGTAGAACGCCAGGAAACATCTCCGCTATTCGACCTATGAAAGACGGAGTGATTGCTGATTTTTTTGTAACGGAAAAAATGTTGCAGCATTTTATTCATAAAGTACATGAAAATCGTTTTTTACGCCCAAGTCCTCGTGTTTTAGTGTGTGTTCCTTGTGGCTCGACGCAAGTAGAGCGTCGCGCGATTCGTGAATCTGCTTTAAGTGCTGGAGCGCGAGAGGTTTACTTAATTGATGAGCCCATGGCGGCAGCGATAGGTGCGGGCTTACCGGTACACGAAGCGAGCGGTTCTATGGTTGTGGATATTGGTGGTGGCACTACTGAAGTTGCGATTATTTCTTTAAGCGGTATTGTTTATTCATCTTCTGTCCGTATTGGTGGTGATCGTTTTGATGAGGCAATTATTAATTATGTTCGTCGCAATTATGGTACCTTAATTGGTGAAAGTACCGCGGAACGCATTAAGCATGAAATTGGTTCGGCATTTCCAGGGAAAGAAGTGTTAAAAATGGAAGTGCGTGGACGCAATTTAGCTGAGGGTGTGCCAAGAAGTTTTGTATTGAATAGTGATGAGATTTTAGAAGCTTTGCAAGAGCCCTTGTCAGGCATTGTCGGCGCTGTATTAACTGCGCTTGAACAAACACCGCCTGAATTAGCTGCAGACATAGCTGAGCGTGGCATGATTTTAACAGGTGGCGGTGCCTTATTGCGTAATATAGACAAGTTATTGTCTGAAGAGACAGGCTTGCCAGTCATTATTGCTGATGAGCCACTGACTTGTGTTGCTCGTGGTGGTGGTAGGGCTTTGGAACTAACTGATAAAATGGGCGGAGATTTTTTGAGCCAAGAATAACAAAGTGATGACAATCAATAGAGTGAGTTAAGCTTCTGTTTTGTATTATCGATAGTCATAATAGTCAATAATACAAGCAGGACTTAGTGATTGTTGAGAAATGAGGATAGCAAAATCAGAGGAATTTTTAATAAAAGGCCGCGTATATCGCAACGTGCACTCGTTCTTGTTTTTTTGTCTATTGTTTTATTGTTAGTAGATTCACGAGGCTATGTTTCTAAAAATATACGGTATGCATTACAAGCAATCGTTGCACCTTTACAGTATACAGTCAATTTTCCTTTTACATTGTTGAACAAAACGGTTGACGCTTTTGCTTCGCATAGCATGTTGTTGCGAGAAAATCAGCGACTAGAAAAAGAAATTATTTTATTAAAGTTACAACAGCAGAGTTTTTTAAACTTACAAAAAGAAAATCAAGAGCTGAAAACATTGTTACATGCTGCGACTGAGTTATCTATTAAGGTTGATGTTGCAGAAGTCTTGTTTGTTGCTGCAAATACGCATCCGAGTGAATGGATGATTAACAAGGGCGCGCATGATGGTGTATTTGTTGGCCAGGCTGTTTTAGACGCTAATGGAATTTTGGGCCAAGTAGTGATGGTCGGGCCTGGGACTAGTCGAGTTATGTTGATTAGTGACGTCCGTAGTGCAATTCCAGTTGACAGTGTCCATACTGGTCTCCGCTCTATTTTACAAGGAGAGGGCGTATTGCATCCTCTATCGCTAATGTTTATTCCTAAAACTGAGATGGTAGAAGTTGGTGATATATTAGTATCTTCTGGTGTTGGTGATCGCTTTCCCAAAGGATATCCTGTAGGCAAAATTGTTGCCGTCAATAATGTCGCTGGTGATCAATTTTTATCAATTAGCGTTGAGCCACTGGCACAATTACAGCGTCAACGCTTTGTTTTATTGGTAGGTGATGCGCATGCCTAAAATTATTCTTATTTTTATTACTTTGTTACTATCGTTAATTTTATCAATTTTGCCTTTGCCAGGAAATTTATCGCTGATTAATCCATCATGGGTGCTGTTAAGCTTGTTTTTTTGGACAGATAGTTATCCGCGCTTGGTTAATGTTGGCGTAGCTTTTTCTATGGGCATTATGATGGATGTCTTAATGGGCTCTTTGTTAGGTTTGCATGCTTTTGTTTTTGTTGTGATGATATATATTTTTGATATGTTTTATCGTCGATTTCATATGTTTCATCTGTTGCAGCAAAGCTTGATGATTGCTGCTTTGATTGCTGTTTCATGGCTTATTATGTTTAGTTTAGATCATGCCTTAACCGATAGCCCTATGCTTTGGTCTCTAATGTTCGGTACCGTGACAAGTGGCCTAGCGTGGCCTTTTTATCAGTATTTTAGCCAGAAATTTCATTTCTTAAAAGGTTAGTGTATTGTGAAGCATTGGATAAAAAGCTGTGTTGTTTACTTGTGGTATCTTGTTGCTTGTTTGATTATTGTGGCAGCAATTATTGGCGTTACATTGCAAGCATTAACCCCAGTCATCAATCATCATAAAGCATATGTTGAAAAGAAAATATCAGATGTATTGCATGTCGATGTGACAATTCGCCGTATTCGAGCAGATTGGGTGCGCTTTGGCCCGGAAATTCATTTTATAGGTTTAACATTGCGTGACTCTACTGCAGGCAATGACGCTCCCATATTTCATGCAGATGATTTTTCTATACGTCTCGGTGTTTTCGGAACGCTGTGGCATCGTGCGCCGTATTTTAGCTCCATTACTGTTTCTGGGTCAAAAATTAATGTGCGTGAAGTGGGGGCGAATCATTATCTTGTTAATGATGCTATTGCTCTTGATATGTCAGATGCTTCGCCTTCGCATGCGCCAGAATTTTTTGCTTGGTTGATTACTCAGAATACCATTCGTTTAAGTCATTTGACATTAGTTTTGCAGCAATTAAATGGCAATGCTATTTCTATAGCGCTTGACCACGCAAATGTGTATCAATCTCATGCTGGCGCTGAACACAAAAAATTATCAGTTTTTATCGATGGTGATGTATCGGCGAAAATTGGTCAAGCAGGGAGCGATGTCAAAAAAATACAAACTGAGTTAACACTATATACTTGGATTGATCTTCATAAGGGAATGCCTGTATTCGTTGAGTCTGAATTGCTTAGTCAAAATGTGTTATTACAACAGGATAACAGTACACATATTTATCCTAGTATTGAAGGTGTTTTTTTATGGCAGCCTTTAAGCCAAGGTAGTGATAATTGGGTGTTGCAGGGTAAAAATATTGTTTTAACGCGAGCGACAAAACAGCAAGATGATTATCAGTTTGAGTTTTGGCGCTTGTCTGATCACTATGCTGCACATTTAAATGCATTAGATTTGCAAGACGTATCAACCGCAGTTGATTTTTTTGATATAAGCCCACCAAGCTTTAATATTAAAGACGCGAATATTCACGGTATGCTCGAGGACATTACTGTAGAAATTCCGAAAAATTTGTCAGCTATTGATCAATATAAATTTTCAACAGCTTTTTATGGCTTGAGCAGTCATCCTTATCAAGAGCTTCCTGAAATACACCATGCTTCTGGCGCCATTTCTGGTGGCTTAAAACAAGGCATCTTTACGATTTTTGATAAAAATGATGTGCTATTTTTTCCATTATATTTTAATCAGCCAGTCGCAGTAAAAAATTTATTAGCGCATGGTCAATGGAATAACTCACAAGATACATTCTCATTGTTGCTAGATTCTATCAAAGTCGTCACTCCTGATGTTAGCGCTCAAGGTGCTTTGCAATTAGATGTTCCGGCAGATCAATCATCTTCAGCCATGCTAAATTTATTGGCTGAGTATCATTTGCTACATACGCAAGCGATAACGCAGTTACTACCCATGAAAAAATTTGATGCTGATTTTTCGGATTGGTTAACTCATGCCATCAAATCGGGGGAAGGGGCTGATGGTAAAGTGCTGATTCGAGGTTCGGTTGATGATTTTCCTTATGCTAATAATCAAGGTGTGTTTATTGTAGATGCCGCAATTAAGCCATCAGTGATTTCGTTTTCACCTGAATGGCCTTCAGTGGATAATATTTCTGGAAACTTGCTATTACATAATCAGAAGTTTGATATGTCTATCGTAGGTAATACTTTGCAAGCTTCGATTAACTCAGCCAAAGTGAGTGTTGATAATTATTCGGCAGATCATGTGGTTGTAAAAGTAGATGCCTCTGTAGACGGTAGTGTTGCTGATTACCAGCAATACATGGATAAAAGCCCGCTTCATAGTACGTTAAGTCAATGGCTACAGCCTTTTAAAATCACGGGCCGAGGGGCTTTGTCATTGCATGTGGATTTGCCTTTGGGGCAGCTAGATGCGGAGCACATTGCTGTATCTGGACAATGGTTGGCGCAGAGAGCAAGTTTTATATGGACAGCGTTTGGTGTGGGAGTAACAAATGTACAGGGAGCGTTGCATTTTACGCAAAATAGTCTATCTGCTCAAGGCGTGGAGGGGGTCTTATCAGGCGAGTCGGTAAAAATAAATATTAATACTGAACTCATGAAAAATGTGATGACTGCAATTCATGTCGATACAACAGGTGAGTTTTCGCCATTACAATTGCATCGCATTTTCAAGGTAGATGGTTTAGATGCCTATATGGCAGGAAAATCAACATATCATGCCCATGTACGCATCCCCATTACTACATCTGAGTATATTGTTAACTTTGATAGTGATTTGCACGGCATGGCTGTGAAGTTGCCGGCACCCTTTGGCAAAACAGTGCAAGAACTATCACCTTTTGCCATGCAAGTATCTTTTGCGCCGACGACTAATGTTATGCGTTTTTTGATTAATTATATAAAAGAAAAGATAGAACTATCGGTAACAAAAATGCAGGACCGAACAGTTTGGGCTATCAATATGCCTGAAGCACAAGGCAGTATTGTTATTCCTGTTAGCGCGCATACGCCAATTCATGCCGATTTTGATTACCTTACTTTGCCACAAAGTAACAAAAGCTTAAACAGTGACAAGTCCGATCTGACAGCAAAAAAAGCGGCAACATGGCCAGAGTTGTTCGTTAATGTTCGAGCTTGTACTGTCGGCGGCACGCACTTTGGAGAAGTTATTTTTCATAGCTCACCACTGACTGATGGTGTTTTATTCAATGAAATAAAAATCAAAAATAATACCTATCAATTGGCAACACATGGTCAATGGCTCAGTCTTCACAACAAGGATCAAACAGCATTTCAGGGTTCTCTTCAAGCTAAAGATACGGGCAAATTTTTAAAAGAAATGGGCATCACGCAAAGTTTACACGCTAAAGCAGGTAGCTTAAATTATGATGTTACCTGGCCTGGTTCGCCTCTCGCTTTTCAGCTTAAAATGATTCAGGGCGATGCGCAGGTGGCAGTCAAGGATGGTGTTATTCCAGTGAGTGGCGATGCAGCGAAAATGGGTTTAGGAAAAGTATTAACCTTGTTTAGTTCGCAAAGTATTCAGCGGCGGTTGCAATTAAATTTTAGTGATTTAAGCCAAAATGGTTATAGTTTTAATACTTTCAATAGTCAATGGCATTTTCAATCGGGTGTCGCTGAAGTGAGCAAGGGTGGCTTTGATGGTCCGGAAGCTAAGATTGATTTCAAAGGTTTGGTTGATTTGGTTAAGCAAAGTTATGATCTTAGGTTGACCGTTACCCCTTACGTTACCTCATCTTTACCGCTCATTGCAACATTGGCGGGTGGTCCTATTGCAGGCGTTGCGACGTATGCTTTTGATAAAATTGCAGCAAGCAGTATTGCTGAATTTACAGCATATCATTATTCATTAACTGGACCCTGGAGTCAGCCAAAGTTAATTGATCTTGATGAGCAAGCAAAGCAAGCGGCGGCAGCTAGGCAGGCAAAATTAGATGAGCGTAATGTTGCGCCTGTAGAAGATGCTGCTTCAGGACGAGCCTAATTTAAATGGATCATTCTGTTGTGAAAAAGTCACACTGGATAAAATCGGCGCGAATAAAGTGGTAATTGATGCGATTAATTTGCAATTGATTTTATGTTTTTTGTGTGGTTTAGCATTAATGCAAATCACAGCACGACAAATAAAATATTTGAATAATATTGTTGAACAAGACCATCGCAGTATTAAAAAAATTACAAATCCAATGAAAGGTTTCAAATCTTTTGACTCGGCGAAAGCAATGCTAGCGGGTGTTGAATTGCATCACATGTTAAGAAAAGGGCAGCACGTTAACGCGGCAAATCAATCTATTTTCAAGCAGTTTTATGCCTTAGCGGGATAATTATATCTGGCAGAAATTTGCCTTATGATTTTGTAGATTTTTTAAATTATTTGCGACAAAACCCAATATTTTTATTATGTCAAAATAAACGACACACTGCTCTTTATAGACATTTTAGGCAAAGTTTTTAAGCTGAGTGAGAAATAAGATTATCAACCATTCTTGATGACTTGGCCACGCGTTCGCACACCTAAAGAGCTGTGTACATTCGCTGAACTACTCGAGCCTAAGCTTTGTTGACCTAATAACCCATGTTTCTGAAGTGAACTTTTACTTTTTTTTTTCGATTGCATAACGTCTTGATCATGCTGTATGTCAGAAACATCTATTGTTCTTTTAGCACCACTTGTCTCTTCTTCAAACTCTTCACGTTCGCATCGTGTTGTCCAGTATAAATTACTTTGTTCATGTGTCGTTAAGTTTTCTTCTCTATACACAGATTGCGCCTCTTTTCCTGAAAAAGCTAACCCCACTTTAAGAACATCGGTAATATGTGGGTATCGCGCTAACACAGTTGCATATCGCGATACATCAATTTGTGTTAATGCTATTTCGGTTGCTTCTTCCAAAGACTCACTTTTTTTCACATGCTTAAATTCAAGAATAATACCTTTAGTGCCCTGACCTGCTTTTGGAGTCAGCATCACATCGTATAGGCCATGTCCGCTTTCTTTATTGGAATCCACCCAGTGAGTTTCACGTACACTCGCAATTAAAGCAGCCACAAATCCATGATAGAAATTCTCCGCTTTGGCATCACCGACAACATCTCGAAAACTTAAAGCATCCATCAGATATTCACCCAGTAATTGGGTAAATTTAGGCACATCACCATTCAACAAACTTGTCATAAAAAGTTGATACCGCTTTTTCCCTAGGGTCTGACTCAGCCACTGCTTATAGCACTTAACTAAAATTTAGTTACCTGATATAATTATTTTATTTTTAGGAATAATTATGCCGGCCCCTTATTCAAAAGACTTACGGAAAAAAATTGTTGAAGCGTACAAGGCAGGAGAAGGAACGCAAGAGGAAATATCCGAAAGATTTAAGGTGTGTTTACTAACTGTAAAAAGGTATTGGAAAAAATTTCAAGAGACCGGCGACATTGAGGCCATCAAAGGAGAAAAAGGCCGTCCCGCCTCCATTTCAGGAAAGCATTTAGAGGAAAGAGTACTTAAGATTGTTGAAAAGCATCCTGACGCAACGCTTGAAGAGTTATGTGAATTTTATAATAAAAAGCAAGGGATCAAAGTCGTTATTCCGATGGTGATGCATAGGACATTAAAACGTCTTGGTGTTAAGCGCAAAAAGAAAAGCCACTATGCCGCAGAACAAGAAAGACCGGATATTCAGGAACAAAGACTGAAGTTTAAAAAAAGAAATAGCCGTTGAATCTGCCAGCCGTTTGATTTTTTTAGATGAATCGGGAGCAAATTTAAGTTTTTGTCGAGATTATGCCCGTATTGTAGGAGGTCAAAGAATTAAGCTGGCTAAGCCACATCCACGAGGGAATTATTATAGCTTGCTAGGGGCTATTGGAATGGATGAAGTGAAAGCAGCGTTGTATGGTCAGTGGGCAACCAATGGCGAAATTTTTGTAGCATTTGTGCGGGATCATTTAGCGCCAAAACTAAAACAGGGTGATATCGTTTTGATGGACAATGTTAATTTTCATAAATCTGAAGCTGTGAAACAGTATATTGAAGCTACAGGAGCTAGGCTTTGGTTTTTGCCTCCTTATTCTCCTGATTTTTCTCCTATCGAAAATATGTGGTCCAAAATAAAAAGTACAATAAGAAAATATGCGCCGCGTACTGAATCGCAATTTAAGGCGGTAATGACAATTGCTTTTCAAGCGATCACACAAAATGATCTAATCGGGTGGTTTAAACATTGTGGATATTAAGTAACTATATTTTAGTTAAGTGCTATAAA